>MVRA01000172.1 GCA_002067315.1 Methanocella sp. PtaU1.Bin125 | reverse complement strand
CGCGTCGTCGAAGCTGTCCGCGTACAGCTCGTGTCGGGCTTTATTGAGCCGTTCTTTCGTCGCTACCTTGATTCGTAGCGAGGTGTAGTCTTCGGGCAATTCCGTGTTCTCCTGGTTAATTGTCTGTATCTGCTGCATAATAATGCACTGCTTACATATTTACCTATTATGTTATAAATGTATGCATTACAAACAATTATATACTTAGCATTCATATGTATGCATTGCAGTAACTTACTGCATAGGTGGTAAGATGTACGAAAAGACGAACTACGAAGTCATAATATCCCCGGACGGCCGCCAAGTCATCCGCAGCACGTCAACCGCAAGCAGAACCGTTATCGACCAGGACAGACAGACAAACATGATTAAAATTTGGAGGAGGTGAAAAAAACATGGCAGAGGTGGGAAGAGGTGTAGAAATAAGAATCGTCGTAAACCAGTTCGGCACGCAGGCCGCTTACAAGGTCAACTTCGACCTCGAAGAAAAGTGGCGCAACGGAGAGCCGCACGTAGTGCTCGTGTTCTCCAATCCCCGCCAGGTCCCGGTCGAAGAGATAGAGAACGCCCGGGCCGCTGGCCAGCCTGTTCTCGAGCTCGGAGGCAACGCGGCATGATCTCCAGGGACCTGCAGCGCACAGTCACGGACCCGTGCCAGGGCTGCCCCAGGCGCCATCAGGGCGGCTGCACCGTGGCCATCATGGGCCTCCAGTGCCCCCGGGGCCTCCGGCTCGCACCGTGCGACCTGTGCGAGCAGGTCCTCCCCGCCCACCAGCTCCACAACGGCCTCTGCGCCGACTGCGCCATGGTGTTGAAAGAAGAGACACGCGAAAACCCACGGAGCGACGTCGAGACGGTGCCCCCGTGCGACATTTGCCCCCCGAGGTGCTACTAATGCAAAAGAACAACCCGCTAACCATCATGGCCATCACGGCCATACTACTCACGGCCGGCTGCGTCAACAACCCGCCCGGCCAGGTCCACGTCGAGGACCTCACCGCAACGACCACCGAGCACAACGTCGTCCTCCGGATGAACCTCGCCAACCCCGGCCCCGCCGTCGATGACACCCTGACCGTGACCTTCGAAGGCCCGTCGCCGTGCGTCCGGACCATACCTGTACATCGCAGCGCACAGAGCGATACCGAGTTCGTCTTCGCGCTCCCCTTGTCCGGCTTCGAGTCCGGCGCTTACACTGTCACTGTGGCGTCCTCGATGTCCGCTGCGTGTGCGAGCTTGGAGATCCGCGCGGAGGCGTCGTGATGGTCGGCCTTGAAGGCGTCGACACGGCCGAGCTCCTGGGCGAGCTCATGGCCCGTAGCGCGAAGCCATCGGCCCCGGTGGAGATCATAGTCCGGCACGTCCAGCAGACCGAGCCCGAGGCGAAGGACTCGATCGAGGTCGGCACGCCGGGCAAGGGCGGCGCGTTGAAAGTCTACTTCGACGCGGGCGCGTCTGTCGAGGACACCAGGGCGCGGATCGACCGGGCGTTCGAGGCCCGGGGCTACGCATGGCGCCGGCTCTTAGAGAGCAACGGCCAGTAAAAACAGTTTTGCCCGCGTAGTCAAGCGGACACGACGCGATGCTTCGGACATCGCGGCCCCGGTTCGATTCCGGGCGCGGGCGCTCCCCTCCCCTATTTTTTTAGTCGCAGGCATGTGGTTCAACATAAAGCTATCTGATAAATTATATAATTACAAATTAGTAACCACCCATGTACGGGACAAAAGTATTTATTATCGAATACGAGAATAGGTCATATAATCATTATGCGGGGGACGTGAATGATAAGCAGAGAGGCACGAAAGACGATAGGTGTAAGATTCTCTGATCGCGCTTGTAGGGATAAAGGTAGCATTGCCACCGCGAGCATGCAGAGGAACAGAGAAGCGTTGAGACAATTATCAAAACGCTAACATTTATTTTCAATATAATCGCCGTGCTCTTCAATCCATCTCTCTACGTCTTCCATTGTCACACTGTCAGGTAACGCTACCTTGATCATAAAATCGACTAATTCTTGCGTTTCGACATCAATATACAGGCCGTAACAGCCGAGTACAGTATCTGCTGCAACGAAAGCGGTTCGTTTGTTTCCCTGCAAAAATACGTGACCGTTTGCTATTTTATATAATACTAATGCCGCCATCTTAATCGGATCGTCCTTTATACCGGGCATTTCAAGAGATATAGGGATGAATTCGAGCGTACCCTCATATAGAATAAGACCTCCCATACCCTTATCTTCATCCGCATCGCTGTCTTGTATCTGCTGAATTTGGATATTAATAATATCTTCGGCGGTAAGGATAGGTTTTCCCATGGCGATATCATATTAAGATGCGTACCTTTGAGATAAACGTTTACTGAATAACTTCCATTATCTCGGCATATACAAAACAAACCAAATAAAAATTATAAAAATAGTGGTAGAGTTGTACCTCTACCATGCAAGCCAACGTCCGGAGTTGAACCGGATTAAAAACGCTCTGCAGGCGTTTGCGTCACCGTTCCGCCACGTTGGCACGCGAAGCACAACTCAATATCACGTCTAAATATTAAAGATTTTCCATAGGTAGCTCTATCGTCTGCTACGAGTAGGGTCGTTGTCATATCCCGATGCCCGGCGCATAATAGTTGATTGTGACCGTCTCATTCTCCCGGAGCATGAATCCCGTGCAACTGACGCCGTTCCCGTAGACGAATCTCAGGTCATAGTGTTTCTCGTCCGGGCCCCGGGCCTGTCCGATGAGGTCAGAGTATATAAATGGCTTTACGTCGAGGGAATAGCTCCCGTCGCGGCCCGATACGGCCATGACGGTCTGGCCGCCGCCGGCCGGGACCGCTGTTACGACATTTCCCGCCTGTGCCAGCCAGGGCTGTCGGTTGTCGGGATACGCATCACAGGCCTTTGACATACGCAGACTGAATTAACGATTCGTAAATACCGTTCGGATAGAAAAGGCTTATAGGGTCACAAAATCCAGTTTCATTTATCATTTGAAACTGTGGTCGTTTTATGGGACAAGCACAGGGCCTGATCGCCGACATACTGGCCATCGTCGACAGATGCGAGCTATGCGGGGCACCCGCGGAGGGCGGTAAAGCCTTCGAGATATACACGATCGAGAGCTTCGACCCGGCCGACTTCTCCGGCCTGTTCAGGAACATCGTTGTGCTGTGCCCCGACTGTAAGCAGCGGTTCGACGACGGCGTGATCAGCCGGAAACACCTGAAAGCCTGTGTCCGGCTGCGCGAGCCGGCGTTGACGCAGTCGTTACAGGGCCTGTTGTCGCAGTACGACCTTCCCGGAGCGCCGCGGGACGGGAAAAATGCGTCTAAGGGCGGCTTATTGGGCCGGCTGGTGAACAATCCGGCTTCCTTCGAGCGTATGATTGTCGTGGCCGGGGCCCTGGTCATCGTCCTGGGCATCTTTCTGTTTGTTGTCGGCTTCCAGAACTCGGGCGTATATGATCCGGGTATCGCAGGCGCGTCCGGAGAGACAGAGTCGTTTTTAGGCGGGTCCTTATATCCGTTCATGATGATCGCGGGGATCGTTTTAGCCCTGGTGGGCATGTTTTTCGAGCTCGGGCTGGTTAAAAAACCCATCGCATGAGCCATATATCACATTCTGCGCCGCAGCCGTGCTTTTGTGAGTGGATGCGAGGGGCCATAGATACTCCCGTCAGCACGAGTACCGTCTGTGACAATCGATTGGTCTGCGGTATCGCTGGCCGGGCCGCCGGTGATACGGGCAGCCTGCGCTGTACATACGGGCAGCCAGTGCTGTACATACGGGCAGCCTGCGCTGTACATACGGGCAGCCTGCGCTGTACATACGGGCAGCCTGCGCTGCGGTCACACACATGCGCGCGTGAGCGTCCGGTGATTATGTATACTGTGTAAGGTCAGGCCCCGTCGCAGGCGGTCGTCCGAATGGTTACGGTGTTGGTGCGGCGTTGGTGAATGTGCTGGGGTAGTGGTCGGTATGTGCGCGCGTGCAGGCGTGGGCGTTGGTGACGGTGGCGGCTAAGATGTCGAAGCGGGCGTAACGGTGGGTGTTGGTGTTGGTAAAAGTGTTGGTGCTGGTGTTGGTGTGACGACTATCTTACTGGCCATTACGTCCGGTTGCATATACCCGGCTGTCTGTAGCTTAGACGACGATATAGGTCGCTATGATGAAGAGCGACGTGATCGGGATGAACAGTATCGCCCAGTACAGCCGGTTCCATTCGAAGATGGTTTTGCCGTCCATCGGGTCGAAAGGCATCATGCTGTAGACTACGGTGACCATGTTCATGGAAAACCCGAGCAGGCCGATGGTGCCCGCTGGCCCGTCGCACAACATCATGATCAGGAAGATGATGGACAGCCCCAGGCTTATCGTCGGGCCCGCCAGCATGACAGCTGCCATGTGTTCGGAAGTGTGGTCCTCTTTTTCGATGATGACCCGGCTCGGCTGCGCGAACACCAGGCCGAACAGCCAGGAAGTCAGCAGCATGGTCGCGCTGCCCAGGCCCCAGAACCGGAACTCGGCATCCACCTTCAGCCAGTAAGCTACCAGCCGGTGCCCGAGGTCGTGGGCGACGACCACGAAGCCGCCGACCACGAGATAGAACAAGATGTTTCCCGGCAGCAGGCTCATCCTGTCGGCGATGACGAAGGCGATGCTGAAGAGCAGGAGGCAGGAAGCGGCGACGATGATCTCCCGCCACGAATAGCCGAGGAACACTATCTTCTTAAGGCGGCGGGCGTGAATTTTCCGGATTTCGGTCTCCTTTTCGCACGCCACCTCTCCGGCAAACGTGCTGATGAAGCCATACATGAACTCGAACGTGCGGCTCCAGAACGCGGCAAACGAGCCGACAGCTCCGATACCGGCGCCCGTGACCATGGCTGCGACCGGGGCAATGGGCGGTACCGGCGGGCTGATGATCACGGGAGCGATCGTTACGGGGGTATAATTCGAATACCCGTTAGCGCTGCCGATGACAACCACAACGTGATCGGACGAAGTCTTCGCTTCTTCGATGACCACACCTGTCTGGCTCATGTTGACATTATCGAGCTTGAGGACCCCCTGGTCCAGTAACTTTTTCGTATAAGCGTTATGCTCCGGGCCGCCTATGAGGATCAGGTCGAACTCGCCGGTGCTGACGCCGAAAATGGCATCGGTCTTGTCGTCGATGATCAGCTTTTCATAGACCGGGTGCACGGCCGTGTACCGTTCAAAGGCACCCAGTTCGGTCGTGTCCGCTCTGGAGCCCAGCACGACGATCGCGTGATTCAGGCTGATATTTGGGGCTGCATTTATAATGGTGGCATTACAATCGCCAGCCAGCCCGAAACAGGCGAGCATCTCATCGGTGTCGATGATATAAGCGAGCTGTGGAATGCCATGTGCGTATGCCGGGCAGATAGTCGATACTAACGTGAATAAGACGACAAGGACTACCGGGACATATCGAAAGCTCATACCGATCGGACAGTTCCATAAGTTTTTAGCGATTATATATGGTACTATTTAGACATTAAACTTTTGATATGGATTGTTACAATTTGATAATACATTTGTATCGGTGATAAAAATAGAAAGGGCTCGATGAGCCCTCTTATCCTCTATTAATTACCGCCTTCTAGCCCAGCACGAAAAACGTCATCACCAGGAAGAAGAGCGTGATGGGCACGAACACCAGGGCCCAGAACAGCTTGCTCCAGTCAAAGATGGCTTTCCCGTCCATCGGGACGAAGGGCATCAGGTTGTAGACGACGGTCACCAGGTTCATCGAGAACCCGAGCATGCCGATCTGCGCCAGGATGCCCCCGAAGAAGACCAGCGGCAGGAACAGAATCGAGAGCACCAGGCTGATGGCCGGTCCCGCCAGCGTGATTAGCGCCAGCTTACGTGGCTGCATGTCGCTCTTCTCGATGAGGAACCTCCCCGGCTGCGCGAAAGCCAGGCCAAATAGCCACGAGGTGAGCAGCATGATGACGGTGCCCACCCCCCAGAACTGGAACTCGGAGTCTATCTTCATGAGGTACGCGACCAGCCGGTGGGCGAAATCGTGGGCCGCCAGGGCGATGCCGCCTGTCAGGATGTAGACCATGATGTTAATCGGGGCCAGCGACAGCCGGTCGGCGATCACGAAGGCGATCCCAAAGAGGAGGGCGCTGGCGATCGCGGCCACGATTTCCTTCCCGGAATAGCCCATGATGATGGCTTTCTTCGTCTTCGCCACCTTGATCTTCCGGGCCTCAGTCTCTTTCTCGCTGGCTGCTTCGCTCGCGTGGGACGTCAGGTAGCCCCAGATAAAGGTCCATATCTTGTCCCAGAGCGAGGAAAAGTAGCTGTTTAAACTTGATATGGTCCCGAGCAGGCCCAGGCCCATCCCGAAGAATACGGCTGCCACGCCTGCGTACTTTTCCGGCAGGATGCCGTTCAGCGGCAGGTCCTTCTTATGGTAGGGATATCCCGCGACGTCGCCGACGACGAGGACCTTATGGCCGTTCGGCAGGCTCGCCATCTCGATGACCAGCCCCGGCATCTTGACGTCGGTAGTGCCGTATGTGATGATGCCGCGTTCCAGCAATTCCTTCGTGTACGCGTTGTGATCCGGGCCGCCCACGACGATCAGGTCGAATTCTTCGATGCTCTGTCCCATGAACGTGCGCGTGCCGTCGTCGAGGACCATGGCCGGATCTACCGGGCTGGCAGCAGTGTAGATACCGAACCCCTCTCTTTCCATCACGTCGACCCCGCTGCCCATGATCACCAGAGGATTGTTCACCGTGATGACTGAGCCAAGGTTCACCCTGACGATCCTGTCGTTTTCGCCCAGCCCGTACGAGCCGAGGATTTCATCGATATTTACCGTAAAAATCTCTTGTGGGACTGTAGCGCCGCCCGTATATTGCGCATTGGTTGTCACCGGCAGCGCTACGATAAGCAATATACAGATAGTTATTATAGTTGAGACTACTCGAGCCAGAACTAACCACCCTGTAACTAGAATCGAATCATCCTTTATGTTATTAAGTCTTTCTTTTACGGGGCATTCACCGACAAATTTATTATCCGGAGGGCACCGGTATAAATGAACGCTGCAGCGCAGCGGATATCGCAGACGAGTTTGGAGGCATGAGAGTGGGATTCACGTTCCGGGAGTTTATCGAGCAGCATCGCAAGGACAATAACCTGTTGGAGATCGACCGGCCGGTTTCGCCGGTATTCGAAGCTCCCCGGATGGCCTATTCAAACCGGCGGTGCATCCTGTTCAAGGACTGCTTCGGCGGCAAGAAAGCGGTCATGAACGTGATGAACTCCCGGGAGGCGCTGGCGATGGCGCTGGGCGTCCCGCAGGAAGGTATCACTGCGAAGCTGACCGGCACGTCTTATGGCAGTGGCACCACGAAGGTCGTCGACGACTCGCCCATGTTCGAGGATAAGTCGAAGGCATGCCTGTCCCGGCTGCCTGTTATGAAGCACTTCAAAAAGGACGGTGGCGCCTATATCACAGCGGGCATCGTGGTCTCGAAGTACAAAGACCAGATGAACGCCTCCATTCACCGCCTGATGGTCGTCAACGACACCACCCTGGCCGCCCGTCTCGTCCCGCCCCGGCACACGTATGTCATGCACAAAGAGGCCGCGAAGCACAACGAGCCGCTGCAGGTCGGCATCGTGATCGGCGTCGACCCGGTCACGGTCTTTGCCGCTTCGACCCGGGTGCCCGAAGGGATGGAATGGCGCTATGCCTCCGCGCTCAAGGGCGAGCCCCTCGAGCTGGTCACGCTGGACAACGGCGTCGAGGTGCCGCACGGCGAGATCGTGCTGGAGGGCGAGATCGATCCCGTGGAGAAGGTCAAGGAAGGGCCGTTCGTGGACATCACCGGCTCCTACGACCACATCAGGCCCGAGCCGGTCATCCACCTGAAGGGCATGGCCACCCGGAAGGACCCGATCTACCACGGCATCATGCCCGGCGGCAACGAGCACAAGCTTCTCATGGGCGTACCATACGAGCCGCTGATCTACAAGGCCGTCGGCGGCGTGACGAAGGTGAAGAACGTCGTGCTCACCGAGGGCGGGTGTTGCTATCTGCACGCGATCGTGCAGATCGAGAAGCAGACCGAAGGCGACGGCAAGAACGCCATCATGGCCGCCTTTGCGGCCCACACGAGCCTGAAGCACGTGGTGGTCGTGGACACCGACATCGACATCTTCGACCCGGCCGACGTCGAATACGCGATCGCGACCCGGACGAAGGCCGACCGTGATGTCATGGTCATCTCCCACGTCCGGGGCAGCTCGCTCGACCCGGTCTGCGAGGACAACATCACGTCCAAGATGGGCATCGACGCGACCAAGCCCCTGAAGGCGAACGACAAGTTCGAGCGCGCGAAGATATAAAAAGGCCAATGGCTGTGCTTATCGTATCTGCCATCCCGGCTTATGTACCCGCGCGCGAGGGCGCCCGCCCGGCAGCCCCGATGGCTGCCAGTCCGCGGGAGCGTCGCGGGCACGTGGCCATTCCATTTCTGAAAGTAAAGTATTTATCCGGCAGTTGCCAGAGATCGAAAAATACAAATATTTCTGTTATCTGGTATGGTTGGACATGGCCCCGAAGAATGCTAAGAAGAAAAAAATTGAAGAGGACTTTACCGGCTCGATGCACAATGCGCTGCCCGAGGGTTGCCGCCTGTGCCATCAGGGGGCCAAGCTGGTGCTGTTCGTTACCGGCGTCTGCGGCCGGGACTGCTTCTACTGCCCGGTTTCCGCGGAGCGCAAGGACGTCGACGTCACCTACGCCAACGAGCGCCGCGTGCATGCCGTGGAGGACGTGATCGATGAAGCGAAGCGAATGAACGCGCTGGGTACCGGGATCACCGGCGGGGAGCCGCTGGCCCGGCCCGAGCGGGTGTTGTTTTATATCCGCCTGTTGAAGCAGACCTTCGGCCGCGATCACCACGTCCACCTGTACACCTGTACGGCCCCGTCCCCGGACATGCTCGATGCCCTGCATGACGCGGGCCTGGACGAGATCCGGCTGCATCCGCCTGAAGACTGTCAGGACTGTTTTTACGGCTCGGTATACCATCAGGCCCTGAAGTATGCGATCGAGCTCGGCATGAGCGCCGGCGTGGAGATACCGGCGATCCGGGCGGTGCCGATGATCGAGAAAGCCGTGGCGGAAGAGGGTGGCTTCCTGAACCTGAACGAGCTGGAGTTCTCCGAGACCAATTGTGAGGCAATGAGGGACCGGGGCTACGCGCTCCGGGACGACGTCTCGAACGCGGTGGCGGGTAGCGAGGCGGTCGGCCGCGAGATAGTTTTAAATAGCATAGCAAATACTAGGTATTGCTCGTCCCGCTTCAAGGATGCAGTCCAGCTACGGGAAAGGCTGAAACGGACCGCGTCAAACGTGGCCAGGCCCTTTGACGAGGTCACTGCCGACGGGACCCTCGTATACGGGGAGATCACAGGGGACGTCGACGATGCGCTGCAATCCCTGCGCCGGCTGGATATTCCGGAGGACATGTACCGGCGCGAAGGGGACCGGATAGAAATGGCCTGGTGGCTCCTCGATGAGGCAGGCGATGACATCGCAGGTACCGGCAAATCGATCGTCGAGAGGTACCCGCTGAAGGACGGGCTGATCGTGGAGAGAATACCTTTATGATTAATGAAAATTTACTGATTACTGTCAGTTTCAATCTCAACCTCACTTTATCATCCGGGAGTGGTCGCTCTGAACAGCGGTGAAGACGAAACGGTGTTATCGCGTATTAAGGACTATCTTAGCAGGGACAAAGACGGCCGTCGCCGCGCGGTCCTGGAGCTGTTCCTCAACGGGGGCCTCTACGAGACTAAAGACATCGACGATTACCTGAGGGAAAAGAACTTTGATGTCAAGAACAAGGGGACTCCGGCGATGGTGGGCCTGATGGGCTCGAAGACCGGCATCCTCAGCGTCGACGTGACCGGCGACCACAACATGTACTCGATCAAGGAGAAGTACCGGCAGCTCGTGCGCGAGGCGCTCCGCGAGACCGAGAGCTCGTGAATATGCTCCGTGATATACTGCGTAAACTACTATTCTCGAAATGGTATGAGTACGTTCCGTTCATCTACCGCTGGTACGAGTACTCGCTCTCCCGGGAGGTGCTCAAAAGCCCCATCCCCCAGCACATCGCCATCATCATGGACGGGAACCGCCGGTTCGCCCGGCGCATCGGGGAATCCGTGGAGAAGGGGCACACCTACGGGGCGGACTCCACCGAGCGGGTAATCAACTGGTGCGAGGATATCGGCGTCAAGCAACTGACATTATACAGCTTTTCCACGGAAAACTTCAAGCGGCCCGAGCGCGAGAAAAAGGCCATCTTCGACCTGGTTAAGGCCAAGCTCCGGGAATCGCGGGAGCGCCCGCGCACGCACACCTCGCGCCTGCGGATCACCTGTGTCGGCGACATTGCCATGCTGCCGGAGGACGTCCGGAACGAGGTCCGGCAGACCGACGACGCGACCTCCGGCTACGATAATTATTACCTGAACATCGCCATCGCCTACGGCGGCCGGAAAGAGATCGTCGACGGCGCGATCAAGATCGCGGAAAAGGTGCAGTCCGGCGAGCTGTCCCCGGCCGAAATCACAGAGAGCACCCTGGACCGGTACCTGTACTTCAACAAGAACCCCAAGTCCGACGTCGACCTGATCATCCGCACCGGCGGCGACGAGCGGACCTCGAACTTTTTGCCCTGGGAGGCCAGCGGCAACGAGTGCGCCATCTATATCTGCGCGCCCTTCTGGCCGGAGTTCCGGAAGGTCGATTTCCTGCGCGCCATCCGCGCCTACCAGCTGCGCGAGCGCGAGCACCGGGTCAAGTATGCCCTCAGCCTGATCAAGATCAAACGCCACAACGGCGGGCTGACGGCGGCCGCTCTGGCGGACACGCTGAAGAGCACCTTTAAAATATCCCGCGAGGACGCCGAGTCCATCCTGAACGACCCGCTGGTGGCGAAGGCGTTGAAAGGCGCCTGATCATTCTCGTAGCTACTGTTTCTAATGCATAGCGACTATATCGGCTACAGCGAGCGCAGCGAACGCAGTTTAATACCGCCTGCCCGGTAATATACGCGTTTTTAACGTGGCGCATTCCTGCATACCGGAAAGTCTGACAGGCCGGCCACCGGGACGTGAGGCCTGCCTGGCCCTGTCCCTCGTGCGCGCGCGAGACCGCCCGGCCACCGCCCGGCCACCGCCCGGCCACCGCCCGGCCACCGCCCGGCCACCGCCCGGCCACCGCCCGGGATAGTCCAGGACATATCAGGAACGACAATAATCTCATCACGTCTAATACTTTCACTCTCCTTAACTTTACTTTATATTCTGCGCCGCCCTCTTATGATCATCCATATGGACGCGACGTTCGACCGCACCGATCCGTTTTCAGTCAAACAGGCGAAAGGGCTGATCAGCGAGAAGGAGCAGCCGCTCTGCGCGCTGTGCAAGGGCATGAAAATGTTCTGCGGCAAAGAGCGCTGTCCCATTCTCATCAAGTTTTACGCGAAGCTGAAGAACGCCCCGAAGATCGACGCGACCACGATCTATGGCTCGGCCCCCGGCGTCTTCGTCGGGCGGCACGGGTATCCGATGGTCTCCATCGGCCCGCTGGTGCCGCCGGTGATCGGCGACACCTCGGAGCTGGACACGCCGGAGCGATGGATCGGCAAGACGATCGACGACATCGTGGGCTTCCGCAGCTCGCTGGTGCGGGGCATGTATAAAGTCAATGTCCGCAAGCCCGAGAAGTATGGCAAGATCGTGGAAAACATGGCGCTGCTCTCCATGGCTGAGAACCCGGTGGACACGAACGCGGAGTTTTTCCGCAAGCCTTCCGGGCGTATCGAGCTGGACGACGAGGTGCAGCCCTTCGGCCCTTCCGCGCCGCTGAAGAAGGCCGATCTCGGGAACTTCAGGCTGGACAATCGCATCGAGAAGGCTTATTACGATGCGGACCTGATGGCCCGGGACGCGGTGCTGGAGCTGTACGGCAACGACACGCTGGTCACCCGCATCCAGCGGGCGTTCAGCATGGGCGCCTTCGGAGCGAAAAAGACGCGGCGGATCGTCCCCACCCGGCAGAGCATCACCGCGGTGGACAGCATCATCGGGGAGACGCTGATGGATGAGGTCCGGACGCTGCCGGTCATCAACGAGTACCGGGTGTTCGAGAGCTGGCAGCTCGACAACCGGTTCATCGTCCTGATGCTCCCGGAGCCCTGGAGCTACGAGCTCGTCGAGGCGTGGTACCCGGACACTGTCTGGAACCCGGCCGGGCGGGAGATCATGATCATCTCGGACGCGGAACGTTTCGAGGGGCGGACGACCTACGCCAGCATCGGGGGCTGCTACTACGCGGCCCGGCTGGCCACCTGCGAGTACCTGCTGAAGGAAGGCCGGCAGGCAAAGGTCGTGATCCTGCGCGAGGCGCATTCCGGGTACGTCATGCCCGTCGGCGTCTGGAACGTCCGGGAGAACGTGCGGGCCGCGCTCAAGGGGCCGCACGAGAAGTTCAACACGCTGGAGGCGGCGCTGACGCACATCCAGACGAAGTTCGACATACCGATCAGCCGCTGGACGCGGAACAGCTTCATCCTGAAGGACTCGCGGTTCCAGCGCCGGCTGACCGATTTCTGAGGAGGGCGCATGCGGTACGCGGAGGCGACATGCAAGACGGCCATGAGCAAGTCCGGCCTGCCGGGGCTGGACTACACGCTCAATCCCTATACCGGCTGTGAGCACGGCTGTATCTATTGCTACGCGCCGTCCACTCTACGCTATGGCGGCCCGGAACCCTGGGGAGCATTCGTGACGGCGAAGACGAACATCCCGGTGGTGCTGGAGAAGGAGCTGAGGCGGATGAAACCGGGCGTCGTGGGCATCAGTACGGTCACTGACCCTTATCAGCCGCTGGAAGGAAAGCTGAAGCTGACGCGCAGCTGCCTGGAAGTGCTGCTGGCGAAACGGTTTCCGGTCTGTATCCAGACGAAATCGGCCCTGGTCGTGAGGGACGTCGACCTCATCCGGGACTTTCCGGAAAAAGAAGCGGGCATGACGATCACCGCGCTGGATGACGAGACCTCCGCTATCCTGGAGCCCGGCGCGTCCCGGCCCGGCGAACGGCTGGACGCGCTGCGCCGGCTTTCAGACAACGGCATCCCGGCCTGGGCGTTTGTCGGGCCGCTGGTGCCCGGCTTCACCGATGGTGATCGCCTGGCCGACATACTGGCACGGGTCAGGGACGCCGGGGCGTCGCGCGTCCTGGTCGACCGGCTCCGGCTGAAGCCCGGCCTGTGGGGGCGCATGGAGAAAGCGCTGGAGGGAAGGCCCGAAGCGCTGGAAGCGTGCCGTGAATCGTTGTTCGTCGATCAGTCCGTCTTTAATGATCTGCGTATACGGGCCGCGCAAGTATGCAAAGAGATCGGGCTCGAATGCGAGCTCTGCTATTGACAGCTGTGATAACGCGAGCGCGCGCGACCGCGATAGCCCGATGGCCGGCTATCGAAAAAGAAAATTTAATCAATCAGCGTATCCAGGTTCCCGTGTACACAGTAGTAGGCGCCGTCCAGCTTATGGGCAATAGCCACAGGACACATGCCGCATTTGCATCCCTTCTTCTCGATATTCGCCGTGATGTTACCCTTGGAGCAGAAAAGCAGCTTTCCACCTTCGGCCTTGAAACTGGGGCAGCTGCCACAGTATTGCATACAGATGTCTCTATTTTCCTGGCTGTTTTCGACGAACATAATCTCACCCGACCGATGATGAGACATTATCAATCTATTAATATATAAATCCGTGTAACCTTTTTAATCATCTGTGTAAAAACCGCATCATCATTTTATCTGTACGCATCGAGTATCCAGCATGGCAGAGATGCAGGAGAGTCAGGTCAGGCGGATGACACTGGAGGAGCTGAAAGCGCGCATCAACAGTGCGAAGCCCTATATCCTGGCCGACGCCCGGGATGTGGACTCATACAACGACGCACACATACCCGGGGCCATTCCAGTGCCCGCCGAAGACGTGAGCCGTCTGGCAGATAACTACGACCGGGACCTCGACGTGATCACCTATTGTGGCAGCTATGAATGCCAGGCGAGCACCATGGCGGCCCGGGAGTTCGTCAAGAAAGGGTTCCGGCACGTCCGGGACTATAAGGGCGGCATCAAGGAATGGATCGAGAACGGTAACCCCGTGGAAAGCAACAGATGAGCGGCTGGTGCGAGGCCAGTCCCGGCGGAAGCGTCCTGTCGATGGGTGTTCCTGAGCCTTCTTGCACGCCGGGCTCCCGGATGTATCGTTAGCATTGCAGCACGCCGATTTAATGATGGGGATTCCACCCGATTGTCCCCATAAAATACCGTCATTATTATGATTATCAGGACCTATTTTTTTCCGGTGGTCGACTTGTACGAACAACAACTGAAAAGCATCAGCGTCGATGATCTCAAGAACCTCATGCACCGCAGGGACCGGGCATACCTGATCGTCGATGCCAGAGAGCTGGACGCTTACTGTAAGGGGCACATCCCGGGCGCTTGCGATGCCTTCGATGCCGAGATCGAGTCGCTGGCGCGTAACCTGGACAAGAACGCGCACGTCATCGTGTACGGCCCGGGCCAGTGGGTGAGGTCCGAGAACCCGGCAGACCGGCTTTCCGGCGATGCCGCGATGCGGCTCATGAAGATGGGTTTCAAGAGCGTCATGGAGCTGCACGGTGGCTTTGAGGCATGGGCGAACGCAGGAAATCGTGTCGATACCTGCAACCAGCAAAACATTAAGGCCGCAACGAGACCTCTCAAAAATATGTAAACTTCCGGTTTCCTGCCCGGGAATAGTACTGGAAGGGACACCTACGCCTGGACAGGCACCTCCAATTTTTTCTCTAACTTATCCGGGCCGCGCGGGGCGTTCGCGGTCTCCGGCACGAACCGGTTGAGCAGCAGGAACCCGGCCCCGCATACCAGGAATAAAGCACAGACGATGCCCCACATTACCGGTATGTTGTCGCCGAAGGTGCCCATCAGCGTGCCCCCGAACAGCGGGCCGCAGGCGAAGCCGAAGCTGACGACCAGCCCGGCGAACCCGAAGTACCGGCCCCGCCGGTCTTCCGGCGCCAGGTTCGCCTGCATGGTCGAGCCCGCCGGCGACCAGATCATCTCGCCGACCGTCGCGATGGCCACGCAGATGAACGGCATGACGGGATGAGACGAGAACACCAGTACGGCGAACCCGATGGCGAAGACCACGTTGGAGAACGCCAGCGCATTGGTCAGCCGGTGGTTTCTGACGCGCAGCGATATCACGTACTGGAAGAGCACGACCATGGCCCCGCTCAGGGCGAACGTGACGCCGATCCAGAAATCGTTCAATCCGACGATGTCGGCCGAATACATGGAGAGCAGCGTATACATCTGCTGGTAGGGTATGATCATCAGCGCGGCAATGAGGGTGTACAGGAAGAACGGGGTGTCCTTTATGATGTACCAGACGTCGCTGAGCTTCAGGAGCACCGTCTTCTGGGTCACTTTCGTTTCCCGCAGCTCGAACAGGGCGATGAGTAAGTATATCGACGTCGTTATCGCCGACAGCAGGAATACCCATGAGAACGGCATGATCAGCAGCAACATGCCCCCGGCGACGGGGCCGATCACCCATCCAAGGTTAGCGCCGATCCGGAGCAGCCCGTAGGCTTCCACCCGTCGGCCGGGCTCGACCACGTCGGCCACCATCACGTCCGGCACCGACTGGTAGATGCCGCCGACCAGCGAGCTCAGGGTGAGGACGGCGACGAGCGCCAGGAACGGCACCTGGGCGTCCAGCGAAAAGCTGATCAGCAGGTACGCGACGATCTGCAGTGTGAGGCCTATCACCAGCACCCTCTTGCGGCCGTGGGCGTCGGCGATCGAGCCACCGGCGTAGGACGCGACGGCCCCGGCCAGCGACGATACGAACAGCGTGACGCCGATCAGGAACGGCGAGATATGCAGATCGGTCAGCATATAGACGGCCAGGAACGTACGGATGATGGAGGTCCCGAAGACGTTGATGATCTCCGCTGCGAAGAGCATCCAGATCTGCCGGTCGAATCCTCCCAGCCGGCGGATTGCCGATGATATGCTTTCGAATACCGACGATACTGATACCATGTGTTTCCACCCCCGTTTCAGGCGTTACCCGCCGCCAGACCGCTTCTGCCGCCCGTCCTTCGATCGTTGTTTGTCGCGGCCGGGATCATGCGCGTGAGCAGCAGGAACCCGGCCATGCTGACCAGGAAGATCGCGCCGATGGCCACCCACATGAACGGTACGTTGCTGTTCAGCGTGTCTTTCAACACGCCGCCGAACAGCGGGCCGATCGCGTAGCCCGTGGCGCTGACCAGCCCGGCGAACCCGAAGTACTGGCCGCGCCGGTCCGCCGGCGCCAGGTTCGCCTTTAGCGTCGAGTCCGAAGGCACCCAGATCATCTCGGCGATCGTGATGATGACCATGCAGAGGTACATCATCGCCAGCGTCGCGGAGACGGCTACCAGGCCGAAGCCGAGGGCGAAGACCAGCGAGGCCAGCGCCAGCATGGACGTCATGCGGTAACGGCCGATCAGCATGGTGATCGGGAACTGGAAGATTGCCACCATGATGCCGCTGACGGCGAAAATGCCGCCGACTTCCAGCGTGTTCATGCCCAGGTAGGCGTTGCAGTAGACTGACATCAGCGCGTACATCTGGGAGTACGGGATGATCAGTAGCATGATGATCAGGCAGACCAGCAGGAAAGGCCGGTCTCCCGCGATCCTGGCGATCTCCTTCAGCCGGACCGTATTACAGGTATCCGACGGCTTCGTGTCGCGCAGCCAGTAGATGACGACCAGCAGGAAAACGAGCGTTGTCAGCGCGGCGATGTAGAACATGCTGGAGTAGGACATGGCGACCAGCGCCAGCGCCCCGCCCAGCACCGGGCCGATGACGGCCCCGATGTTGCCGCCGACCCGGATGAGCCCGTACGCGCCGATGCGGCGGCCAGGCTCGACGACGTCGGCGATCATAATGTCAGGGACCGGGCGGTACAGGCCGTCGATGATCTGCCCGATGGCCAGCACCGCGACCATGGGCCAGTAAGACACTTTAGCGTCAATAGCTACGCTGATCAACAACAATGCGGCCACCTGCATCGTCAGCCCGGCGATGAAGATCGACTTGCGACCGAAGCGATCACAGACCATGCCGCCGACGCAGGACGCGACCGCGCCCATCACCGTGCCGATGAAAAAGGCCAGCCCGACCATCGTCATCGAAACATCCATCTGCGTATACATGTAGATGGACATGAACGGCATGACCATGGTGCCGCCGACGGTGTTGATGATCGTGCCGGCGAACAATATCCAGACCTGCCGGTCATAGATCGACCATTTCTTATTGCGCAGCCTCTGGATGAGTCGTGACATAGATGTCCCGCCTGCTACCGTTAACCGTTCAACCATAATGAACAGGATGATAGCCGGCCGAAAGTAATGCGCCTGCCGGGCGGGATCATGGCGTCATCAGATGGCTGTTAACTGTAACAGTAGACCTTTAAGAAGCGCTTTATTTATATAAAGATAGCGAAAAAGACGAACTGCGATGGCATGACTGTGTCTGGTGCTGACACGGCTCAATCTTTGGGTAACTATTTCGTGCCTTCGTGGCGAAAAAATGTTGCAGCGGCCCGGGGCATGGACCGCCACGGGTCATTTACTCGTTCTGCCTGCCCCTGTTGATAAGATCCCGAACCTTCTGCCCGCCCTTGTGGCCGATCTGGACATAGAAGTCGTGACCGTGAGTCCTCTTAGTGGTCTCGCCGCCCTTTCTGCCGGCTTCCCTGACAGTCATATCTCCTCTGCTTGATTTCATTGCCATAGGTATCACCTAAAATCCAGTTTTAATATATATATTAAAGAACTTATCTTGCGGAAAACGTATCATAGCTGCCCAAAAAGTAGCGAAGATGACCGAAAGAAGGTCGCTGCTATGATAATTAGAATAAATGCTCTGAACGCTAATTATGGGGAGCAGACCTGTCAAAAATCAGTAAATCGCCAAAATAATGCCGTATATGGGTTCCCGCGACCGAAAAAATGATCCGACCGATACAATTTTTTATGGTTAATAACCGGTCCGGCGTGGCGGATGAATTGACACCGATATGTAAACGGCCGGCGGGATAATGCCGTCCGTCTAAACCCGGTTATGAAGACGCGAAAGCGCCCTATCATTTGCTTTCGCATCTCCTGCCTTATGGCTTTATTGCCACATTTCGTCAGTGCGTACCTTGTACATCGTCTCTACCGGCAGGACGAAGATCTTGCCGTCGCCGAACTTCCCGGTCCTTCCGGCGCTGCGGATGATGGCGATGATCGGTTCCACGTCCTGGTCTTTAACCACCATCTCCAGCTTGACCTTGGGCAGCGTATCGACTTCTATCTTATTCCCCCTGTACTGCAGGGTGATGCCCTTCTGTTCGCCTCTGCCTGTCAGCTCGGTGATGCTCATGGCGATAAAACCCTGTTCTTCCAGGGACTTCTTAATCGCAGGCATCTTCTCCGGCCGTATTATTGCCTGTACCATCTTCATATCGATCACTTTAGTTATATGCCCGTTCTCCGTGCTGAGAGATGTCGAGCCCTACATATTCCTCTTCCTCGCGGACCCTCAGGCCGATGGTCGCGTCGATGGCCTTCGCGAGGACGAACGATACCCCCAGAGAATATATCATGACGACGGCGGCGGCCAGAAGCTGGATCAAGAACTGGCTTATGTTGCCCTCCAGCAGGCCGGAATAGCCATTGACCGCGGCCGCTGCGAAGATGCCGGTAGCGATGACGCCCCAGAGCCCGCCCATGCCGTGGATCGACCAGGCATCGAGGCTTTCGTCCAGCCCTTTCCTGATCCGGTAGACGAGGGACGTGTAGCAGATGATGCCTGCCACGACGCCGATGACGATCGCCGCGAACGGCCCGACATAGCCCGCCGCCGGGGTGATCGCGGCCAGGCCGGCAAACGCGCCGCTCGCGATGCCGAGAGAAGCCGGGCGGCCGTCTTTCCAGCTGAGCAGCATCCAGGTCAGCGCGCCGGCTGCCGCCGAGGTGTTCGTCACCAGGATGGCGTTCGTGGCCAGCAGGCCGTCCGTCGCCAGGGCGCTGCCGCCGTTGAAGCCGAACCAGCCGAACCAGAGCAGCGCTACGCCGATCATCGTGATCGGGATGTTGCCCGGCTCCATGAGCTCTTTTCCGAAGCCGACCCTCTTGCCGATGACCAGGGCGACCGCGAGGGCCGAGAACCCGGCCGTGATGTGGACGACGGCCCCGCCGGCGAAGTCGACAGCCCCTATGGCAGCGAGCCATCCGCCGCCCCACACCCAGTGTGCGACTGGCGCGTAGACCAGCGTGGTCCAGAGCAGCCCGAAGACGATGAACGACACGAGCTTGACCCGTTCCGCGAACACGGAGGTCAGGATGGCGAGCGTGACGGTGGCGAACATCATCTGGAACAGGGCAAAGGTCAGGCCCGGTATCGTCGTGGGCCCATACGGGTCCAGGCCTACATGGTTCAGCCCGATGAAGTCCAGCCCGCCAGTCAAGCCGCCGATGTCGCTCCCGAACGCCAGGCTATAGCCGAACAGCACCCACATGAGGCTGATCAGGGCGAAGGCGACGAACGACAGAGCGATCATCGAGACGATATTTTTCCTGCGTACCAGCCCGCCGTAGAAAAGCCCTACGCCGGGGGTCATGAGCATGACCAGGGCCGTCGAGGCGAGGACCCATGCAGTGTTTCCCGTGTCTATTGGCACATAATCACCTTGACAAGCAGCCGAACACAGCCGTCTCCGGATGGTATGCCGGAAGTCAGGTCGGAAGTTTGCTGCTTTCATGCTTATAGATAGTTTTCCAAGGAATCATATTTCCTATTTACTACTATATAAATCATACTGATTATGAATCCTGTCTTAAAAAGGCGCCGGACAGTATGCGATGAAAGAAAAAGAAAAAAATTGCCGGGAACCGCACGGCCCGGCTATTGCCAGACTTCGTCGGTACGGACCTTACACATCATGTCCACGGGCAGGACGAAGATCTTGCCGTCGCCCATCTTTCCCGTCCTTCCGGCGTTGCGGATGACGGCGATGATCGGTTCCACGTCCTGGTCTTTAACCACCATCTCCAGCTTGACCTTGGGCAGCGTGTCCACTTCCATGGTGCTGCCGCGGTACTGGAGCTTGATGCCCTTCTGTTCCCCTCTGCCGGTCATCTCGGTGATACTCATCGCGATAAAGCCTTTTTCTTCCAGGGCTTTCTTGATATGGGACATCTTCTCCGGGCGGATAATTGCCTGTATCATCTTCATTTCTTTCACCTCAGGTGAAGGCCCTTTCCCCGTGCTGCGCGAGGTCGAGCCCGACGTATTCCTCCTCGTCCTTGACCGTCATGCCGATCGTCATGTCGATGGCCTTGACCAGGACGAACGTTACGATGAACGCGTACGCGATCGAAGCGCTCACGGCGATGGCCTGCGCGATGAGCTGGTTCACGTTGCCTGCGAGCAGGCCGGTGTAGTTGGCCTGTACGGCAGCCGTCGCGAAGACGCCCGTCAGCAGGGCGCCCAGCAGTCCGCCCACGCCGTGGACCGACCAGCAGTCGCAGCTTTCGTCCAGTCCTTTCCTGATGCGGAAGACCATGGCGTAGTAGCATACCACACCAGCGATGAGGCCGATCGCGATGGCGCCCCAGATGTCGACGAAGCCCGACGCCGGCGTGATCGCCACCAGGCCTGCCACGGCACCGCTGGCGAAGCCCAGCGAGGCCGGGCGGCCTTTGATCCAGCTGACGGCCATCCAGGACAGCGCGCCAGCCGCTGCGGCGGTGTTGGTCACCACGAACGCGCTGGCCGCCAGGCCGTTCGCGCCGATGGCGCTGCCGGCGTTGAAGCCGAACCAGCCGAACCAGAGCAGCGCGGCGCCCAGTAGCGCCAGCGGGATGTTACCCGGCTCCATGACGTCTTTGCCGAAGCCGATCCGCTTCCTGATGACGAGCGCGATGGCCAGCGCCGAGAACCCGGCGCTGATGTGGACGACCGTGCCGCCCGCGAAGTCCAGCGCGCCTATCTGTGCCAGCCAGCCGCCGCCCCACACCCAGTGGGCCAGCGGGTCATAGACCAGCGTGGTCCAGAGCAGCCCGAAGACGATGAACGCCGAGAGCTTGACGCGTTCGGCGAACACTGAGGTCACGATGGCCAGCGTGACGGTCGCGAATACCATCTGGAACGCCATATACATCAGCGCAGGGACTGTCAACGTGACTCCCGCGATCGTCACCTGCTCCATGCCGACGCCTTTGAGCCCGATGAAGTCCAGCCCGCCGATGATGCCGTTGACGTCCGGGCCGAACGCCAGGCTGTAGCCGAACAGCACCCATTGCAGGCTGACGATGGCGAACGCGATGAGCGATAACGTGATCATGTTGACCAGGTTTTTCTTTCGGACCAGGCCCCCGTAGAAGAATCCTACCCCGGGAGTCATCAGCATGACCAGGGCCGTTGCCCCCAATAACCATGCAGTATCACCAGTGTCTATGGGCATAATGTAACCTCGAATCTTATTGAAGGCGATCTGTCAGCTCTACTGACCGGCAAACCGGCGGCAGCCCGGGCATCGTTAATCGAACGAATGCCTTGTGGGACTTCCGGTAGGGCCAGTCAGTCAAACTACAGCCATCACCATAGGACATCTAATTCCTACTTCATATACTTATAATTTTCTACTTAATTTTATCCTAAATGTATGCAAATAGTATGAAGTAATTGTAGGAAACATATAAATATATGTAATAGGAAATTGATTTCCTGATGAAATCGCCGATTCGGGTTACCATTTCCTTCGACGAGCCCACATACCGGAGTTTCGAAAGCTTAAAGGAAGAGATGAGGGTTTCCCAGAGCGAGCTGATCCGTCGGGCTGTCAGGTTTTACTTCGATAACCGGCAGTCGATGGGCGCCGTCGACCGGGAAAAGGTGCGTGAATATACGGACCTGCTCGTAGACGGCGAACACGTGATCCTGGACGTGGACCACTGGCTGCTCTTCCTGAGTACGATCGACAGTCCCGGGGAATCGGATAAGTTCTGGGAGACCCATCGCGCGATTGCCCGTTCCCATGCCGAGCAGCTCAGCGGTAAGATCCAGACGCCCGTGGCGCTTCTTTCGCGTCTGGAAGCCTGCAACTTATTCAAGCTGAGCCAGTCCGGGGAACACGAGTTCACGTTAATGACCGGCCCGGGCGCACAGCGTCGATTCATCCGGGATTTTCTCGAGGAAGCATTCGCGGGTATGGGCTTTGATGCTTCGATTAAGGAAGACTATTCTAAGCTTCGCGTCGTTATAAACGGCAACGGCACGGGCGGACAGCGATGATGGTAATCGTCATTTCAACTATCCGCCGTCAGGGCTTTCAGGAACTCTTTCCCGGCCTCCGGTATGTGATTTTTTTCGCGGCCAAAATGGATGAGATAAGCGCTATCGTGGCCCTATAGTCTGAACTAATAATAAAACGGTATAAATAATTATTTTGTTTTCTTCTTTCGATTTGAAACCGAAGCAACCAATTTAACCACAAGCGTTAAATATTGTGGTTTATAATGACATTATTAGTAATTACAAAATTGTAAGCGTTCGATATTTGTTGGGGGGCATGAGTTAATGACAGAAAAAACCCAGGAACAGGAGAGCTTACCAAGGGACATGATATCGGTCGTCTGCCCCTGCTGCGGCGAGCTGGTGCCCGTCGAGCTCATCCTGAACGCCGGAGGCCTGAACGGCTATCTCGACATCGTCGGCATAGCCGAGGGCGGCTATAGCGAAAAGGACAACAGCAAGCGCTGGCCGGTCATCGCGCTCGAAGTGAAGATCGACGAGACCCGGTACCTGGAAGACCGGGTGGCGAGCCTGCTGAAGAAGTACGAGGACGCCAAAGTCAAGATGGTCCCGGATCTCTAAAGCCCCGGCACCGTGCGTCTGTTTTTCGAACAGGCATTAGCGTAGCGTTTATCGCTCATCCTCTTTTGCTGGCGGAGCGAGAGGTCCTGACCTTATGCCCCCGGTCATCGCTCTGTCTGCCCCTGTAGGAGTTTTTATCCTCTCTCCTGGCTTTGGGGTGTTTCTGGTTCTTCATCTTTGCCGGCTTTACCTCTGTCAGCGTCACGGTCGATGTGACCGGCTCTTTGATGAGTAGTTTCAGCGCGGCCGACAGGAGCGTAACGGAGTCCCTTTCCTCCAGCAGCATCTCTGCCAGCGCCCGGTACTTTAGCGCGTCGCTCTCCCCCGCGACCCGCAACAGGCTGTCCATGGCCAGGCGCTGCTGCCCTTTGATGGCGTCGTCGAGCGTCGGCACTTCCATGCGGGTCATCCGCTGCCCGACCACCTGCTCGATGATCTTCAGCAGCCGGGTCTCCCTCGGCGTCACGAACGTGATGGCCATGCCCGTTTTGCCCCTGCGGCCCGTCCGGCCGATGCGGTGCACGTAGCTCTCCGTGTCCTGGGGTATATCGAAGTTGAAGACGTGCGACACGTCGCTGACGTCGATGCCCCGCGCGGCGACGTCCGTGGCGACGAGTATCTGTATCCCCCCTTCCTTGAACTGTCTCATCACGCTGTCCCGCCGGGACTGGTCGAGGTCGCCGTGCAGTCCGCCGGCCGAGTAGCCCCGCTTCATCAGGGCACTCTGGAGCTCGTCCACGCGTTTCTTAGTCCTTCCGAAGACGATGGCGACTTCCGGGCACTGCTGGTCCAGTATCCTGCACAGGGCTTCGAACTTGCCCGATTCGTTGACCTCGATATAATATTGCGAGGTCAACGCCACGGTCATCTTTTTCGATGCGCTGCTCACGGATACCGGATCTCTCATGAACCGCAGGGCCAGCTTCCTGATGGCCGGGGACATCGTGGCGGAGAACAACAGCGTCTGGCGCGCTTCCGGCGTCTTTGACAGTATCGTCTCGATGTCGCCGATGAAGCCCATGTCGAGCATCTCGTCGGCCTCGTCCAGGACCAGCATCCGGATGTGGTCGACCTTGATGGTCTTCCGCAGGGTGATATGGTCTACGAGGCGCCCGGGGGTGCCCACGATGACCTGCGGCTTATTCTTGAGTCCCTGCATCTGCCACCGGTAGTCCTGGCCGCCGTAGATCGGCAGGGCGCGGATGCCGCGGTGCTGCCCGATGCGGTTGATCTCTTCCGCCACCTGTATGGCCAGCTCTCGGGTCGGGGTGATGACGATGCCCTGTATCTCGCCCGACTGGCTGTCGAGCTTCTCGACCATCGGGATGCCAAAGGCCGCGGTCTTGCCCGTGCCGGTCTGCGCCTGCCCGATGATGTCCTGTCCCCTCAACGCGAGGGGTATCGCCTGTTCCTGGATGTGCGTGGCTTCTTCGAAGCCCATGCCGGCGATGGCTTTTAATATGGCATCGCTCAGGCCTAAATCGTTAAATGAACTCATGTGATCAATTCCTGTTTTGACGTAATTGCGGGATGGCCGCCTGAAATGTGGTGACGCTAAGCGGAAAGCCGGCCCCTATAAGCACAAAAGCAGTCTGTGAAATTCCATCGGGCCGCCGTATCTGTCGACGGGCCCGTAATCATTTTACAAGAGCTAATGAATTTGTTCTTATCTCGCCCTACATCAGCATCATGCTATATCATACTTTCCCTTGGTCAACCGCCTGCCACAGACCGGCAGGTGCCGTGCCGGCAGATGGCGATGGCCCGGAAGTCGTGGCTCATGCGCACGATTCGCGGATCGAAAAATTAGTAATTGCCGTATCCCGCGTTACTCTTCCGGGACAATAACAAGAGCATGCCCGCGATGACCAGTGCCGCAATGATGGAAACGGTCATGTTGATCTCGATCGAATTCCGGAACAGTGTCAGGGTAAGAAAAGTAGCGACGCCGATATATAAACAAAAGATATATATGGCTTGTTTCATTTACTTATTTCTCCTTATATAATTATGAAACGAACG
>MVRA01000171.1 GCA_002067315.1 Methanocella sp. PtaU1.Bin125 | reverse complement strand
AGATAACGTACCATGGAATTCATCAGGCCCCGGCATCCCTCTGACCTCATCGACCGGGTCGGGAAAGACTATCCGGTGAACTGCCTCGGGTGCGAGCACCTGCGGGCGCTTCCCGACAAGACGACGCTATGCGCCTATGGCGGCAGCCCGCGCAAGGTGGACGTGCTCGACCCGCTGCGGACCAACCGCAGGTGCAAGCGTTTCGAAGAGCAGGGCAGGCCGGAATAACGTTTCAGTTTTTATCCTTCGCCGTCTGTCACCGGGGTTTTCACAGGAGCGCCCGGACAAACGGATAATACCATAGTTCAGCTTCGGAAAATATCCCAGCTCATCTTCCCCACGAACCCGCCGATGACCCATCCCGCGAGCAGGCTGATGAACGGCAGCAGGCAGCAGCAGTTCAGCAGCGGATCGCCAGTGATCCTGGCGTAGGACCCGGCCAGCACCGTCAAGGGCAGCGCGGCCGCGAGGCTGATCGAGCCGCAGAGGCCTGCCTCGGATTTCGCGTTCAGCGTGTTCCGGAGCATGAGCACGGTGACGAAGGGCGGCAGGGTGGCGGCGATCATGGCGAAGATCACCAGCATGCCCAGCCCGTACCCGGCGCCCACGTCGATGCCGAAAAAGACGAACGCCGCGGTGAGGGCGATGCCGAAGGCCAGCCCGACGATGCCGGCGGCCATGATGTGCTCGAACGAGAACAGCGTCACCGACTCGTAGCTGACCGTGGGCCGTGGCGCCTCATAGCCGGGCGTCGGGTTATTCCACACGGGGGGCGCGCCCCTGCCGAAGCCATCAGTCTGCGGCCGATACCACCGGGAGTAGACGTTGCCGCCGGAAGCGTGAGAAAAGCGTTTGTCGTAATCGTCGCGCAGCGCGGGGTCGCTCAGGATCCGGTAGGCCTCGTTGATCTGCTTCATCGTCTCGGCGGCCCGGGGGGACGGGTTCTTGTCAGGGTGGTATTCCATCGCCAGCCGGTGATAGGCCTGTTTGATCTCCTCCAGGCCGCTGTCCCGGCTCACCCCGAGGACGTCGTAGTGGTTGACCATCGCGCGCTAACCCTCGCGTTTACTCAAGTCGATTCACCTGAAGAGATAAATATTTATCTTGCCGGATGATACCTTTTTAAGAGACAGCGGAGGTGAGGGTTCATGTGCAAGAGCTGCGGATGCGCGACCAAGCCTAAGAAGGCTGCGGCGAAGAAGGCACCGGCGAAGAAGGCGGCGCCCAAGAAGAAGTAAATAGTTTTTTTCGAAAGCCTATTTATCATTCAATCCCTAACAATTATGGTATATGCCGTGTGCCGTAACGAACCGCTACTTTCCCATGCTTGCCCATACGTTACGTGATCTTTTCGACATCCGGCTGGAACACGACCCCTCGCTAAACCGGCTGAGCCGGCGCCCCGTCCGGCAGATCATCGCCGGCAGCGTCTGCAGGGACCCGCAGGGGCGGATCCGGCTCATCTACAAGGAGAACGTGGACGACCTGTCGTCCGGGCGGTTCCACGATCGGGACGTCATCGGGTTTAACATGGCCTGGAGCCGGCTGATCATCGTGGCAGTGCCGCCGGCGGTCGAGCCGATCTCCGACCGGTGCGCCTATGTCCCGCGCGACCTGGACAGCTACCTGCTCGCGGTGACGCTGCACGAGCTATACGAGAACCTGACCGGGGACGTGCGCCACTGCCACAACCCGGGACGGTGCCTGAACTCGGTGTGTCGCGCGGACTGTAACGGCACCTGCTGCGTGTGCATGGCCGGGCTCATCGAAAAGCGGTGGCCCGACCTGACGCTGGAAGACCTGTACTGCAAAGAGCACCTGGCCGGGCTGCGACGGGCCCTCCGGCTTCCTGCCCCCGCGCCGGCATTTCCCGGCCGGCGGCCCGGATCGCCTTAGTTGCCTTTGAGCAGCAGTTGGATCGTGCTGGCCAGGTCGTCGATATGCTTTTCCATGGGCGGAGAAATAGCGTCCAGCCAGTGAGTGGAGCTGATGTAATAGCTCATCACGTCGTTCATCGGGGCGTCCTCGATGCGGAACGGGACGATGGGCACCCCGCGGGACCAGCCGGCCCGCAGCTCGTTGACGACGTGCTTGGAGTTGTTGGTGCGGGACGAATAGACGATCACCATGATCCGGGCGCTGTGGATGGCCTCGATAATGGCCTTTTCATAGTCCATGCCGGGCAGGATGTCCCGGGGCGCGATCCAGCACCTGATCTTCCGTGCCTCCAGGCCGTGACACAGCGCATCCGCGATGGGCTTGTCCCCGGTCGTGTAGCTGATGAAGACGTCGCGATCGCCCTTTAGAAGCGGGGCCTCTGCCGCCCCGGAGGCCATCCCGGCGCCGTCCGCGGCCGTCATCGAAGGCCCGGGCGCCGGCTCTTCGGGGGCCGCCGGCGGCGCGGGCGGAACCGGGCTTGCGGCCGGAGTGCTCGCAGGGGCCTTCCTTCGCTTACGCCGCCGGAGGTAGATGAAAACGCCGATGACCGCGACGATCAGGACCAGGGCGAGCGCGATCACCCCGAGAAAGCCCAGCCCGCCGACCAGGCCTCCCAGCAGGCACATACTCCCGAGGGCAAACAGCTCGCTGTTGACGAAGTAGTACAGTTTCTCGTCGGCGGAGGCGCCGGTCACGTAATAGCCGTCGTCGCTCATGTCGACGCCAATCACGCTATCGCCGGTCGGCGTCTTCGAGACCAGGCTGCCATAGCTGTTGAGCAGGTAGATGTTCCCGTCCCGGCTGCCGGCCACGATGTACGTGCCGTCGGTCGCGATGGCCACGCCGTACAGCCGGTCGTCGGCCGTATACTTCCACTGGAGCCTGCCGCCGTTATCATAGAAGTACAGGCAGTGATCCGCCGAGCTCGCCGCCATGTAGCTGCCGTCGCTTGAAATGGCCACGCCCCAGATGCAGTCGCCCGCCGTGTGGCTCCAGAGCTGGTCGCCCGAACTGCCGAGCAGGCGGATGCCGCCGCTATCCGTGCCCACGACGGTATATTTCCCGTCTGCCGAGGCTGCTACCCCCATCACGGCGCCGTCGACGCTCCCGTGCCAGATCAGGGCCCTTTCTCTGTTGATCTTGTAAACATCACCGCTCAGCGTGCCCGCGACGACGAACGTGCCGCCTGCGGGGAATGCGATATCCATGACGTAGTCGCCCGTCGGGTAGTCCCACTGCAGGCCGTTACGGTTGAACAGGTACACGTTGCCGTCCGCAGAGCCGGCGGTGACGTATGCGCCGTCGGAAGACATCGCCACTTTCCAGATGCGGTCACCGGCCCGGTATTTCCAGAGCAGCGTACCCGAGCGGTCGAAAAAGTAGACGTGGCTGTCGTTGGAGCCGGCGGCCACGTACTGGCCGTTCGAGGAGATCGCGACAGTGTCCACGCTGTCCCCCGCCGCGTATTCCCAGAGCTGCTTGCCCGTGTTGTCATACAGGAAGATGCCGCCCTCCATGGAGCCGGCGGCCACGGAGTAGCCGTCGCCGGAGATAGCCACGGCCACGAGCGTTTCTCCGGTGCCTGCGGTCCAGTCAGTCAACGAGCTCTGGGCATACGCCATCTGCACCGTCATTAGCAGCGACAGACAGGTAAAAACTGCAAGAAATATCAGCCTGACCGCTAAAACTCTCTCCCGCCCCACAACCTTTCGCATATAAAGCGATTGTTTATAGAAAATGGTATAAAATATTTTGGGTAAAAATGGGAGATATAAAATTTTTAACATTCTCGCGTGGCGGGATGAATAAGGGGGCCGGTCCGGTAACGTATTCTTCCCTGCAGGCGGGGCGCTACTCTTTTCGGCCGGCGTGGACGACCCTGTACTCGATGCCTGCGGCCTCCAGTCTCTGGATGGCCTGCGGCGCCAGGCTGTCCGGTACCACCAGCGTGCCGGCGAGGCCCTTGATGGCTGCCTCCGCGATCGCTTCCTGTGCCCCGAAGAAGACGTCGGGCTCGATACCCGACCGCTCCAGCGCCGCCAGCGCCTCTTCACCCGCGGCGCCGACGATACCTGTTATCGAAGACCGCAAGGCGTCCGGGTCCACGGCGTGGGAACCCCCGTCCGAGATCGACGGGACTTTGACGATGGTCACCGATGCCCGCCGGAGGGGTATCAGTCCCGAGAGCCCTGACACGCCGACGTCCTCGCCCTCCCGGGCGTCGTTGATCGCCGTGCCGTTCGCGCCTTCGCCGTTGGGGCCCGCATACAGGATGCCCTCGTCCATCTCCAGGAACACGGTGTCGCCCTTCCGGACCGGCGCCCGTGCGATGGCCGCCCATACCGACACCTGGCCCACCACGTGGTTCAGGACGTAGTCCGAGTAGTCCTTCAGCTCCCTCGCGCCGTCGATGATGGACTCGACGCCGAGCGGGGTGACCGTGTACTGCCCCCTGCCGCCGGACAGGATCATGCCGTCCGCGGCCAGGCTCTTGATGTACTCGGAGACGGCCTGCGGCGTGATGCCCAGCGAGGCCGCGATCTGGCTCTGCTTGATCTGCGGCTGGCTCGCCGCCACCTCCACGAGTATCTGGAACCTCGTGACCTCGCTCTTCCTGTCCAGCACCGTCATCAGCTTTCCTTCAGGATCTCCAGCCTCTGCCCCTTCACCGCGATGCGGCCTGACCGCTTGGCAATCGCTTTCAAAAAGGTCGGGCTCTTGTCGAAAATGCGCGCGAGATTGATCAGCGATGCGTTGCCCTTCTCCACCTCGTCCTCGACCTGCTCCGCGAGCCTGCGCAGGTCCTCGTCCATGGAAAAGGCGATCATGATGATCTCGCTCATGTCCTTCATAGTGCACTGGAAGCTGGCCCGGACCTCGCTGTAGGATGTCCGGTACTCCAGTACCGGCGGCTGGCCCGGCTCGGGCATACGCCACCGGCTCTCGATGAGGCCGCCCTGCCGCAGGGCGTCGAGGCTCTTGGTCGTGTCCTTGCCGGTGATCGCGTCCAGCTCTTCCTTGGTCTTCCAGCCGTTCGACACCTCGTCGAAGACCTGCGAGTGCAGCTTTGAGTTGAATACCATGAGCAGCGGCACCATATCGGCGGCATCGTTGATGATCTTAGTTCTCTTTACGTTTGGCTCCATCGAGACTAGTGCTCCATTGTACAAAATACGTTCACAGGAAAATATATCATAAATCGGCAATAAACTTTTTGAAGCGTAGCGTACAAAAGAGCCATTTCTATGAAGTTAGCCAGAATTACGGTCCGGGGTATCGTCCAGGGGGTGGGCTTCCGGCCGTTCGTGCACCGGATCGCCAGGGAAAGCCACGTTGCCGGCTACGTCAAGAACCTCGGCACCAGCGTGGAGATCGAGGCGGAGGGTGACGATCGGGACGTGGAAGCTTTCGTCGCGAAGCTCCGGGTCGGGCCGCCCCTGTCCCGGATCGACTCCGTCGAGATAGCGTACCTGCCCGCCGAGGGTAAATACAACGACTTCCGCATCGAGAAGAGCGGGCTGTCCGGCTTCGGCGGCTTCATCCCGCCGGACACCGGCATCTGTAACGCCTGCATCGGCGACATGAAAAACACCTCCCACTATCACGATTACTGGGCCACGTCCTGCGTGGACTGCGGCCCGAGGTACGCCATCATGGACACGCTGCCCTACGACCGGGAGAGCACGTCCATGGTCGACTTTCCATTATGTGACGACTGCATGCGCGAGTACACGGACCCCTCGGACCGGCGGTACCACGCCCAGACCATCTCCTGCCCGAAGTGCGGCCCCCGGCTCGGCCTGTTCGACCGGGAGAAAACGGAGCTGAAGCCCCCGCTGGAGGAGACCATCCGCCTGCTGAACGAGGGCAAAATCCTCGCGATCAAAGGCGTCGGCGGGTTCCACCTGTGCTGCCGGATGGAGGCGACCCGGCTGCTCCGGGAACGCCGGAACCGGCCGCAGCAGCCCTTCGCGCTCATGGCGCCGCTGCCGGTCATCGAGCGGTATGCCCGCGTCTCGGAGGGCGAGCGGGCGCTGCTGGACTCGCTGAAGCGGCCCATCCTGCTGCTCCGCCGGAAAGACAACGTCCCCGAGGCCGTCTCCCCGGGCCTGCATACCGTGGGCTTCATGACGCCGTACACGGGCTTCCATCACCTGCTCTTCAGGGGCATCGACGAGCCGCTCATCATGACCAGCGCCAACCTGCCCTCGGAGCCAATGGTCCGGGACAACGAGGAGGCGTTCCGGCGGCTGGGCACGATCGCCGACGCGTTTTTATTACACGACCGGCGCATCCTGAACCGGTGTGACGACTCGGTGCTGCGCTGGAACAACGGGAGCATGTTCTTCACCCGGATGGCCCGGGGCTACGCGCCCACCTCCTTCGTCATGAAGGACCGGGCCCCGAAGCCCATACTGGCCATGGGCCCGGAGCTGAACTCGTCCATCGCCATCTACAAGGACAACCTCTGCTACGTCTCTCATCACCTCGGCAATATCACCAATCCGCTTGCGCTGGACAACCTGCGCGACACGGTCGACCGCCTGCTCAAGATGACGCAGGTCACGCCGGAAGTCGTCGCCTGCGACATGCACCCTTCGTTCCTCTCTACCCGCCTGGGCCGGGAGCTCGCGGGACAGTTCAACGCGAAGATCGTCCCCGTCCAGCACCACCGGGCCCACATCGGGTCGCTCGTGGTCGAGGGCGTGGACGTCGACGACGTGGTGGGCGTCGCGATGGACGGCGTCGGCTACGGCGAGGACGGTACTGTCTGGGGCGGAGAGGTCTTCCACGGGAAAGGCCACCCGGCCGGTCTGCTGCCCGTGCCCATGCCCGGCGGCGACCTGGCCACGAAGTTCCCGCTGCGCATGGTCGCCGGCATCCTCCACGGCGCCATGGACGACGGCCGCATTAAAAAAATCCTGGTCGACCGGGGCATGCCCGACATCGAGGCCGGCGTCATCCTCCGGCAGGTGCAGACCGGCGTCAACGTCGCCTACAGCTCCAGCGCCGGCCGGGTGCTGGACGCGGCGGCCGCCGTGCTCGGGGTATGCCTGCGGCGGACCTACGAGGGCGAGCCGGCGATGAAGCTCGAAAGCGCGGCCCTCGGCGGGGACCCGGGGAGCGTGAAGTTGCGCTGCGATCTCATCGACCGGGACGGCATGCGGTTCGTCGACTCCCGCGCGCTGCTCAAGTCCGTGGTCGAGGCGCTGGAAGCCGGCCAGAGCCGCCGGGACATCGCGGCGGCCACCCAGGACGTGCTGGCGAGGACGTTCGCGGAGCAGGCCTGCCAGCTGGCCCGCGACGCCGGCGTGAACGCCGTCGGGTTCAGCGGCGGCGTGGCGGTCAACGCGGCCATCTGCGCCGCCGTGGAAGACGTCGTGGGTGCGAACGGCCTCAAGTTCGTCACCAACCACAGGCTCCCCTGCGGCGACGGCGGCGTCTCGCTGGGGCAGGCCGTCCTCGCCGCCCGCGCCAACCGGTAAGCCGTCAAGTGTCCAAGAGAAGCCACCAAGTATCCAAGAAGAGGGGCCAAGACGCCACTGTAGAAACTAAGAGGCGCCAAGCGGCCAAGTGTATTTTTAATATTCAAGATGCCAAGTGGCCAAGTTGTTGCACAGGATAGTTTAATTGCATGGGTCAGGCTCCTGGACCCCTGGCGCCTTAAAACTATAATAAATCTTGGCCGCTTGGCGCCTCTTAGTTTCTACAGTGGCGCCTTGGCGTCTTCTCTTGGAACCTTGGCGCCTTGAATTATAAAAAAGACTTGGCCGCTTGGCGCCTCTTAGTTTCTACAGTGGCGCCTTGGCGTCTTCTCTTGGAACCTTGGCGGCTTACGGCTCAGCGGTCGGTTTTGGTGGCGACGGTCTTGGCTACGATGTTGCGCGCGGGCCTGCGGCCGTAGACTTCGACGAGGCCGGTCGCTTCCAGGGAGCCGAAGGCCACGTGGGGCCGGATCATCGCGCTGCCGCCGCACCGGACCGCGCCGGTGACCCTGCTGTGGTCCAGCGCCACCAGGTCGCCCGTCGTCGTCAGGTTGCCCCGGATGACCGACCAGGGGCCCAGGATCACGTGCTTCGCCCTGACATCGCCTGTGACCTGCGCGCCCTTGCCGAGCTCGAGGTCGCCGTCGATGGAGATCTTCTCCATGATACGGGCGTTGGTGCCGGCGATCAGGTTGACTTTATAATTAATCGGCTTCGCGTAATTGGCGTTTTTAGCGATAATGAGCGTATTTGAGGCTTTATGGGCCTTAATTGACGAGCCTTCCATCCTGTTTCCCCTGTTTCTGGTTTTATCCCGCAATCTATAAAAGTTTTGTTTTACCTTCCGGACAGTAGTTCTGTCCGGCCCCGGACAGTAGTTCTGTCCGGCCCCGGACAGTAGTTCTGTCCGGCCCCGGGCAGCGCGTTCTGACCAGGCCGAGCATATAATATAATTGCCATTTTATTGTAAACTATTGGTTGCAATACATTTTTTATGGAGTCCTTTCTG
>MVRA01000170.1 GCA_002067315.1 Methanocella sp. PtaU1.Bin125 | reverse complement strand
CGCGACGACGCGGACATCTGCTGATGTCCGGCGACGAATCGCGACGGGCGCGACGACTGTTAAAGGATAACCAGTTAATCGTTCTTTGAGAAACGTCGCGCCCGTCGCGTTTCGTCGCGGTCGTCGCGAGGATCAATATGACAGGCCCCGAAACAAGGCCCGCTTCATTATCTGTAACCGGTAAAATGAGGGAATGGCCGGCCCCGGGCTTCAGAGGTCGATGACCAGGCCGTCGTAGCCCAGCGGGAACGTTTTGATCGCCTCGTCGTGCGGGGGATACATGTGGGCCACGTGGACGAGCACCGTCCTTTTCGCCCCGATCCGCTTCGCGAGTGTCATGGCGTCCGCCGCGTTCATGTGCTTGGGGATGTTGATATGCGGGGGCACGATCGCGTCGGCGATCAGCAGGTCGGCGCCCTTCATCAGCGCGAGGCTCTCCGGCGGGATGTCCAGGTTCGTGTCGCCCGTGTAGACGGCCTTCTTTCCCCGGTGCCTGACGACCATGCCCGTCGCCATCTCGATGTCCGGGTGGGTGACCTGGAACAGCGTGAACTCCAGCTCTCCAATCATAAAAGGCTTGAGCAACGCCTGGTCATGCCGTTCGTGGCCCATGAAGCTGTACTCCCCCAGCACGTAGTCGAGGACCGTTTTTTCGCCGTACACAGGCATGTTATTCTTGACCCGCCAGAAGTCCCCGAAGCCCCCGGTGTGGTCGCGGTGATAGTGCGACCAGACGATGGCGTCGAACTGCGTGATGTCGTGCTCCAACAGCTGCGACCTCAGGTCGGGCCCTGTCTCTACCAGCACGTTCACGCTACTGTTCACGCCGCGATGAACGTCGCCATCGCTAAACAGATAGCACGGGCGGTATCGCCTGCTGCGGCCGCCCTTCTTCGCGTCGCGGCAGGCCGGGCAGGAGCAGCCGATTTTCGGGGTGCCCACCGCGTCGCCGGTCCCCAGGAACGTGATACGCATGGCTAAGCCATCGATGGCCGGACAGATGAATCTTTCGGGTACCCGCCGTTGCAGCGAATCCTTATCCCCGTATGTAGTGCCGCCGTTTCTTGAGGAACACGTGATAGATGCCCCAGGCCGCCATTGCGCCCGCCGTTATGACCAGCAGGAGCATGAAGGCCTTCCCGAGCAGGCCATCCTCGAAGATGCCCCAGATGATCCCCATGATCGCGAGCAGCGATATACCGAGCACCACGAGCTGACTCTGGATATGTTTGTTGAATAAGGCGAGGAGCAGGCACAGGACGAATCCTGCGAAGAGCAGCAGTACCACGGCCGTCGGGAAATCCCCGGCCAGGAGCATGATGATGCCCCCGAAGAGCGGCACGAAAAGCCCGATGGTCAGGGCGACGGCCGCGACGGTAGCCAGTAAGCCGCCCATGACCTCGTCGTGGATTTCTTTGTTACTCTTGCCCGACGTGTTCCCGTTGCGCTTAAGCATTTCTACCAGACAGAAGCCTCCGAATTGATTAATAAGTCCACTGGCCGGCAAATATTAAAATGTGATACAAATTAATTGCGAAGGTGGCGAATGCTATCGAACCCGGGATAGGATGCCCGCATATAAAATGAGAAGTGATTGACAACAATCGTATATGAAAATGACTTTTCGTATGAAAGACAAGGGGAAATTTCATCGTATATGCCTGTGCAGCAGGCCCATCAGCGTTTCATGAGAGTCGGTCGATGACCGGGGTTTTGGTCAGGTATGAATGATGAAAAACGGGCAGGGCTGCCATCGCATGTCTGGCCAGGGCATTCGCACTCGCGCATGAGCGGCCGCCACGTTCGCCGAAATACCCGACTTTTTCCTGCAAGTCGACTGATGACCGGAGTCCTGGTCAGATATACGAGGAGGGAAACGTGGAATCACCCATATCGTCAAACGTGTATAGCGCAGCGCGCCAGGGGCGGGAGGGCGGGGAGTACGGGTGCCCGCCGGAGGCGGCATATGACACATGCCGGCGCGCCAGCCAGACGAGTTTTTAATAGGAAGGCAGATAAAAATTAGGCCTTGTACAGGCTAAGCGACTCCTGTCACGCTCGCCAGGAGCGCCAGGTAGCCAGGGGCGCCAAGGACTATTTATACAGCGATTTTCAGGCCATGGCGTCAAAATTTTCATGGACAGCCTGCCGGAAAAATCCCGGCCATGGCTGCCCGGTACAGAGAATCGCCGCGGAGTCCCCTGTCTTGAATCAGGAGCTCTGCCCGTCGTTGAGCTTGAGGTTGATGCGTTCCTCGAACTCCCCGACCGCCCGGACCATGTCGTCCTGGGTGAGCTTCGTGCGGTCCTCGGTGAGCGCGTTGAGCACGGCCTCGCGCACGACCAGCCGCAGGTCGGACCCGGAGTAGTTCTCGGTCATGGACGCGAGCTGTTTCGTGTCGAACTTGCCCTCGATGGGCTCCAGCACCATCTTGAAGATCTTCTCCCGCATGTCGGTGTCGGGCAGCGGGAACATGACGATCTCGTCGAACCGCCGCCAGGCCGCGTTGTCGAGCAGCTTGGGGTGGTTGGTCGCGCCGATCAGCAGGACGCCGTCGTTGACCAGGCTGATGTCGTCGATGCACTTCAGCAGCGTGTTCACGGCCCGCTTCAGGGCGGCGTGCTCGTCGGACGTCCTTGTCTTGGCCACGAAGTCGAACTCGTCGATGAACAGGATGCAGGGGCTCATCTTCTTGGCCAGCTCGAACACCTTGTCGATGTTCTTGGACGTCTCGCCGAGGTACTGCGAGGTGATCATCGACAGCTTGACCTCGAGGAACGGCAGCCCGAGCCGGGCCGACATGGCCCGCGCGGTCGACGTCTTGCCCGTGCCCGGCGGGCCGACGAACAGCAGCTTGCCGATCTCGCGAAGCCCGATCTTCCGCAGGTAGTCGCGGTACTCGATCGCCTTGACGATCTTCTCGACCTCGGCCTCCTGGTCGGGCGTGAGCACGATGTCGTCCAGCTTCTGGCCCACCTCGTCCGGCGAGACCACGTGGACGAGCTTGAGCATGTCGACGCCCTCGTCGCCCTCTTCCGCGACCGTCTTGGTCAATCCCTCGACGTAGGCCTTGTCCGACTCCTTGGTCGGGTTCCGGGCCCGGACCTCCTTGTAGTCGACGTCGATGGTGCCGTAGTTCTGGTAATAGTAGGCGAGCACCGGGTTCTTGTGGATACGCTCGTTCACGTCCTTGCGGGCGAACCACTTGGTGCCCAGGTCCAGGACGGTCAGCGTGTAGATCGAGCCGAACTCGTCGAAGTTCACGAAGGGCAGCGACGACATGATCGAGCTGGCGTTCTCGAGGTTATAGATCGCCCGGATGTCGGAGTCTACGACTTTGATAGGCCGGTTGACCTTCTTTTCCTTCGCGTCCCAGTAATGCTTCCGGATGTTCGGCGGGAGGTCGTCCTCGTTCAGCGTGCTGGAATTGTTATAGATCTCGGCGGTCAGCAAGAGCTCGAGCACGTCGAGCAATGCCGTATCGTTCACGTTAGCCATCGTTCACCTGTCCTGTATCGTAAATTGAAAGTAATGCGGGCCTACTACATACATGTTACGGTTAGAAATACATTTTCATAAATGAAGCCCGGCAGCGCCCTGTGGAAATCACATTGACCATAGAGCCGGCCGGGCACCGGGGCCTGGCCGGGTAACAGACAATGAAAAACGGGCCGGTCAACCGTCACACACTCTGCCGCAGCCCGTGCGCGCGAGGCTGCCGCCGACGGCCCTATCGGCCGAGAAGGGTCGAGACGATGATCATCAGGATGTCGCCGTAGAAGATGCCGGCCAGGAAGCCCAGCGTAATAGGAATGAGGAAGGGCAGCTTGGGAGTAACCCAGACTCTGTCGCCGATCTTGCCCTCGCCGCGCCACTTCGCGAGCTCGCCGAGCGTCTCGTCGTCGATCTCCGGCCCCTTGAAGGACATGCGCTTTTCGACCCGGCCGTCGGTCTCCTCGTAGTAGTGCATCAGGCGGAGGTGTTTACCCTTCAGCCGGTCGATCGGGGCTTTATAGCCGGTGAAAGCGCCGATCGGGTTGCCGATGACCTCGCCGAACGGGGCGGTCAGCAGGTTGTAGACGAGCATGAACAGCGGCACGACGACGGTCAGCACCACGGCGTTGCCCAGCACGGAAAGCGCGAATATGGGCGACATGACAGCGTTCGCGACCGGGAAGGTCACGCCGGCCAGCTCGATCACCGGGTAGAGCGGGAACATCAGCGCGATGGCGATGAGCGCCTTGGCGTCCGCGCCCCCGAAGCCGCCGACCCGGAAGATGATGTAGACCAGCGCGTAGATGAAGAGCACGCCGGCGGCCAGCCAGAGGACGAACATGAGGTCAAAGTCGTTCAGCCAGAACGCGTAGAGGTCGAAGAGGAGGGCGATGCCCCCCATGATATACCAGAGCTTATTCGGAGCGCGGCGTATCTTCCAGTCGGTCACGCAGGAGTAGCCCAGGATGACGACGGCAACGACGACCCGGAGTATGTCGAGTGCATTATTCGTTTCGAACGCGAATGGCAGCGCCATAAAAAAATGGACGGGTTATAGCTGATCTCGATAGCTCAGCGTGTACTCGGAGATGCGGTATGCGCCGATCGCGGGGGCCAGGTCCGGCCGGTCGCTGGAGATGACGGTGACGCGCTGCTCCAGCTCGTCGCACAGCTGCTGCTGCACCCGCTCCTTGAGGCCGGGTATGCAGGCCATGCCGCCGGTCAGGATGATCGGCTCGGTCAGGACGCGCTTGTACGTCTGGTAGTGGTCCTGCGCCAGCTGGGGGAAGAAGTTCTCCATGATCGCCTCGATCACGTTGTTGACGTACTCCTCGACGGGCTTCATGATGCTCTTCTCGATCTTGAAGCCGTACTGGCCGCGGTCGTGGATGTGGACCGAGTCGTAGACCGGCTTGTAGTCGATGAAGTTGGCGAACTCTTCCTTGTACTTGCGCGCGGTGTTCAGGTCGATGTTCACGATGCCCTGGGTCTCGTTCTGGACGCCGAGGCGGATCTTCCGGTCGACCACGTTGCCGCTGATCGTACCGAGCGTGACGGTGTGGACCGGCTCGCCGTTCCGGAAGGCGCTGATCTCCAGCGTGGTGGAGCCCATGTTGACGCTCATGAAGGTCTTCTTGATCGCGTCCAGCCCGTCGAACGCCGGGATGGCGCCGCAGAACGCCTCCGACCAGGCCTGCCGGCCGGTGCGGCCGATGGACATGCCGGAGATGATCTCTTTCAGGTTCCTGCGGCCGCGGTCGTTCTCGACCGCCGGGTGCGCGAGCGTGACGTAGCTGTTCTCGGGTATGTTATAGCGATAGACGAGGTACTCGATAAACTGGGCGGCGAGCTTGACGCTGTCGTCGTCCTGCGGCAGCCCGGCCCGGAACATGAAGTAGACGGAGTCGGCGTACTCTTCGGCCGCCTCGTCGCCGAACTTCGTGGCGAGCTTGCCGGTGAACAGGTCCCTGTACCGTGCCACGCAGGTCAGCGTGCGGACGATGTCCAGGCTGCCCTCGTAGTTGGGCATGACGAGCACGGTGCGCGTCGAGCCGATCTTCAGGCCGATGGGCACGGCGTCGCTGCCACGCTTCTTGATGCCCGTGTCGACGAAACCTGCCCCTGTGAGCTCCATGCCGGCGCCATCGGCCAGCAGCTTATCATCGCGAATGTCATTCTCTGCCATGTATTAACACCCTTTAGTCTTCCCCGTCCAGCCGCCATACGACCACGGACGACTTGCTCTCGTCAGGCGAAGTATCATGCGTCTTATAGTAGTACAGGCCTTTCACCTTTTCGATGTCATCGTTGATGACCAGCTCTTTCGTGATGATGGTGAGCGTGTTGGGGGGAATCTCCAGCTCGTTACTCATCTGTATGAATGATATGCCGTCCGGGTGATCGCGGATATACCGGATGACCCGTTCTTTGTCCTTGACGTTGTTCGTCGGCTGGTCCCGGGCCGGCGGCGCCGCTTTGGGCACGCGTATCCGGCCGTCCGGCTCTGCCGTGATGGGCTTCTCCCGGGCGGGTGCCGCCCTCGGGGGCATGTCGTAGCCGCCGAAGGACGCGCTCTTGCCCGTATTTCCGGTCGCCTGGCCGTGCGGGACGCGCTCGATGTCCGCGTTCTCCACCTTGCGGTAGATGTCCCTCGCGGAGACCATGGACGGAACCTCCCCGGCGTGCTCCGGGAGCCGGGGCTGCTCGGTGGCGGCGAACGAGCGCTCGGGCTCGCTCTTGCGCCCGTCGAGCTTCTGCTTCGCGAGCGGCGACGCATCCGCCATCTGCGCCCGATGGGCCTGTTCGGCCTTCTTCAGCTCCGCCGCCCGGGCCTTCTGGGCCTCGCGCCGGGCTTTCCGGGCCTCGCCTGAGGAACGCATGCTGCCGATCGTCCTGTTCAGCGGCGCCAGCACACCGGCCATCGGGCCCGTGAACATGTGACGTTTGGAGACCAGCAGCGCCAGTATCAGGCCTGCGGCGATGAGCAGTATCAGCACGGCGGAGGCGGGGACGACCCAGGGCGGCACAATCGGCTTATCGAGATGCGCCGTCAGGTCCATGGTCTGCTGGTTCGCCACCATGATGACCGGGTATTCTTTGTCCGCATACCCGGTCGCAGACAGCCGGATCGTGTGGCTGCCGGCGGGTATGTATGCCGTGCACGGCGTGGTCAGCTGATTGCCGTCAGGGCCCATCAGCGGCTGGCCGTCGACAAACACTTTCGCGTTATTAGGATCGCACTGTATCTTGATCCATCCCTTCATCGAATAGTCCATCTTCAGGTCGGCCGTCACGTTGCGGGCGGATTCCTCGGCCTTCGCGCTGCCCAGGATGACGTTGGGATGGTATAACGAGAACGAATAGTTCTGGACGTGGGGAATGCCGTCCGTATCTACGTAGGTCGCCGACACCCTGTAGTCCTTACGGGCGTAGACCTCCGCGTTTTCGGGCGGATCGCTGGTGACCCTGACGTCGTTAAACTGGTAGAAGCCGTTTGCGTCGGTCGTCGCTTCGGCCTTCTTCAGGAAGCTGTTGGCGTTACCGTCCGTGGACTGCCACAGCGAGACCGTTATGCCCGGGATGCCGGTGTTGTCCTGGAACATCACCGTACCGTTCACAGTGTTAGAGAATATCCCCGGGATCGAGGAAGGTACCGCATTGGACGCAGGGGACGACATGGGCATCGATATCGCGAGCGGGTTGGCGTCGAGCTCCTTGTCGACACCGATGACGTTGACGTTGGAAATGATCTTGGACTGGTAGAGGATGCCGTTCTCCATGTATTGCCCGTAGACGCTGTACGTGCCCACCGGGAGCTTCATGCTGTAGGCTCCGCGGATGCCGTTCACGCCGTCACTGGTAAACGTATAGTACCTCTGCTCGCCGGACATCACGTAAACGACGCCGTTGGCCAGCGGCCGGGGATTTGAGCCTTCCTGCTGCATCAGGCCCCAGAGGTAGCCATAGTCGGGCGGCGGATAGCTGGTAAGCTTGGTCTCGGACGTGGGCATCCTGAGAATGGTCTGGCTGGCATCGACCCAGTTATAGTCGTTGAGCTGGTTCTTATTTGTATAAGTCTTACCGTTTTCTGTCACGGTCATAATGACCTTGACCAGGGCACTGCTGGAAGGTACGTTGATGAACTCGAAGTTACCGTTCGAGTCTGTCGTGGTCGTACCCAGGATCTGGTAGCTGGAGCCGAAGAACTGGTCGTTGATAAGCTGTACGTTGGCACCGGCGATCGGGTTGCCATGCCGGTCGATCACCATGCCCGTTACCGTGAGGGGCGTGGCAGCGATGGCCTGCGGGGCGTAGCTTAACGGTAAAATGATGAAGCTAATGATAAACAAGAGGGTGAGTAACTTTTTCATCCTGTGACCTTCCGACCTTTCTGATTAAGCTTTTACATCTACAAATATTTTATCGTATTATCGGTTTTACATTAAGCCTGTTTATTGCGAATCGTCAGATGTGGACGGCCCGCTGGCATGAAACCTCATTAATTCGGCTGTTTTCGCTTTCCTGGGCACGTTACAGCCTGCCCGGGGGAAGACTGCCCGTACATCATATTATCTGCCGTATTTCGCTTGGTTACTTAGAGTATGGGGTAAATAAATGTTATGCTACGATCTGTCAATCGACATGCAACGATAGCCGGTGCTTGATCGCCTCGCGCATGTATGACGCATCGTAGCCCGGTGCGGCCGGGTCGCAGCAGCGTCAGGCTATTCGCGGCACAAAAATATAATATGCCCCGGATCGTAGAAAATTAGGGACATAGAAGGCGATACAGTATGCTGAAAGAAGCGATGCTCTGGGACTCGCTGGACGGGAAGGCGCGCTGCAGGGTATGCTCCTACCGGTGCGTCATACAGGAAGATAAGCTCGGCCACTGCCGGACCCGCAAGAACATCGGCGGCCGCATCCACAGCCTGATCTACGGAACAGTGACCTCGATGGCCAGCGATCCGATAGAGAAGAAGCCGCTGTATCACTTTTATCCTGGCAGCTATTCCTATTCGATGGGATCGGTCGGGTGCAGCTTCCAGTGCGAGCACTGCCAGAACTGGACCATCTCGCAGGCGGACATCGAGACGGTCTATACCATGGACATATCGCCAGAGCAGGCGGCGGACAACGCGGTGCGCGACCGGTGTAAAAGCGTCTCCTGGACCTACAACGAGCCGTCGATCTGGCTGGAGTTCACCTACGATACGGCGAAGCTTTGCCACGACCGGGAGGTAAAGACGGTATACGTCACCAACGGCTACGCCACGCCTGAGCACATGGACGTGATGAAGGGCCTGCTGGACGCCTATCGCGTCGACATCAAAGCGTTCACCGACGACTTCTACCGGAAGACCTGCAAGTCCCGGCTCGAGCCGGTGCTGACCTCGACGAAGATCGCGAAGGACTACGGCATGCACGTGGAGGTCATCACGCTGCTGATCCCGAACCTCAACGACAGCGAGGACGAGATCCGGGGCCTGTCAAAGTGGATTTTCGATAACCTCGGGCCCGATACCCCGGTGCATTTCACCCGGTTCTACCCTATGTACCACATGGACCACGAGGCCCCGACTCCCATCGCCACGCTGGAGAAGGCCCACGACATCGCCCGGAAGGAAGGGATCAATTACGTCTACCTCGGAAACGCCCCCGGCCACAGGTACGAGAGTACCTGGTGCCCGCAATGCGACGCGCTGCTGATCGAGCGGTACGGGTTCCACATCTCGCAGTATAATATTACTAAGGACAAGAAGTGCCCGAAATGCGGAGAGGCCATACCCATCGTCGGCGACTACGGCCGCTAAGTCGCCAAGGGTCCAAGAGAAGACGCCAAGACGCCACTGTAGATACTAAGAGACGCCAGGGCGCCAAGTATATTTTTATAATCAAGTTTCCAAGGATCCAAGAAGAGTCACCAAGGGTCCAAGAGCCTGTTACATAACCTGGTGCCCTGGCGCCTTGAAACTAAAAAGTACACTTGGCGCCCTGGCGCCTCTTAGTTTCAATAGTGGCGCCTCGGCTTCTCTTCTTGGATACTGAGCGCCTTGAGGGTTCAGTACTTGTTGTTGACCCATGCTTCGGCGAAGGTGAGGGTCTGCTCCAGCCAGTAGTCGACGGTGTATTCGACCTTCGAGGGTACGGCCTCGCCGTAGATGGTCACTGCCTTGATCTGCGGCCGGTCGAGCGGGGCGCCGATGCGGCTGACGAGGAAGACGTAAGCGTCTTCGATGCCGCCGAGCTTTACGATGTCCTCCGCGGCCTTGTTGGCGATGATGTTATAGATCTTGCCCACGTGGTTCCGGGGGTTCTTGCCGGCGACGGCTTCGAGGGTCATGGGCCGGCCCGGGGTGATCAGCCCGTTCGCCCGGTTGCCGCGGCCGGTTTCGCCGTCGTCGCCCATCTCGGCCGACGTGCCGGTGACCGTCAGGTAGATATCGTCGTCGTGGTCCGCCGCGTTCACGGCCACGGAGGCGTCGCCCCACCGGGCCGAAACCCGGGTCACCACCTTCGCGGCGATGGCCGCCTTGATGTCGGCGTATTCATCCATGCTCCGGGCATGCTGCGCTACGATGGCATCGGCCACGGTGAACTGCGCCCGCGGTCCGGTGCGAATGCCCATGACCTTGCAGTCCTCCCCCGCGCCCCGGACGCTGCGGGCCAGGCGGTCGATCTCGAGGACGTCCTTTTCGAGGTGGCTGAGCGGCGCGAAGCCCACGCCCATGGACGTATCGTTGGCACCCACGTTCTTGACCAGGCTGCGCAGTTCCGTCGACCCGACGCCGATCCGGGGCTCGATGGCAAACTGGCCGCCCAGTCCCTTGACCTGCTCGTTGAGGAACTGTGCCGCACAGTTGCGGGCGATCTCCTGCACTGGCACCCTGACGCCTTCCAGCTCGTCTGTCGCCCGGCCGCCGATGACGATTGTCAGGGGCTTGACGATCTCGCCGCCGCCGAAGGCGGGCTTCGACCGGCCGCCGATGAGCAGCACCTTGTCCACGTTGTGGTGCAGGATCGTGCCGAAATGGTCGAGATAATAGCGGGACAGCCCCCGGGAGATGGCGTCTGATATGCCGTCGCACAGGCTGTCGGGGTGCCCGGGCCCCTTTCTCTCGACGATCTCGAACGGTTCCTCCCTGTACGGCATGCCAGCGTGCCTGATAATCAAGACAAAGACCTCAATTATAGTATTAGGGACAGCAGTAAAATAATTTATCTGCGGGGAAATGCCCTGTGCGTTTTAGCGCGCCGGACAGCCATACTTTTCGCGGCTCGCGGTTTTATCCGTCAAGCGCGATCTTACAATGGATGGCACGCCCGGATCGAAATGACGCAGCGGAACGTACCTGACGACAGGAAGGAAACCGGCGAAAGCCCCGCCGGGGCGATGTTCGAAAGCATCAACTCGCTTCGCGACCGGATAGCGAAGCTGGCGCAGCCTGATGCCGGCAGGGGAGGAGAACTCGGCCTGCACTGGCTCCTCCTCGAAGTGCTCCCCTCGCCAGTATGGGTGGCGGCGGCCGACGGCCGGTGCGTCTTTTTCAATAAAGGCTGGCTGCGGTACACCGGCCGGACGATGGAGCAAGAGCTGGGAGACGGCTGGATGGAGGGCGTGCACCCCGATGATGTCGCGAAGGTGAGAGCGAAGTTCCGCGATGAGCTCCAGGCGCGCGAGGGCATCAGCATGGAATACCGCCTGCGCCGCCACGACGGCAAGTACAGGAACGTCGTGGACCTGGGGCAGCCGTTTTTCGATCGGGAGGGCAACCTAGCCGGGTACATCGGGTCGGTGTTCGACTTCACTGAACGCGCCGACGCCGAGAGGCAGATGAAAAAGGCCTTTCACGACCTCGGGGAACGAGTGAAGGAGCTGACCGCGCTGAACGGGTTCCTCGATCTCTACCAGCGTCCGGGCCCGATCCCCGACTTGCTCAGCGAGGCAGTCAAGCTCCTGCCGCCTGCATACCAGTACCCGGAGTTGGTGGCCGCCCGTATCACGTATGGCGAATACGCAGTCACCACTCCGGGCTTCCGGGAGACGCCGTGGAGACAGGTCGCGCCCTTCCGGGCAGACGGCCGCGACGGCTCTATCGAGGTCGTGTATCTCGAGCCGCGGCCCGCAGAGGACGAGGGCCCGTTCCTCAAGGATGAGAGGACCCTTATCGACGGCCTGGCGAAGCTGACCGGGGCCTTCATCAACCGCCGCATGGCGCACCAGGCCGCGATCAGGCTGGCCTCGATAGTCGAGAATTCCCACGATGCGATCATCGGCAAGACCCTTGAAGGTATCATCACGGACTGGAACCCTGCCGCGGAGCGTCTGTACGGGTACACGGCCCGGGAAGCAGTCGGTAAGTCGATCACGATCACCGTGCCCCCGGAACGCCGCGGGGAAGTACGGGACGTCCTCCGGAAGGTGGGGTCAGGGGAAAAGATCGCGCAATTCGAGACGCAGCGAGTCGGAAAGGACGGCCGCCCGCGGGACGTTTCCCTCACGGTCTCGCCGATCAGGGACGCCGAAGGCAGGATCGTGGGCGCGTCGGTCATCGCCCGCGACATCTCGGAGCGCAACCGGGTGCGACGGGAGCTCGAAGACGCGAAAGCACAGGCCGAGCTGTACCTCGACCTGATCAGTCACGACATCAACAACATGAACCAGGCCGGCATCGGGTATCTCGAGATCGCCATCGACACGCTGCCGCTGAACGCGGAGCAGCGGATGCTGCTGGAGCGGCCGCTCGGGGCGCTAAAGGGAAGCTCGAACCTGATCGACAACGTGCGCAAGCTCCAGCGGCTGAGGTCAGGGGAGCTCAAGAGCCGGCCGATCGATCTCTGCGCCATCATCGCCGATCTGGTGAAGCACTACGGACAAATCCAGGGGGCCAACGTGAAGATTCATAACCCGCCGGTCGAGATGTGCCTGGTCATGGCCGACGACCTGATCCGGGACGTGTTCTCCAACCTCATCGACAACGCGATCAAGCATGCGGACCCGGGCCGCCCGCTGGAGATCGGCATCGGCCTCTCGGAGGCCCGGGAGGCTGGCCGTGAATTCTACGTGGTGGTCGTGGAAGACAACGGGCCCGGCATCGCCGACGCGATCAAATACCAGCTGTTCCGGCGATTCCACCGGGGCAAGACCCGGGCGAACGGCAAAGGGCTCGGGCTTTACATCGTCAGGATGCTGGTGCAGAGCTACGAGGGCCGGGTCTGGGTGGAAGACCGGGTGCCCGGCGACCACACGAAAGGGTCCCGGTTCGTGGTCATGCTCCCTGCGGTGGCGTGAAAATCTGGACGACAGGCGCGCTCTTCCGGTTATTCTTTCATTACTGGCACTAGCAGCCGCACGGCGTCGAACCCGTCGAACTCCGGCACGCCTGACTCGATCCACCGGGTGAGAGACTGCTTCTTCAGCTTCGCCTTCTCCTGTATCTGCTGCTTGATCGACTCGACGTCGCCGTGGGTGAGCCCGAAGTAATCGCAGAACGCCGCGGTCGTGCTCAGCTTGAAGGACCGGCCCTCCTTGACCTTGTCGATCAGCCCCCGCTCCAGCAGGACGGCCACGTGGTCGTAGACCTTGTCGCCCCGGATGTTGACCAGCTCGTTCTGGAAGATCGGCTGGTAATAGGCGATGATGGACAGCGTCCGCAGCACCGGCGCGGATAGCTCTTTCGGCGACACCGACATGACGCGGCCGGCGAACTCCGGCCGCAGCTGCATGACGTATTTCCCGTCGAGCCGGATGACCTCGAGCGGTGAGTTCCGGGAGCGGTAGTCCGCGATGATCTGGCCGACGAGCTCCGAGACGTAAGCTGCGCTCCGGTTGAGCATAGCTTTCAGCTGGGCGTCCGACACCGGGCCGCCGGCAGCGAACAGCGCGGCCTCGATCAGGTCCTTATCCTGCAAGCTTCTCGCCCCTCCTGATGAAGATCTCCTCGAAGAGCACTTCCTGCGTGAGCAGGATGTACTTCCGGTTGGCCAGGAACAGCAGCGGCAGATAGACGTCCACAATGCCGTGCGGCGTCTGCTCCTTGATCAGCTCGCCCATCACCACGAACTCGCGGTAGCCGAACTCCACGTCGAGCACCTTGCTCATCTCGACGATGCTCCGCTCGATGTCCTCCTCGTGGGCGATGCCCAGCACCTCTTCCAGGGTCTTGCGGGGCGGCTTTTCCACGCGCCGCGTCTGCCGCATCGCCTGGATGTCCTTGGTGGCCACGGCGCGCTGGAGCTCGTCGATCAGCTCCTGCAGGGTGACCGGCCGGGACGCCGTGTGCCGCAGCCGGGGTTCCAGCAGCGGCAGCTCGTCGGGCTCGATGTCGCCGTAGTCGGGCGGCTCGTCGACGTACTCGTCCTCCGGCGGCGGGGCGTTGACCAGGATATCCGATTTCATCCGGAGCAGGATGGATGCATACAACAGCGTCCGCGCCGAAACCCGGATGTCGATCCTTTCCCGTTCCTCGATCTTGCGAAGGAACTTATCGGTGACGTCGATGATGTCGACGTTCCATGGATCGATCTCGCCGTTGCGGGCCATCTCCAGCAGGATCTCGATGGACTCTTCCTGCGGCGCCGCCTGCGTGTCAGTTGCCATAGAGCCTCACCCCCGTGATACTGGAGATGTTGTTCTCCTGCATGGCGATGCCAATGGTCCGGTTCGCCGACTCGATCATCGGCTTGCGCAGGGAGACCACGATGAACTGGGCGTTCTGCGACAGCATCTTGATCATGCGCGCGACCCGCTCGGCGTTGGAGCCGTCCAGGAACATGTCGATCTCGTCGAAGGCGTAGAACGGCGCCGGCCGGTGCCGCTGGATGGAGAAGATGAAGGCCAGCGCAGTCACGCTCTTCTCGCCGCCGGACATGGCTTCGAGGCGTTGCAGCGACTTCCCGTGGGGCTGCGCCCGTATGGTCAGGCCACCGGCGAACGGGTCCTCTGGTTGCTCCAGTACCAGCTCGCCCGCGCCGTCGGTGAGCTCGTGGAAGATGCCCTTGAAGTTTTCGTTGATTGCGTCGAAGGCGTTCATGAAGGTCTCTTTCTTCATGGCCTTGTAGTGCTCGATCTTGTCCAGCAGGTCCTGGCGCTCGCGGGTGAGCGTGTCCCGCTTCTCCGTCATCTCCCTCAGGCGGGCCTCGACCGCGTCATACTCGGTGATGGCCAGCATGTTCACCGGCTCCAGCTCGTGCATCTTACGCTCCAGCGAGCCGATGGCGGCCCGGACCTTATCGATAGGAGGCACGTCGTCCGAGGGCGTCACGCCCCGCTCCAGGATGGTCGCCTCCATGAGCCGGATCCTCTCGATGCCCTCGTCCCGGGCGATCTCCAGGGTGTTCAGCAGGCCCGTGATCCGCTCGAGCGAGCGCCGTGCGTCGTAGAGGTCGTGGTCCGCCTTCGAGAGCGCCTCCGACATGTCGTCCCGCTGCTTCTTCAGGCCGACCAGCTCCAGGTCGATCTCCTGCTCGCGTTTGCCGAGTTGCGCCATCAGCGCCTCGTGTGTCTTGATCTGGGCCTCGTTCTGCGCGATCTTGTCGCGGAGGGAGGCGATGTTCTGGTCGATCTCCTCGATGCGCTTCCGGCCGTCCGCGATCCGGTTCTCGATGAAGCCCTGCTCCATCTTCGTCTGGGCGATAGCTGCGTCTGCGTCCCGGACGCGCCCGTCCAGCCGGGCCAGCTCCTGCTCGATGCGGGCGACTTCCTCGGTCAGCTTCGGGACCTCGGAGCCTTTCAGCTCTTCCTCCAGCTTCGCGGTCTCGGACGAAAGGGAGGCGATCTCGGCGTCCGCCTTCGCGATGGCGTCCTCGGCCTGGATCATGCTGTCCCGGAGGGCCAGGCGCTCGCCACGTAAGGCCGTGATGGCTGCCTCTTTTTCGCGGATGGTGTGCTCCAGCCGGACCATCCGGCCCTTCAGCTCGTCCCGGCGTGCGGACAGCTTCGTGGCCTGCGACTCCAGCTCGGCGCGGTCCTTTTTCAGCGTATAGGAGTGGCCGTCGATGGTGTCCACCTTCGCCACGGCCTGGTCGCGCTCGCTCTCGAGCACGGTGATCTGCTCGGCCAGCGCCCGGATTTTTTCTTCCTCGGAAGCCTTGAACTTCAATTTCGACTTATTCCGGAAGCCGCCCGTCATGGCGCCGCTCTTCTCCACGAGGTCGCCGTCCAGCGTGACCATGCGCGCGCTGCCGATCATGGTGCGGGCCGTCTCCAGCGAGTCGACCACCACGGTGTCGCCGAACACGTACCAGAACGCGTTCTCGTACTTTTTATCGAAATTGATGAGATCGATGGCGTAGCCGATGATGCCCGGGCCCCGGGCGGGGCGCAGGGACGGCTTCGGGCGCATCTTGTTCAAAGGCAGGAACGTCGCGGTGCCCTTGCGGGCGTCCTTCAGGTAGTAGATGCACCGGGAGGCGTCCTCGTCGTTGTCCACCACGATGTTCTGGAGCCGGTTGCCGGCGGAGACTTCCAGCGCCATGGCGTAGCGGTCGTCGACTTTACCGAGTTCGGCGATCGTGCCGTAGATGCCGGGCAGTTCCCGGCTGCCGCGGGCGCTGAGGATAGCTTCGACCGCCTGGCTGTATCCCTCGGACTCCTCGTACGCTTTCACCCGGCCCTCGGCCCGGGCGTACTCCTCCTGCAGCTTGCGCAGCCGGGCCTCGACGGCCTGCTGCTCCTGCTTCGCGCGGGCGCGGGCGCTCTCCATGTCGGCGATGTCGCCCGTGAGCACGGCCGCCCGCTTCTGCAGCTCTTTAATGTCGCCCTCGATGTGGCCCGTCTCCACCCGGGCGCTCTCGATCTCGCTCCGGCCGGACGCGATGGCGGACTCGGCGTCTGCCTCCTCGTCCTGCTTGCGGCGGGCCGCGTCCAGGATGCGGTCCTTCTCCCGGATCGTCTCGTTGCGCGCGTTGCGGGCCGCCTCGAGCCGGTCCTTCAGGCCGGCCAGGTGCGTCCGGACGCCCTCGAACTTCGCGTCGATAGTGGAGATCCTGCCGTGGACCTCGTCGAGCGCCGCCTGCTGGAAGCCGCGCTCGTTGTTGAGGCTGATCTTCCGCTTCTCCTCCTCCCCGATCTTCGCGTTGAGGCCCTCGATCTGCCCCTGGCCGTTCTGGATGTCCAGGAACAGCTTCTGCTTCTCCCGCTCGCGGTTGCCGATCTCGGCCTTCGAGTACTCGTTGATGTCGCTGCAGGACTTGATCCCGGCGCGGGCGCCCTCGATCTCCCGGCGGATGCGGATCTGCTCGCCCTCGCCTTTTTGCGTGATCGTCTCGCTCAAAGCCCTGATGTCGGCTTTCAGCCTGTCGACCGCCCCCGCCTTCTCTTCCACTTCCGCGATGATCGCCTCGCGCTTCGCGGCCTTGTCACGGATGTCGTCCAGGACGGCCTCCAGCTGCTGCTTGGCCTCCTTCAGCTCGGATAATAGCAGGAAGCCCTCGTTCTTGATCTTCTCGTCACGGTAGGACTGGTAGAGCAACGCCTGGTCGCGCTCGGCCTTGAGCTGCGCCAGCCGGGTCTCGACCTCGGCGAGGATGATGTTCACCCGCTCGATGCGCTCCCGGACGACGTCTAACTCGGACAGTGCCTTATCGGTCTTCTCGTCGAACTCCGCGGTGCCCGCGATCTCGTCGATGATCTTGCGGCGTTCGGTGTCGGTCATGCTCGTGATCCGGGTGACGTCGCCCTGCATGACGACGTTGTAGCCGTCGGGGGAGATCTTCGCCTTTGCCAGCTGTGTGTGTACGTCGTTCAGCGAGCAGGGCCTATCGTTGAAGTAATAATAGCTGTAATAGCCGCTGTCGCTGGACTTGATCCGCCGGGTCACGGTGATCTCGTCCTGGTCGAGCGGCAGCTCCCGGTCCCTGTTATCGAAGCGGATGGTCACTTCGGCGGTGCCGGGGCCCTTGCCGTCCACGCTATAGATGAGATCGGTCAGCTTCTCCGCACGCATGCTCCGGCTGCTGGACAGCCCGAGGCAGAAGAGAATGCTGTCTATGATGTTGCTCTTGCCTGAGCCGTTCGGGCCGGATATCGTGGTGAAGTCGTCGTAGAACGGCACCTTGACCTTACGCGCGAACGACTTGAAGTTCGTCAGCTCGATCTCTTTGATATACATGACCCACACTCATCAGGGACTGGTCAGGAGTTCTTGCCCATATGGAAGAAGCGCATGGCGTCCTTCTTCCCGCCCTCTTCATTGTCCGGGGCCGATGCGGCCACCCCGGCATCGTATATGACCGGCGGCAGGGGCTCGCTCTGCCCGTCGAGCGCCAGGTCGGGGTCCGCCAGGCCGACGGGCTCTTCGCCGTCGTCCGCCGCGTCCGCGGCCAGTCCGACGACCGCCGCCTCGAGCCCGCCCAGCTTCTTCATGACCTCGGAGAGCGCCAGCTGCGTCTCACGGATCTCGTCCTGCAGGCGCCCGGTCGTCTCTTCGAGGGACTTGATGCGGTCGGAGTTCTCGTAGCCGCCCAGGCGTTCCTTCAGCGCCCGGATTTCCTCGTCCTTGTCCTTGAGCCTCTTTTCCAGTCGGGCCAGCACAATATCCTTAATATCCCCATCCATTAGTGTCTCAATTCGTTACAAGAGCATAAATATTTAATGGTTATTCAAAATTAGAAAAAATCAGCCGACGAAGCTCTTTGTCCACGCCGGCTGCCCGGGCGCCCGGCCCGACTCGAGCAGGGACTGCCAGGCCTCGTCTGTCAAACGATCGGACATCGGGTGCCTGAACTCGTAGTAGCTGAACGCCGCGCCCTGCGTGAGCGTCAGGACGCCGTCCACGGGCACGATGACGAAAAGGTGCAGGGGATTGCCGACAGCCACCTCGAGCACCTGCTCGGAGTTAGAGTCGGTGTGGACGTCGGCGATGACGGCCATCTTCGCGTCCGCCTCGTTCGAGATCGCGCCCGCCGTCTCCGGCGCGAAGGTGGTGAGGTACTCCAGCGTCTCGCCGATGTTTTTGATATACCGGTAATCGTCGCCGTCGAGCGGCGTGCCGGACAGCTCCTTCTCCGCGATCGCTTTCAGCCGCAGCAGGAGATCGTGGAGGCCGGAGAGCTTCGGGTCGAACTCGCCGATCAGCAGGCCCCGGGCCTTCAGGCCGTCGTACGTCATCTGCGCCAGCGCGGCCAGCCGGCCGTACAGCTCCGGGTTCGGCTCCACGTACCCGCGGGTATCCTTTTCCAGCGGCATCGAGGTCTTCCGCGTGTAGCTCTGCTTGGCATAGAGGATGGTGTCGTGCCGCAGCTCCGCCCAGCTCCCCAGCGCGGTGTCGAGCTCTTTATCCGCCCACGCCTCGCTCTTCATGAACGCCGGATAGCCGTCGCCCTTCTTATTCAGCAGCGCCAGCAGGCAGTACAGCCAGCCCCAGTACAGGTTCTGCGCCCAGGTATCGGCCTCCAGGGCCGCGAACTCGGCCTCCAGCAGATCGAACTGCTTCTGGTAGTCGGGGAACTTAGTCTCGCCCATCCCGTCAAGGATATCGTAAGCCCGCTTTGACCCGAGCACCGCCATCACGTCCAGGCCCGCCGGGAACATCCGGCCATACACTTTGTCGTGCACCAGGTTCTGGAACATGTACGAGTCGGGTATGAACCGCTGCCCCATGAACCGGAAGCCTTTGGTGATGTCGTACGGCTGCCCTTCGTAGACGAGCGTCGACTCGATCTTCGGGGACCTTAGCTTTGCGGCCTTCTCGATGAACGCGACGATGCGGCCGTCGTCGTTCAGGTCGGCCAGCGTGACCGTCTCCCCGAAAACCTCCCGGACAAGCCCACGGTAATCGTAAATCGAAAGGTCGTCTGTCTCCCCGACGAAGAAGACGGTCGGGTCGTACACCAGCTTCCATAGCTCGAAGGCCCGGCCGTTCAGCGCGAGGGTGATCATAATCGCCTGCCGGGTGTGCTCGACGTCCGGCTCCTTGACCCCCGGCGTCTGCTTGTACAGGTAGAAAGGTATCCGGCCGTACCACATCATCGCCCTGAAGTACGTTTTCAGGGCCTCGCTCCGGGTGTAGTGGCCCCGCGGCACGTACTGGCTGTAGTCCTCGGTGACGCCGAAGATCGGCGATTCCTCGAAGCCCTGATGGGCCTCGATCAGGGCGATCTCCTCATCCGCGAGATCGCGGGCGGCGGAAGGTATCCCGCTGACGCTTTCGCCCAGCAGCGACTTCGCCACCGCGAAGAACGCCACGTTCCTGACGCACTGGTCCCTGATCTCCGCGGGACAAGCCCCGAGCTGGGCCAGGGACGCGTCCAGCATCAGCCCGGTCAGCTCGCCGATGGCCGGGATGAGCCGGTCGGCCTCGGCCTTGCGCAGCAGGTAGTCGAACAGGATGTGATAGGCATGCAGCACCGCGTCGGTGGTCACGAAAACGGGATAG
>MVRA01000169.1 GCA_002067315.1 Methanocella sp. PtaU1.Bin125 | reverse complement strand
TCCTGTTCAGGCTTCCGGAATAGCCTTTGCGGAGGCTTAGCGCAGGACTACATTCCCGCGACGACGCGGACATCTGCTGATGTCCGGCGACGAATCGCGACGGACGCGACGACTGATAAAGGATAACGGATTGTCATACCATTCTTCGAGAAACGTCGCGCCCGTCGCGTTTCGTCGCGCCCGTCGCGAGGATCTATGACCGGCGCCGAAACAGGGCCCGTCTTCATTGCTTGCGCGTGAAGAACTGTTCTTCATCAAGCGAGTCTCACGGACTGGCGGCCGTCCGCTCGCGCGCGCGTGCGCTGGCCATGGCCACCTATTGAAGAGACACCTGAACAATTACTAGAAATGACTGTTATCGTACTTTTTATTCTTCAGCTTCTCGATAAGGTCTGACACTCGCTTTTTCGCATCTTCCGTGCTCTGTATGTCCTTACAAATGCTGATGTCCAGGATGTCGCCTTCTTTACAGCCTTCCGGCAGGTACCTGACCGGGAAGTCGATATGTACGCTTTCCTCGTTCCTGATCAGGAGCACGGCGTAGCCGTCCTCGAACCTGTCGATGGTCACCTTCATGATCCTGTGCCTCTGTAATAGCTTATCTTTCCACGGATTTATCTATGCTGGCGCCTGACGCTGTGCGGATACCACGATACCTTTACCGTCCGACGTCACGACGACGTGGCCGTCCCGGTCGGTACGGTACACGGCCGAGCCGGCCGCAGCGAGCCGGTCCAGCGTTGCGGGGGCCGGGTGATTGTAGGCGTTGTCTGCCCCGACCTCGATCACGCTGACTTGCGGGTCGACAGCTTCCAGGAACGCCTTTCCGGATGACGACTTGCTGCCGTGATGGCCCACTTTCAGCACCTGGCTTCTCAGGTCGTAGCCCGAGTCGAGCATGACGCGCTCGGCTTCGGACCCGGCGTCGCTCATGAGCAGGAAGCTGACGCCACCGTGGGTGATCTTCAGCACCATGGAGTTCTCGTTCAGGCCTGCGCCGGGAATGCCACCGGATGGCGGGGAGAGCACCTGCACCGTCACGCCCGGGCCGAGGTCGATGGTATCGCCCCGCTCCGGCACCACGAACCGGATGTCCTTTTGATCGATCAGCGTGAGGTATGCCTCATAGGTCTGCGTCGTATGAGGTATGCCGATGTCATAGACCGTCCTGACCGGGAACTCATTCAGGACAGTCAGCAGCCCCCCGATATGGTCCGCGTGCGGGTGGGTGGAGACGACCACGTCGATGGCCTTGATGCCCTGGCTGCGCAGGTACGAGGCCAGCGCCGGCCCGGCATCGATCGGCCCGGCGTCCACGAGCATCCACCGGTCGGCATTCCTGACGAGCACAGAGTCTCCCTGGCCGACGTCTATGAAGTGCACCTGGACCGTGCCATTCGCCGTCCCTGCCGGCGGTGCGGGCACGATGGTCGGGGCCGGCGTGACATGCCCCGGCGGCGGGGTGCCCGTCGGCGCCAGTGTGACACAGCCGCCGTTGAGCAAGCCGATCGTGACGAGAATGACGATTAAGATAAATGCGGTCGGCGGCACTTTACTTTTTTTTCGACACATCTTTGCTCCATCGGCCATTTACTGGCAGTAGTAAGTTTATATGGCTTAATGTTTATTCTGTCCGGCAATTTATGGCGAGCGTTCCACCTTCCGGTCCGGCCACAGGGCACGTATCCACCCTCGTGAGAAGCCGGCGCTGTACGCGTATCAGATCGATTTCTGAGACTCGTTTATCGTTGAAATGCTCCTCAATACTTATTTAAGCGCGGGAATGAAAGCTAGAATACGTATGGAGAGGCATTTGTCGGTGGTCAAGGGCTTTAACGTATTGCTCGGCATACTGATCATTGTTACGCTTGCCTTTTTTCTCATATTCGCGTCCTACCTGATCATGCCGTTCGTCAGTGGTACAATCGACATGTTCACGGTCGCGTCCGCAGTGTTCATCGTCCTGCTCTGCCTGCCGTTATCCTTCCACCTGTACCGGACGAGTAAAAATGCTGACATGCGTATCATATTCCTGGCCCTTGCTATCGATTTTTGTATCCTGACAATTTCCGGGGCGCTGTGGTTCTTTATCCCCGGGCTGCTCGATGTGCCCTGGGTAAGATACCCGGGGATGGTCGTCATGCTCATTTCGTATGTGCCACCGCTGGCGGCCTTATTCTATTTGTATAATGCAAGAGTAGAACGGGACGCGCAAAACTATCATATTATCACGTTGATTTCTGTGGTCTCGACCGTTCTCATATTGCTCTTAGTCGGACTGAATTTTTACCGGGCCCCCGGCGCAGGATTCGATATCGCTGTTTATACCCTGTCGATCGTATTTGACATCACGCTCCTTACGATGAGCGCCATGCTCGCGATCAATTTTATGCAGAACCAGTTCCGGTACATTTTTTCCGTCCTGATCATATACTTTTTACTCGCGCTGGCCGGAGACGCCTTCAGCCTAATCTCCAGCCTCGGACTATACAGCCGTCCGGACGACGTGGTCTATATCTATCTCGTCATGTTGATTTTCATGGCCGTCTCCTTGTTCTTCTTTACGTTGAGGCGAATCAAGATCACGACCGTGGAGGAGGTCCATCAGCAGTTGCGCGATACGCGGAGCCTGATGCAGGACCTGATCATGCAGTCGCCGGACGCCATATGCATATTCGACCTGGTCGGCGAGATCGTGCAGGCTAATCCGCGGTTCCTGCAGCTTATTAATAAGAACATGAGAGATGGGCAGGGTAAACCGAACCTCTTCCGGGATGCCGACCAATTGATAAAAAGCCCGCCAGGGACGATCGATAGAGTCCGCAGGGGCGATATAACCGTCTTCGAAGGCAGCGACCCGCAACCGCCGCGGGGCGACCGCCCGGGGCATTACTCGGTCAAAATTTTTCCCACGGTCGACGCGAAGGGGGCGATTACCAGCTACATCATGTTCGTGATGGATATCACAGAACAAAAATCCCGCGAGGCCGAGCTGCAGGTCGCGAAGGACAACGCCGAACTCTACCTCGATCTCATGGGCCACGACATCAACAACATGCACCAGATCGCGCTGGGCTACCTCGAGATTGCCCGGGACGCAGAGCAGTTCAACGAGCGGCAACGGCTTTTCATCGACAAGCCGTTCGAGGTGCTTGAAAGGAGCGCCCGGCTCATCCAGAACGTGAGAAAACTGCAGAAGCTCAAAGAGGGCGTGTTCCCGGACCAGCTAGTGGACGTGTGTGCGGTTCTCGAGGACGTGCGGCGGGAGCTGGGGGCCGTGCCCGGCAAGCCGGTCGCGCTGAACCTGGACGGATGCGGGCAGTGCCGCGTTCATGCCAACGAATTGTTACACGACGTGTTTGCGAACCTGGTGAGCAATGCTATCAAGCATACGGGAGACCGGGCCAATATTATTGTCGGCATGGGAATTGTCAAAGAAAACGAGGGACAATACTGCCGCGTGACGGTTGAGGATAACGGGCCGGGTATCCCGGACGACTTTAAAGGCAAGATATTCAACCGGATGCTGAAGAGCACCAGTAAGGCTAAAGGCATGGGGCTCGGGCTGTACCTCGTCAAATCGCTTGTGGACAGCTACCACGGCCGGGTCTGGGTCGAAGACCGGGTGCCTGGCGACCATACGCAGGGCGCAAAGTTCGTGGTCATGCTCCCGGTCGTCGACCCCGCTGAAACTGGCTGATCGTAAACTAATTAACGGGGCTTGGCCAAGTAGAATCGACCCCAGACATGGCCGACCGACCTTACCTCAGCTTTTTCCCAAAACCCGCGTTTTACCCGAACCAGGAGAGCGCCATGGAGACCATCTACCGGGCCCTGGCCGCGGGTAAGCTGGTGCTCTTCGAGGGCGCCTGCGGCACGGGGAAGACGCTGTCGGCGCTGGCCCCGGCCCTGGCCGTCGGCCGGGAGCAGCGGAAGAAGGTCGTCATCGCGACGCCGGTGCACCAGCAGATGGTCCAGTTCGTCGAGGAAGCCCGGGAAGTCCGGGCGAAGGCGGGCATTAAAGCGGTATCGTTTATTGGCAAGGAGAAAATGTGCCCGGCCGGCAAAAGCGTCCACGCCTGCAAATCGCTGACCATAGCCACTGAGGCACGGATCGAGGCGGAGAAAGCGGTGGCGAAGCTCCGCAACCTGATGAAGTCGGACGACTGGAAGCGCCTGCGGCCCGACGAGCGGCACGACCTCACCGCCAGCCTGGCCATGCAGGAGGACGCGCTCCGCCGGCTGAAAAGCCAGTCGTGCGAATACCTGTACGAGACGTTGCGCGGCGTCAACGATAAGTTCAAGCAGTGGCTGTTCGACGACGTCCGCTCTTCGGAGGACGTGAGGGAACGGTCGGAGGACGAGGGCAAATGCGGCTACGAGCTGCTGAAGGAGAACCTGAAAGACGCCGACCTGATCATCTGCAACTATCATCACCTGATCAAGCCGGAGTTCCGGGACCGGTTCCTGACGGTCCTGGGATGCAAGATTTCCGACCTGATCGTCATTTTCGACGAAGCCCATAACCTGGAGGAACAGGCCCGGTCGGCCAGCCTCCCCCCGCTCGACGAGATCGCCCTGGACGCGGCCGAAAAAGAGGTGACGCGGCTCAAGCCCGACGGCGAAAGCTACGACGAGGCCAGCTACCGGGTCGCCAGGGAAACCGCACTGCGGACGCTCGGAGGCCTGCGGGATACCCTCCGGAAGACCTATGCGGAAAAGCTATCGTTCGGCCAGGCGGAGCGCATCTCCCCGCGGGGGATCGACATCCGGGTCCGGGACCCGTCAGGCAGCGACGACTACTTCTGCATCGCCCTGCGGGAAAAGCTGCTGACGTCATCGGGCATCCGGCTGGAAGACGCCGTCAATACCGTTAAGATGATGGGCACGGTCGTCTACAGCCGGGCGGAGGAGGACTTCAAGAGCGGCCGGACGCCGGTCTTCGAAGGGTCGAAGCTCCTCGACGTGGGCGTGTTCCTGGACGAATACGTGCAGCACTCGTCCGACATTGCCCACTATCCCATCGTGACGGTGCACAAGAGCCAGGACGGCCGATTGTACGCGACGCTGGAGCTGTGCAACTGCGTTCCCGGAGAGGTCTCCGGGCCGCTGCTGGAGGGCCCGGGCAGCGCGGTGCTCATGTCCGCTACCCTGCAGCCCTTCGACACGCTGAAGGACGTGCTGCAGATCAAGCGCGATACCGTAGAGATCATTTTCGGGAGCCCGTTCCCGCCGGAGCGGAGGAAGACCTTCGCCGTCGACGTGGGGCCGCTCATGTACAGCAACCGCGGCGACCTGCAGGTCGAGAAGACGCTGGCCACCCTGTTCGAGGACATCATCGCGGCGTCTGCGGGCAACGTCCTCTTCTTCTTCCCGACCGCCGAGGAGGCGAAGAAGTACGCCCGGCTGATCAAGGTCGACGTGCCGGTCCTGGTGCCCGAGAAAGGCCTGTCGCCCGAGAAGCTGAAGAAACAGTTCTTCGGCTACGGGGACGCGGGGAGCAAAGCGGTGATGATGGCGTACCTGTGGGGCACGCTGACAGAAGGGGTCGACTACCGGTACGATCGCTGCCGCACAGTAGTCGTGGTCGGCGTGGGCCTGCAGAACTACCGGGACGACCGGTCCCAGGCGATCATCAACGCCTACGAGAGCCTCTACCCGGGCAAAGGCATGGAATACGTGGTCTCCCAGCCGGCCGTGAAAAAGATACGCCAGGCCTGCGGGCGGGTCATCCGGTCCCCCACGGACTACGGGGTCATGATCCTGGTCGACCGGCGGTACACGCGGCCGTTTTCCGACCGCTACGATCGGCTCGGGTACTACCACCGGTTCCCGGCAGAGGAGACGCGGGAATATATCGAGGTCAAGCCCGGCGATATCCGGGGCGCCATGGAGCAGTTCTTTAAGACTGTTCCCCCGGTGCCTGTCACTGATGTCAGGCCATCCTGCCCGGCGCTGCAGGCCGACGGCGCCGGCAAACCCCGCACGGCCGAAACCCGCCGGCCGGCCGCTGCCCCGGCCAGGCCAAAGGCTCCCGTCGCTCCCGCCGATACCGACCCGATCGGCGGCATGATCGCCCGGCTGAAAAGCGCGAACGTTTCGCAGCGCTGGAAGGCCGCGATGGACCTCGGCGCCACCGGCAACGCCCGGGCCGTCGAGCCGCTCATCCGGGCCCTGGACGACGGGCACCCCAGGGTGGTGCTGAACGCCGTCTGGTCGCTGGCCGAGATCGGCGACCTCCGGGCAATAGACCCGCTGCATCAGGCCACCCGGCACCGCGACCGGTCCGTGCGGGAGGCCGCCAAGAAAGCGGTCAAGCGCATCTATAAGCGTGGATAGCATAATCCATGCGTGGCGGAATATTCTGGCGCGGTTAAAGGCCGCAGAGCGCGCAGAGGGACGCAGAGACCGCAGTCCATTTTATTGACAAGGCAAAGTGTTAGACTAATAAGAAACCGCGTACTCTGCGCCCCTCTGCGGTCTCTGCGGCCTTTAACCATTCTCCATGTTCATAGTCGCAAGCATACGAACGGCATGGTCTCGTGCCGACATAACCGCGAGAAAAAAGAGAAGAGTTGCGAGCCTTGCGGCCCGCAAAGGTTTGTACTTCAGTAGACGATGCCCGGGGTAGTGAACAGGCCCAGTGCGGTCCTGTCTGCGACCGTCTTCTTGGCCTTGTCCTTCTTGCCGGTCTCGAGCTTCTCGAGCATGGCCAGGCCCATGGGTGCCGCGAACTCCGCCATCTCCTTCTTCTCGAACAGGCCGGCGGCGAGCGCCTTCTTCATGAGGTCGCTGCCCTTCGTCGTCCGGGTGAAGCAGGTGGACCAGCCGTCGGGGGTGCCGATGCTGCCGGTCGAGATGTCTGCGAACTCGGCGGTCAGGTCGCTGCATACGTGGCAGCCGTCCTGCTCGTACTTATGGGTCTCCTTGATGGGGATTGCCACGTCCTTGGCGCCCTTGACCGAGAACTTGCCCTTGCCGATCTCCATCTTGGTGACGGACTCGATGGGCACCTTGCAGTGGTCCTCGATGACGGTCTTCAGGCCCGCGTAGGAGAAGTTCTCCGTGCAGAAGATGCCGACGGTCAGCGCGATCTTGTCCGCGATGTGGCGGGCGCCGAACGGGTAGAGCTGCATCTTGCGTGCCGCGTAGATCTGGCAGGGAGTGCCCACGATCGCGATCTTGTCGAGCGCGTACTCACGGGCGGCACTCTTGATAGCCGACATGTTGGGGCTGATCGTGTACTTGGTGCCCGCTGCCGCGATGATCTCTTCCTTGGTGGTCGCGACGACCGGCTTCGGCAGCCAGGGGGTGTCGCTCTTTGCAGCCAGGAGAGCACCGTCGATGACGCCCTGCTCGAGCGCGTAGCACAGTATCGAGGTTACTACGCCGCCGTCCTGGGCTACGCCGGTGACCTTCGCATCCTTGGCCTTCAGGGCCATTACTTCCTTGTATTTTCCGAATGCCATGTTTGTCACCTCACACCATCAGTTTCTTCTGTATCTCTGCCACTGGCAGGAACATTCTCGGGCACGCAGCCGTGCAGGCGCCGCACTTGACGCAGCGGATGTTGTTGAAGCTCGGCCTGCCGAACTCCATCTCGATGGCCCGGGTCGGGCACGACGAGGCGCAGGTGCCACAGCCCATGCACAGCGAGTTCTGCACGACGTTGACCTGCAGGTCGCAGCCGCAGTGGTAGCCGCCGACGTTCTGGGCCATGAAGGGCGCAAGGTACTGGGTGTCGCCGGTGACTGCCGCGATGCAGAAGTTGTAGATGACTTCCGGTGCCGGCGGGCAGCCGGGGATGTACGCGTCGACCTTGATTAACCGGTTAATCGGCACGAAGGACTCGTGCTGGGGCTGGTTCGCCTGGCCGCCGCGCGAGAAGTTGCAGACGCAGCCGGTGGCCGCGCAGCCGCCCAGCGCGATAACGAGGCCGGACTTTTCGCGTGCTTCCTTGATCAGCTGTACGCTGTGCTTGTCCTGGAGACAGACAGCGCCTTCTACGATCGATATGTCAATCTTACCCTCGGGTAAGTCGCGGGCGTCGGCCAGGGTCAGGTTGTAGACCATGTCCACTGCGCCCAGAATGTCAAGCAGCTTCTCATAGGTGTCCGCAAGAGATACGAGACAGCCAGTGCAGCCGCTGAGATGAACGTATGCTATTTTTGGCTTTGCCACTTTTACTCCCTCCGATTTTGTTGCTTGTGCAGGTGCCGGGGCCGGGGCCGGTGCTGAGGCCGGGGCCGGAGCCTGGGCCTTGACAGGGGCCTTCGTTTCAGTTTGAGATGCCGGCGCTCCGCCAAACATTCCCTTTACTTTGTCTAGAAAGCTCATAGTTAATCCCTAGTTCGTTGAAGACCATCGCAATGGCTTCGGGAATCGCTTTCTCAACTTCTTCAGTAAGCGATATCTCGATGTCGGGGTCGGAAACTCTCGCTGGCTGACAGCCGATGACGACAATCTCAACCTTGTCCTTCAGCGCGTGAAGCGGCTCGGACAGGGTCCAGTTGTGCGCATCGATGAACTTGCCTTTGGGCAGCTCGTCCACGGTAAACTTCCGCAGCGTACCGGGCTTTGCTTTCCAGTCGATGGCGTCCAGGATGATCAGCTTTTTTACCGTCTCGTCGAGAAGGGTAAAGATGAGGTGGGGCGCGCCCGTGCCCCCATCAATTACCCTCACGTCAGGCGGTAACTCGTACTCGGACAGGTCCTGCGCTACGCGCGGGCCGAATCCGTCGTCCTGGAATAGTATGTTTCCACAGCCAATGACAAGGGTTTCCCCTTCAAACATCATATGGTGTCCTCAGCCACTAACTTGCCGTCTTCGTCGACGACAATCAGGTGCGTGGAGCACGAGACGCAGGGGTCGTATGCCCTGACCACGTGTTCGGCCCACTTGTAGTGCTGGCCCTCGCACGCCTTGCCGATGGTGAGGATGTTCCAGGTCGTCGCTACAAGACAGTTGTAGTAGGCGATCTTGCCCTCCTTGACCTTCGCGACGTGGACGTTGACGCCTCTCGGGGCTTCCTGCGGGCCGACACCGAGCCTCTGGCCGTCGCCGCCCGCCTCGGGTGGCTTGGTCATGGTCGGCTTGGTGGTGTCAAGCTGGGTGGCGAGCTCCGTTGCCTTCTGTAACGTCAGGGGGATCTCGAGTACCCTGGCGATGTTGATGGCCATGGCGCCCTTGGGGTCGAACTTGCCGCAGTCCTTGGCGCCGAACCCGGCGAACCGGGTCATCCGGGCCTTCGGGCCGCCTTCGACCGCCTTGCCGCCGATGAGCGGGGCCGTGCCGCAGGCTTCCTCGCCGACTTCCGGCTTCGGGTAGAACGACCTCGGGGTGACCTCGGAGAACCTGTAGAAGTACTCCTGCTCGAACAGGTCGGCGTTGCCGTAGTGCAGGTCCGTGGCCATGAGCTCGTTGTTGTGGACGCCGAGCTTCTCGGGGACGTCGGAGGCCTGGAAGATCTTCAGGAGGAACTCGTTGTTCTCCTTCATGATCGGCTCGTACGCCTTGAGGCTCTCGAGAATCTTTCTCTTGGCCGCCTCGGAGATGTTGGTCTTCATGCCGCCGATCCTGATGTTCGGGGCGTGAATCGCTTCTCCACCGGTGATGTCCACGATGTTCTGCCCGATCTTCCTCATCTTCTGGATCCTGACCGTGGCCGCGAGGGCCGCGTTCGGGTCCTTGGCGAAGTCCGGCAGAATAAGCAGCTGGTGGAGCGGGTGGCTGTGGAGCTTGTTGCCCATGTTGCACAGGTGCTTCAGGACGACACCGTCTTTCGGCGGGGTGATGCCCAGGGCCCTCTCAATCGAGTCGGTCGACGCGCTCGCGTGGGTAATGGGGCAGATGCCGCAGAACCGCGAGGACGCGACCGGAGCGAACTCCATCGGCTTTCCGGTAATAAACTTCTCAAATCCTCTAACAGGCGTCGTGCTCAGGTAGTTGCCCTGCGTAACGATCCCGTTGTCGTCAACTTCAAGGACGAGCTTTGCATGTCCTTCATGTCGAGTTGTCGGTGATACTACTACTGTTTGACTCAAATATACCGCCTCTATCTATTCATTTCATGCTATACTGTATATAAGTTTTCTCTTATGGGAATAAAATTAACAATTTTCTATATTATATATGGTTATATAATTTTATCCAGTGTGAATTTCAGAAATTTAAAACTGTCGCTTTTAACCGGGCTACAGGGCAAAATAAGTCGCACGCGGTCCGAATTATTATTTCCGGTCTTTACTCGTATGTACCGTAAACTTTACTATAGGTACTGTTTTTCAGGGTACTGTTTTTCAGGAAACTATTTTGGTGAAAAGACCACCATGTCCCGCAATCGATATAAATTACATCAGTCAATCATGTATATTGTGGCCATCAGTGGTGCCACAACAATTACCATTATTATTATCATTGCCTGCAAATCAAGCCTTTGCGCGATAGTAAGCTTTATATAAAGAAATGATTACATACAGTTTGGCAATGAATTAGTGAAATTGCAGTTTTGGAACGAATACGGACGAATCTAGCAATTTCATAATAATTCACGGTAAAATAATCATCAATATTAATTTTAAACCGATTTTTTAGCCTTAATTTGCAAATCGAAATTATTATATACTATTTAGAAGAAAAGTATATTCTTTTGTGTACTAGCCGGTAATATAGCCTCCACCGGATTCCAACAACCCGTGAGGAAAACGACCGGCTAAATACATAGTATCTGTGTTGGAGTAATATAGGAGTATAGGAGGATACATTATGCCTTTTAAACCACCCGCAGACATCGCGAAAGCCGCGATCAACTCGGGATGTACCAAGTGTACAACCACATGGGATAAGTTATTGATCTTAGCCTTTTTAGCCGGTGCGTACATCGCATTCGGAGCACTGCTTGCGGAAATAGTAGCCGGCGGCTTAAGCGCCGGGCTGGTCCAGACCGCCGCTGACGGCACCACGCTGAAATACGCGATGCCCACCGGTCTTCTCAAGTTCGCTACGGGCGCAGTGTTCCCCGTGGGCCTGTGTCTCGTCGTTATCGCGGGATCAGAGCTCTTCACCGGGAACTGTATGTTCGCCCCGATCGCGTGGCTTGACAAGAAGATCACCATCAAGGGCTTCGTCATCAACTGGACGCTTGTCTACATCGGCAACCTGATCGGCTCCCTGTTCGTCGCGTACTGCCTCGCCTACTGGAGCGGCCTGTTCAGCGCTGCGCCATTCGCACCGTGGGCAATGAGTGTGGCCAACGGTAAGATGGCCCTGACGATGGATGACGCGTTCCTCCGGGGCATCGGCTGCAACTGGCTCGTGTGCCTGGCCGTCTGGCTGGCAATCGCGGCGGACGATGTGGTCAGTAAGATGCTCGCCTGCTGGTTCCCGATCATGGCTTTCGTCACGATCGGCTTCGAGCACAGCGTCGCCAACATGTTCTTCATCCCGCTGGGTATTGCCCTGGCCAATGACTCGGGCATCACCTCGATGGCGGGCATCAACATGGCTCTCTACCCGAAGCTGGGTGCGGGCCTGGCCGCAGACTGGGTTACCTTCATCGTGAACAACCTGATCCCGGTCACCATCGGCAACATTGTAGGCGCTGCTGTCTTCGTCGCGGCCATATACTGGTGGGTCTACATCAGGTCCCCGCTGTGCATCGCGACCCCGGCCAAGCCGGCGACCGCCCCTACTAAGTAAACATGTGTATTTTTTACGGGGGGCTTTGCCCCCCTCTTGTTTACGTGGCATAGTTTATTTAAAAATATATTCTAAAAACACTAATAAAATGATCTTAAAAAATTTAAATTATTTAAACGAATTAAAAAAACAGTGATAATATAAGAAAGCTATATACCAATAAAAAAATAAAATACCCTGAATAAGATACCCCTAAGTTAGATACCCTTTGGTAGGTGGAAATATGAGCTTAAAATTTGTTTCAACGATTTGCCCGTACTGCGGTTGCGGCTGCGGGCTAAACCTCGTTGTCAAGGATGAGAAGGTCATCGGGGTCGAGCCCTGGAAACGTCATCCCGTCAACGAGGGCAAGCTGTGTCCGAAAGGAAACTTTACCCACGAGTTCATCCACAGGGATGACCGGCTGACCACACCGCTCATCAAGAAGAACGGCGAGTTCGTGCCGGCGACCTGGGATGAGGCCATATCGCTGATAGCGTCCAGGTTCGCGGAGATCAAGGGCAAGTTCGGCCCCGATGCGATGGCGTGTTTCGCCTCCGCCCGGGTCACGAACGAGGAAAACTACGTCATGCAGAAGTTTGCGCGGGTCGCGCTCGAGACGGCCAACATCGACCACTGCGCGAGGCTGTGCCACGGCACCACCGTCGCGGGCCTGGCGAAGTCGCTCGGCAGCGGCGCCATGACGAACTCGATCAAGGACATCGAGGAAGCCCGGACCATTTTCATCATCGGGTCCAACACCTTCGAGGATCACCCGCTGATCGCCCGCCGCGTCGTCAAGGCCAGAGAGAACGGCGCCATCCTGATCAACATCGACCCGCGGTTCACGATGACCGCCAAGCAGGCGGACATTTACGCGCCCTTCTACAGCGGCACGGACGTCGCGCTGATCAACGCGATGATGAACGTCATTATCACCGAAGGCCTGGAAGACAAGGAGTTCATCAAGAACCGGACCCGGGACTACGAGAAGATGAAGGAAGAGGTCATGAAGTGCACTCCGGAATGGGCGGCGCCCATCACCGGCGTGCCGGCCGAGATGATCCGGAAGGTCGCCCGCATCTACGCGACCAACAAGCCCTCCGCCATTATCTACTCGATGGGTGTCACCCAGCATGCGTGCGGCACGGACAACGTGCTCTCGATGTCGAACATCGCCATGCTCACAGGTAACATCGGCAAGAGGGGCTCCGGCGTCAACCCGCTCCGCGGCCAGAACAACGTGCAGGGCGCCTGCGACATGGGCGCGCTGCCGAACGTGGTCTCCGGCTACCAGGCGGTCATCAACCCCGAGCTCCGGGCCAAGGTCTGTGCCGTCTGGGGCGTCAAGGATATCCCGGGCAAGGTCGGCCTGACCATCGTCGAGGTCATGAACGCCATCGAGGCGGGCAAGATGAAGTCGCTGTACATCATGGGCGAGAACCCGATGGTGTCCGATCCCGACATCAACCACGTCAAACACGCCCTCCAGCATCTCGACTTCCTGGTCGTCCAGGACATCTTCATGACGGAGACGGCCCAGCTGGCGTCCGTCGTGCTCCCCGCGGCGTCGTTCGCGGAGAAGGACGGCACCTTCACGAACACCGAGCGGCGCGTCCAGCTCCTGAAGCCCGCCGTCAAGCCGCCCGGACAGGCGAAGCCTGACTGGGAGATCATCAGCCTGATCGCGAAGAAGATGGGCGTCGCCGGATTCGACTACAAGTCCCAGGAGGACATCTTCGAGGAGGTCCGGAAGACCACCCCGCAGTACGCTGGCATGACGTACGAGCGGCTCCGAAAGCCCGAGGCGCTGCACTGGCCCTGCCCGGCCACCGACCACCCCGGCACCCCGATCCTGCATACCGCGAAGTTCAGCCACCCCGACGGCATCGGCATCTTCTTCCCGGTCACCTTCAGGCCCCCGGTGGAGCAGCCGGACGGAGAGTACCCGTTCATCCTGACCACGGGCCGCATGCTCTTCCACTACCACACGGGCAGCATGACCCGCAGGTCGGCCACGCTTGACGCAGAGGTCAAGACGGGCTTCGTGGAGATCAACCCCGAGGACGCCAAGGCTCTCGGCGTGAAGGACGGCGACAAGGTCAAGGTCGCATCCCGCCGCGGCGAGATCGAGATCGGCGCGAAGGTCACCAAGAACATCATGAAGGGCGTCATCTTCATCCCGTTCCACTTCGCCGAGTGCGCGGCCAACATGCTGACCAACCCGGCCCTGGACCCGTTCGCGAAGATGCCCGAGTACAAGGCCTGCGCCGCGAAGGTCATCGTCATCCCGAAGGAAGAGAAGAAGCCGGTTCCGCCCATCAAAGCGGCCGCGCCCAAGGCAGGAGGTCACTAACATGGTTAAAGTCAAGGACATGCTTTACGCCTGCGCCGCCAACGAAAACATCTGCCAGGCCGGCGAGTGCGGCGGTGCTGTGACGGCGCTGCTCACGTATGCGCTGGAAAGCAAGATGGTCGATGCCGTCGTCGCCGTCACGAAGGGTGCCGACGTGTACGATGGTGTACCTACCATCTTCACCGACCCCAAAGAGATCATCAAGTCGGCGGGCTCGCTCCACTGCGCGCCGCTCGCCGTCGGCAAGTTCGTCGTCCAGTACATGAACGGCGCGAAGGACAAGAAGATCGCGCTGCCGGTCAAGCCGTGCGACGCCCGGGCGATTCTCGTCATGGCCAAGCGCGGCAAGGTCAACAAGGACAATCTGCTGATGGTCGGCGTCAACTGCGGCGGCACGGTCCGCCCGATCGTGGGCCGCGAGATGATCGAGAAGTACTACGGCGTGAGCCCGGACGACGTCGTCAAGGAAGAGATCGCCAAGGGCAAGTTCATCATCGTGACGAAGAATCACGAGCACAAGGAGGTCTCGATCGACGAGCTCGAGGAGCACGGCTATGGCCGGCGCAACAACTGCCAGCGCTGCGACGTCAAGATCCCCACCATGGCGGACCTGGCGTGCGGCAACTGGGGCGTCATCGGGCCGCTGGCCGGCAAGGCCACGTTCGTGGAGGTCTGCAGCGAGAAGGGCGCGAAGCTGGTGGACGGCGCCGTCAACGCGAAGGCCGTCACGGTCCAGCCTGCCGACCCGAAGGGCATCGAAGCCCGGGCCAAGATCAACGACGTCATGGTCAAGATGGGCCTCAAGAACCAGAAGAAGCAGTTCGCGGCCGCGGCCAGCCCGGAGTTCTGGGGCGCGCAGTTCAAGAAGTGCATCAAGTGCCAGGGCTGCACGCTCAACTGCCCTGCCACCTTCGACCTGCGGCTCAAGCCGAGTGCCTACGAGGGCAAGGGCGACCTGCCGCCGTCCATGAACTACCACATCGCACGCGCGGCCCAGATCGGCGGCGACTGCTGCAACTGTGGCATGTGCGAGGACGGCTGCCCCGTGGAGATCCCCCTGTCGCTGATCTACCACGAGGCCGCAAAGCGCATCGGAATGGAGATCAAGTAAGATCTCCTTTCCCTTTTTTTATTGAAAGGGACATTCCGGCGGGATGGCCTGAAGTGACATCACCGGTATCTCATCTCCGGCATCTCCGGATAACAACCGGTGGAAGGCACCACAAGAATCAATAGGTGACAGGCTAATCGAAATTAGAGGTATTACAGTCGGGTACGCGTGTACGAATGGTCGCGCTTGCCCGCCTGGACATAATGATTCGGGAGGAACAATATGTCAGGTACGGCTACTACGGGTAAGGGATTGGAAACCTTAACGCACAAGATCAAGTATAACAAACAGTACTCGGCCGAGGCGACCAGCACCGGCCAGTACCGGGACATCCTCGACGGGCAGCACCCGGACGTCACGCTGGTGACGTGCTCGGACTCCCGGGTGTGGGAGCGCTCGCTCGACGACCAGATCGGAAAAATCTTCTCCATCAAGAACATCGGCAACCGGGTCGAGCCTAACCTGGGCAGCATCGAATACGGCGTCGGCCATCTCCACACGCCGGTGCTGATGATCATGGGCCACACGGGCTGCGGGGCGGTCCACGCCTCGACCCTGGAGCTCAAAGACGAGCATGCGCGTATCCTCAAGTCGCTCGACTTCATCAAGCCGACCGTGGCCGAAGTCCAGAAGCTGCTGATCCGGAAGGGCGGCATCGCCGGGTACAAGAAAGAGACGAAAGTCGCCCCGGTCACGAAGATCAGCGACGAGGCTTTCTTCGAGACGCTGGTCAGCGAGGCGAACGTCGACCGGCAGATCGAGAACCTGCTCAACGACGCGTCGATACGGAACCTGGTCTACACCGGCAAGCTGATGATCGTCGGGACGATCTACGACTTCAAGGACATCTACTCGAAAGAGAAGGGCGCGATCTTCGTCATCAACGTCAACGGCGAGACCAGCGTCGAGAAGCTGAAGAAGCTCGCGGCGGGCGAAGGCGACGGCAGGGTCGTGGCCGGCACCGTTAAGAGAATGCTCGTCTATTAGGCACGTAATGGCTATAGGGCGCCGGAGGCTTGATGACGTCCCCGGTTGCCCTATGGCGCTCTCTTTTTGACTCTTCTGCATTGTTGGGATCGAAGGGCGGTGGCCGGATGTCTCTGATGGTTTGCCGTTCAGGCGTCTTGTGATGAGTACGCAAGGGCGCGGGACTGCATACTCGCGACGATCGCGACGAAACGCGACGGGCGCGACGATGGTTAACGGATAATCCGCTATATTATCATTCTTAGAAACGTCGCGATCGTCGCGTTTCGTCGCATCGTCGCGAGAACTTAGAGAAACGTTGCGTTCGTCGCGAGTACTGGTACGACAGGCCCCCGAAACAAAGCCCATTTCATTGAATCGGCAGATCCGAAAAACGCAG
>MVRA01000168.1 GCA_002067315.1 Methanocella sp. PtaU1.Bin125 | reverse complement strand
ACGGCAACATATATATCTCTTTGAGCGACATATTACGTTTCCGTTATGCCGAAGGTCGAAATGCCGGGCAGCCTGCACAAAGAGGTCAAGAAGTTCGCGCTGGAGCACGACGTCTCCCTTAAAGATGCCTACGCCAAGCTGGTCCAGTACGCGCTGGAGCAGAAGCACGATAAGCACGCCGTCAAAAAGATCCTGAACGAGAAGGGCGCCGACGACGATATCATCGTCGGATCGTGATTGCGCAGGCTACTGGCGTAACTGCGGTCATCAGATTCCCCGTGCTTCTTGGATTGGGGGTTGTGTAGTGTGTGCTTGTGGGGGTGGAGTAAAATAAGGTATTCGTGTGAGGGCGTGGGTTCTCTGTTTGGGATAACATGAGAGAACCGTTTCCGCCCTCTATCGTGGATGTTAAGTTTGTTGGTTTAAAGTCTTTGTCGAAATTGTTTGATTTTTGCGTCCGTTTTCCAAGGGCTCCAATGTTTTTTCTTTTGCTTGTGCGTTGTGCGGTTAAAAATCAGAGCATGGAGAGCGTGTGTGACGAGGTGTGTGAGAGCAGTGATCGGTTTTTCCATTATCTCGGTCGGATAAGTGTGGAACAGGTCACTGCGTATTGTAATGTGTTGTTAAAAAGAGCGTTTAAAATCTGGTGGCGGGATCGGGCGCATCATCGTCCGGTGTTTCTCGCTATAGATATGACTGACCTGGCGCACGACGGACAGGTCACGGAGTACGTGCATTACACGGTCAAGAAACGAGGCCTGAAACATAGCAAGATCAAAATCGTCCGTTACGCTACCATAAGCATTGTACTGCACGGGTTCCGGCTCACTCTGGGCATTACCCCGGTACGTAAAAAGGAAAAACTGGAAACCATCGTGGAACGATTAATCCGGGAGATTCCCCGAGAACTCAGAGTCCGGGCAGTACTCATGGACAAAGAATTCTACCAGAGCAGAGTATTGAAAACCATTGATGAACACGGCCTTGCGTACGTGGTACCGATTAAACAGTATGATACGATGAACGTGTATTATCACATAGCTGAACTGACCGGTGTCTGGCGATCCAAGTACACGATCAACGAAGGCGAATCCGATAGTTACCAGATCAACGTGTACATGGAGGACGAGGGGATTGACTCGTACATAGGATTCGCCAGTAATCTAGACATGAACGGCAGAGACTTCTTCACCCTTGTTAAAGCCTACCGGTACCGGTGGAACGCAGAGATCGGGTACAAGGACTGTAAAGACTACCGGGTAAAGACCCGGACCAGGAATCACGCATACCGCGTACTCTCCTACACCATCAGTCATATAGTGATGTGCTTGCACAACCTGGTCAGAAAGAAGAACAAGACCATGATCACCCTGGACCAGATGAGACAAATATTCCTCCTAATATTAACGTTAGAGCACGGCACACAAAGATTAACAAAACGCCTCATAGTCGACTACTAGCCAACCAACGATTAGCGAAAGCTATCGATAAAAACACAGTATTCCATACCATTCACCCATAAATCCCAAAAAAACACGAGAAAAAGCCCACCCCCAGAAAACCACACCAGAACAACCCCCACCACCACATGCACGGGGAATCTGGGTCACACTGTTTTTAGGCTGTCCATGGTATAGCCTTGGTATGTGCCGGGGATATAAAAAACGTTTAAAAACAGGATATAATGGCCAGGGCGTCCGTGTCGTCCGCCGTAGCCATATGAGCGTCTATTTCTTAAGCTCCTTCTTCTTGGGCCTCAGGCCTTCGTATCCGCATTTCCTGCAGCGGGTGGCTTTTAACGCGTTCCTCGCGTTGCACTTCCTGCAGATCTGGATGTTTAAGGTACGGGCCTCTGCCTCGGGGAATCTCGCCATGATAAATACCTCTGTTGTTTTAAGACGTTCCATCTAAAAGTGCTGGAAGCATATAACTGTTTCGCCCCGGCTTTTAATATATTAATAACCAGATATGTCGACTATACCGGGAAAAAACCGAGTAATCCGCTGAAACACTTTCATTTCTGCAATAAGCGTAACGAGAAAGTTCAAATACTCGCACTCTATACTCTCCCTAGGTAATCCGATAACAGCTTTAGGGTGTAATTAGACTATGAAAGCAGTTGTTTTGGCCGCTGGCGAGGGCAGCAGGCTTAAGCCGTTCACCGCCACCCGGCCCAAGGTCATGATCCCGGTGGGCAACAAACCCATTCTCGAGTACGTCATCGACGCTCTCCAGGAGAGCGGCATCATCGACATCGTCCTGGTGGTAGGCTACAAGCGCGAGAAGATCATGGACTACTTCTCCGACGGCCACAAGTGGGGCGTCAACATTACTTACGTGGAGCAGTTCCAGCAGCTGGGCACGGCGCACGCGCTGCGGCAGGCTTCCCACCTGATCAAAGATCACTTCCTCGTGATCAACGGCGACACCGTCATCGACTCGTCGGCGATCAAGCAGATCATCCGCCATCAGGGCGGGGACGCGACCATGCTGACGGTGACGGTCGACAAGGCGCAGAAGTACGGCGTGGTGCAGATCCAGAACAGCCTGGTCAAAAGCATCCAGGAGAAGCCCACGCATAAAGAGATCGGCAACACCGTGAACGCGGGCATCTACTGCTTCTCGCCGAAGATCTTCGACTTCCTGGAGTACATGGACATCTCGGAGCGCGGCGACTACGAGATCACCGACGCCATCCGCAAGATGATCGACAACGACATCCCGGTGCGGGCGGTCCACACGAACGCCACCTGGATGGATGCCGCGTACCTATGGGACCTGATCGACCTGAACGCCGCCACCCTGGCCCGCCAGAAGGCGGAGAGCCACGGGGCCGTGGAGGAAGGGGCGCACGTCATCGGCGCGGTGAAGATCGGCGAGAACACCGTCATACGCTCGGGCAGCTACATCGTGGGGCCGGTGAACATCGGCGACAACTGCGACATCGGGCCGGACACCGTCATCCTGCCGAGCACCAGTATCGGCAGCAACTCGACGATCGAGCCGTTCGCGCGTATCTCGAACTGTATAATAATGAGCAACGTCCGCATTTCGTCATTCAACCACATAACGAACTCGATCATCGGCGAGGGGGTAACCATCGGCCCGTCGTTCATCGCGGAGTCCGACAGCACGAAGGTGGAGGTCGAGAACAAGCTGATGCGGGCCAACATCGGCGCGATCGTCGGCGACAACACCGAGATTGCGGGCCGGGTGCTCGTCAAGCCGGGAAAGATTATAGGGGTCAGATGCAAGATCGGATCTGGCACCATCATCTGGACCAACGTGGGGGACAATACCAGAGTTCTGTAACAGGAGGAACGAGTCAAATGTGCGGAATCGTCGGCTACATCGGCGCAGGGAAGACCACGGAGGTCCTGCTGGACTCGCTGGGGAGGCTCGAGTACAGGGGCTACGACTCAGCGGGCATCGCGCTGGTGTGCGAGGACGGCCTCGAGGTCATCAAGTCGGCCGAGCGGATCGTCAAGCTCCGGGAGAAAGTCCCCTCGACGCTCTACGCGTCCGTCGGCATCGGCCATACGCGCTGGGCTACGCACGGTAAGCCTTCGAAGACGAACGCCCACCCCCACCAGGACTGCTCAGGCCGTATCGCCGTCGTCCACAATGGCATCATCGAGAACTACCAGGAGATCAAGCGCGCGCTGGAGAAACGCGGCCATGTGTTCACCTCGGAGACCGACACGGAAGTCATCAGCCACCTCGTTGAGGAGAACTACGTCGACAATACGCTCCGTGCTATTCTGGCGACCGTCCCCAAACTGCAGGGCTCCTTCGCGTTCGCGCTGATCAACAAGGACGACCCGGGCCACATCTATGCGGCACGGAAGGACAGCCCCCTGGTGATCGGGCTGGGCGAGGGCCAGTACTTCCTCGCCTCCGACGTCACCGCCTTTCTCAAGTATACGAAGCGGGCCGTGTTCATGGAGGACGGGGACATTGCCATTCTCTCCAAAGACGGCGTGACGTTTACCGATTTCCATGGCCGCGAGATCAAGCGCAAGGAGCGCGTGATCGAGTGGGACCTGGAGGCGGCGGAGAAAGCGGGCTACGATCATTTCATGCTCAAGGAGATCCACGAGCAGCCCAAATCGCTCAAGGACGTCATCTCGGGCCGGCTGAACGAGCTGTCGGGCGAGGTGGAGCTGGGCGAGATCGGGCTGACGCAGGACGAGATCAACGGCATCCGGCGGGTGATCATCGTCGCGTGCGGCACCTCCTACCACGCAGGCCTCGTGGGCAAGTACGCGCTGGAGATGCTCACCGACATCCCGGTCACTGTCGAGATCGGCTCGGAGTTCCGGTACTCGTCCAGCCGGGTGGGGCCGGGCACGCTGATCGTCGCGCTGTCCCAGTCGGGCGAGACCGCCGATACGGCCGCCTCGGTCCGGGAGGCGATCAAGAAGGGCGCGCACGTGGTCGCGATCACGAACACCGTGGGCAGCACGATCGCCCGGGACGCGGGCAACACCATTTACATGCGCTCGGGCCCCGAGATCGGCGTCGCCGCGACCAAGACGTTCACCTCGCAGGTCACCGTCATGTACATGATGGCCATCTTCCTCGGGCGCCGGCGCGGCATGATCACCGCCGAGAAGGCGAGAATACTGCTGTCCGAGCTGAAGTCGCTGCCCAAGTACGCGCAGTCGGTCCTGGACCAGGACAGCAACGTCGCGAACGTCGCGCGGCTCTACGCGAAGGCGAACCTGTTCCTGTTCGTGGGCCGGCACCTCAACTATCCCATCGCCCTCGAGGGCGCGCTCAAGCTCAAGGAGATCTCTTATATATTCTCGGAAGGCTTTGCGGCAGGCGAGCTAAAGCACGGCCCGCTGGCGCTGCTGACGACCGGCGTGCCGGTCGTCGCGATCGCGACGAGGTCGCCCACGTACGAGAAGATGACGAGCAACATCAAGGAGATCAAGGCGCGGGACGCGTCGGTGATCGCCGTCGCCAGCGAGAGCGACGAGAGCATCGCCCAGCTGGTCGACGTGGTCATCCGGGTGCCTGATGCCAGCGAGCTCATATCGCCGGTGCTCTCCTCCATCGTGCTGCAGCTCTTCGCCTATCACGTCGCCGTATGCGCCGGCTGTCCGGTGGACAAGCCGCGGAACCTCGCCAAGTCCGTGACGGTGGAGTAGCTTGGGGCTCTTCGGCTCATCTGGCATCAGGGGCGTCGTCAACGAGATGATGACCCCCGAGCTGTCCTTAAAGGCGGGCAGGGCACTGGGCTTTCTGCACAAGCACGTCGTCGTCGGTCACGACCCGCGGACCTCCGCCGCGATGATCGAGGACGCGCTGGTCGCCGGCCTGCTGTCCTCGGGCGCCCGGGTCACCCGGGCCGGGCTGGTCTCGACGCCGACGCTGGCCTACGCGGCGCGCCGGTTCTCGGCGGGCGTCATGGTCACCGCGTCACACAACCCGTCGGAGTACAACGGCCTCAAGTTCTGGAACCCGGACGGGATGGCGTTCTCGCTGCAGCAGCAGGACGAGCTGGAGCGGCTCATCAACGGCGACCTCAAGGGCGTCGACTGGAAGGCCATCGGCCAGGAGTCCGGGTCAAGCGATGCCATCCCCGACCACATCGCCGTCATCCTGAAGCACGTCCGGCCCTGCAGCCTCAAGGTCGTGGTGGACTGCGGCTGCGGCTCTGCGTCGACCATCACCCCGTACGTCCTGCGGGAGATGGGCTGCAAGGTGATCGCGCTGAACGCCCAGCCCGACGGCTTTTTCCCGGCCCGCGACCCGGAGCCCGTGGACGAGAACCTGTCCCAGCTCAAGGCGACGGTCCGGGCGACCGGCGCCGACCTCGGCATCGCCCACGACGGCGACGCCGACCGGATGATGGCCGTGGATGAGACCGGCCGGATGGTCACCGGTGACGAGCTGCTCGCCTACTTCTGTCGGTTCGAGGTCAAAGAGTCTGTCGCCTGCCCGGTGGACGCGTCCATGGCCGTCGACCGCTGCGGCAAAGACGTGAAGGTGTACCGGACCCGGATCGGCGACGCGTTCGTGTCCGAGGAGGTCCGCAGGGCCGGCGCCGACTTCGGCGGCGAGACCAGCGGCACCTGGATTTTCCCGCGCATCTCCTACTGCCCCGACGGCATTTACGCGGCCGCCAAGGTCGTCGAGCTCGTCAGCGAGCACGGCCCGCTCTCCGAGGCGGTCGCACAGCTCCCGCGCTACCCGCTGAAGAGGGGCGGCCTGAAGTTCGCCAAAGAGGGCTGGAAGGCCGGCATCATGGGCGGGGTGAAAGCCGAGATCGAGCGCGAGCAGTACCGGTCGCTCAACACCCTGGACGGCATACGCGTGCAGTACGACGACGGCTGGGTGCTCATCCGGCCCTCGGGCACCGAGCCGAAGATCCGCATCACCGCCGAGGCGGTCGACGCGGGGGCGGCGGAAAGGTTATATGCCCGGGCGGAGTCGATCGTTAAAAGGTGTATAGCGTCATGCGCGCAGTGATACTGGCGGCCGGCGAGGGCACCCGGATGCGCCCCCTGACCGAGAACCGCCCGAAAGTGATGCTGCCCGTCGCGAACAAGCCCATGCTGGAGTACACGCTGCTGGCCGCGAGGGACGCAGGCATCAGGGATATTCTTCTCATCGTCGGCTACCGCAAGGAGTCGATCACCGGCTACTTCGGCGACGGCTCCCGCTGGGGCCTGAACATCGGGTACGTCACCCAGGACAGGCAGCAGGGCACGGGGCATGCCTTCGGCATGGCGGCCGGTTACTGTAATGAACGTTTCATCGCCATGAACGGCGACATCACGGTCAGCACCGCGCACCTGAAGAAGCTGCAGGCCCGGAATGAAGACGCGATCATCAGCGTCAAGCAGGTGCCGAACCCCGCGGCATTCGGGGTCATAGAGACCAATGGCGGCCTGGTGACGCGCATCGTGGAGAAGTCCCCGCAGCCCCCGACCAATATGGCTAACGCGGGCGTGTACGTCTTCAGCCCGTGCATCTTCGACGCCATCGGGAAGACGCCGCTGTCGCCCCGGGGCGAGATCGAGGTCACCGACTCGCTGCAGATGCTCATCGACGCCGGCAAGTCGGTAGGCTACGAGGTCATGGCGGAGGACTGGATGGACATCGGCCGGCCCTGGGACCTGCTGACGGCAAACGAACTGATGGTCAAAGCCATGAAGCCCTCCGTCGAGGGCGAGGTCGAGCCCAACGCCACGCTGAAAGGCCCGGTCACAGTCGGCAAGGGCACGATCGTCCGGAACGGCGCCTACATCGTCGGCCCCGTGGTCATCGGGGAGAACTGCGACATCGGGCCGAACTGCTTCATCCGGGCTTATACGAGCATAGGCAACAACGTCCACGTCGGCAACGCCGTGGAGATCAAGAACTCCATTCTGATGAACGGCACGAAGATCGGCCACCTGAGCTACGTCGGCGACAGCGTGATCGGCGAGCGGTGCAACTTCGGCGCCGGGACCAAGGTCGCCAACCTGCGGCTGGACGAGAAGAACATCCCGGCGGTCATCAACGGCAAGCGCGTCGACAGCGGCCGCCGCAAGCTCGGCTGCATCATGGGCGACGACGTCCACACGGGCATCGGCAGCCTGATCAACGTCGGCACCACCGTCGGTGCCGGCGCCGCCATCGGGCCGGGGGCGCTGGCCCAGGGCGAAGTGAAGAAAGGCGCGCAGGTGTTTCGACATTCAATGAATGGATAAAGGCTGCAGAGAGCGCAGTTTCCATTTTAGATACCGAATAGCGTAAAACCAAAAACCGCTCCACAAAACAATTAACCTTCTACAGGCTGTGCGTCCCCTGTCACGACTGCCAGTAGAACCAGGCAGCCAATAGTCGGCGGATGACCGGAGCCCTGGTCAGGTATAAGATAATCGGACATGCCGGGACTTCTATCGCCAGCTGAGCTGCGGCCCTTGCGCACACGGGCGGGAGGGCGGGCAGTACGACAGAACCGCCGGAGGCGGCAGGCCGGTCCGCGGCCTCACAGCAAGCAAGGATTATGTCCTGTCTGCGCCGGTCCTGTTGTCTGTATCCCCGGCAGCCATTTTGCTCTCCACGATCTCCTTGATCCCGTCTTCCAGGATGACCTGCGGCCTGAAGCCGAGAATGTTCCGGGCCCGCGAGATGTCGGCGTAGCTGTGCAGGATGTCGCCGGCTCTCGCCGGTTGATGCTCGGGCGTGAGGTCTCTACGTCCATAGAAGCTGGCGACCATGTGCGCCAGGCTGTCGATCGTCCGGGCCGTGCCGGTGCCGCAGTTGAAGACCTTCCCGACCGCCACATCCTTTTTGATCATGAGTGTCACCATGTCGACTACGTCGTGGACCGAGACGAAGTCACGGGTCGCGCTGCCGTCGCCGAAGATGATCGGCCGCTGTCCCCCCGCGACACGGTCGATGAACTTCGAGATCACGCCGCTGTAGGGGTTCGAAGGGTCCTGCCGGGGGCTGTAGATGTTGAACGGCCGGATGGCCGTCGAAGGAATCCCGTACGCACGGTGGAAGGCGAGGGCGTACTTCTCTCCGGACAGCTTGCTGACACCGTACGGCGACATGGGATTCTGCGGGTGATCCTCGTCCACCGGGAGGTGGACCGGGTCGCCGTAGACCGCGGCCGAGCTGAAATAGACGAACCGCTCGACGTCCGCGTCCCGGGCCGCGTCGAGCAGGCTCAGCGTGCCCATGACGTTGTTGTCCGCGTCGAAGGCCGGATCCTCGACCGATTTCGTGACGTATATCTGGGCCGCGCAATGGATGACGACATTGGCGTCCCTGACCAGTTGCCGGACAGCTTCACGATCGCGGATGTCGCCCCTGACGACCTCGACGGAAGGATTCCGGTAGCTCAGGCAGGAGGAAAAATTATCGACGACGCGGACTTTGCACTCCATGCCGGACAGCGCATCGCAGAGATACGACCCGACCTGGCCGAGGCCGCCGGTGATCAACACGCGTTTTTCGTCCATGATCACCGGTACGACGGCCTGGTATATAAGCTAGCTTATTTTCAAATTGATCGTAATCGCTGTCTTCCTGGCACGGATACCGTCAAATATTTTTATGATAAAACGGGCATGCGTCCAGTAATTCATCGAGGTCGATACGGATTTTAGCATTATGCACCGAACCGATGATGTCATCGATCGTGGTTTTTTGGTCCACTCTTAATGGCGTCTCATCCGTTTTTCCGACCGACGCGAAATAGTCGCGGAACTTAAACCCGCTGCCGGCGACGCCTTCGGAAAACTCCAGCCAGGCCGAAGGAATCCGATATGTGTCAGCGGTAATGATCCCGTGTAAAGAGCTTGAAGCGATGTACTTACAGCTACATATCTGATCGATCACGCGATTGATTGGCTGTTCGATATCGGTGATCTTCACGTCCGGCAAATTATTGAAACCTTGAATGTTTTGTAACTGTTCAGCCTATCATCCAGGTCTTAATGTGCTGGAAGAGGGACGTATGGGCGTCCTTGGAAAGCTTTGACGATGGATGCGAGGACTGGCCGGTTGTTTTTTCGTAGTGTCGAGATGTATGCTCTGACTCGGCAATAACAGGTGGCGCCCAGGTCACTTCTGAAACTGCCACTGATTTTCTGCTGGACTTTCATCATGCGAATATCCCGCTGTCTGGCCTCGACGACGCGGTCACCGGCACCGACTGCATCGTCGTGATCACCGACCACGACCGGTTCAAAACGATGGACTACGACCAGGTCCTGTGCAAGGCCCTGCACCGGAACGTGGTCGACACGCGCAACATCGTCCGGAAGGGCCGGACCTACCGGCTGATCACGCTTGGCAAGGCGGACGAGCACTACGGCGTCGCCGAGGCGTGGCCCGCGTCCTCGTCGGCGACGGGCAATTAGATCGGGATAGAGCACTGGGGGCAGAGCCCCTGTGCCCTTTCTCCGGCCGCACAATGGTTATATACCATCCTGTCTTAGTTCCAGTAGGTGTGGCCGTTGTTGACGAAAAGCCAGCGTATCGTGGTCATCTTCGGCGCGTGGGCGTTCCTGGCGCTCGCCGCCCTCGCCGTCTTCGGCCTCGGCCGCGACGTCTTCGAGTACTATTTCGTGCTTTGCCTGATCGGGTTCCTGGTGATCGTGGAGCTCGCCGGGCCGTTCGCGTCCCGGCCGCGGTGGCGATCCCGGGTCAACGTCGTCATCCTCGCCGGCGTGGCCGTGTTCGCGGTCATCGTGATCAACAAAGTCCTCGCCATTCTGGGTATTGTCTGACCGGCGGGGACACGAAAGTATATTTATGCTATTATCCTATGTTTACTAAAAAATCAGGTACCCGGGGGCGGGTAGTGAGGCGTTTTATGTCGGATGCGAAGCCGGGCGCGGCCGTTGTACTCGTTTTTCTCGTCGGGGTCTCGATGGGGTGGCTCGCGCCGGCCGATGCGCAGGCCCCGTCGCCGGTCATCCACGAGAACCCGGCCAGCCTGACCTCGCAGCAGCCGTTCGACGTCAACGCGAAGCTGATGCTCCAGCTCGAGCAGATGTTCGGCTCCCTCGACAGCATGGCGTCCGGCCTCAACGCGAGCGACTTCGACGCGTCGCGGCTGTCCATGGGGGACTACGACCTCTACTACGGCTTCTTCAAGGACTACCTCAACCGCACGGGCGTCCCGGACTCCGACTTCCGGCGATTTGTCAGCCAGGCCGACCTCACGGCCTGCGAACTGCGCGACATGATCAACAGCTCGGAGGCGTTCAGCGAAGGCATGGCGCGGTTCGAACAGTACTATGCGGCCGGCGACACGGTGAACGCCACCCTGGCCGCGGCGGGGCTGCAGAAGCACTATGATGTGATGAACGGCACGAACCGCAACCTGACCGCCGGCGCAGCGGTGATCGGCCTGATGCTGCAGAACACCGGCGTCAACATGAACCGGCTCGACGCCGGGATCAGCCGGCTGAACGCCTTCATGGAGCGGGTGGACGAGGTCAACCGGCTGCCCTTACAGATGCTGGGCGACACGAGCCTCACGCTGAACGCGAGCCAGGCGGCGGCCGGGACCGGCGACACCGTGACGTTCGCCGGCCGGCTGGAATCGGACGGCACGGCCGTCGCCGGCGGCCTGATCGCGCTCTCGGTCGACGGCTTGCCCGCCGGAAACGCGATCACCGGGGAGGACGGCTCCTACACGATCTTTTTCACGGTCCCAGGGGACAGGTTCGACGCCGTCATGAACGCGATTGCCGTCTATGATCCGCAGGGCAGCGGCCACGCGCCGGCAGTGAGCGACAGCGTGGAACTGCGCCGCCTGCCGGTGAATACGTACCTGTCTTTCGCCGTCGTACCGCAGGAGGCCTGCTTCGGCGACGTGATGCGCGCGGAGGGCCGGCTGACCGCCGAGGGGGGCTACCCGGTGCCGGGACACCCCGTCGCGATCGTTATTGGCGATCGGCCCGCGCTCTATGTGAACACCTCGGCAGACGGGTACTATTCGTGCGATTTCAACGTCACCCCGCGTACGCCCGCCGGCCTGCAGGACGCCTTCGCCCGGTTCGAAGCGGAACGCGTGCCCGGCGAAGCCCTGACGAGCGCTACGTCTTCGCCTATCAGCGTGATGGTACGGCAGGAAAGCACGTCGCTGACGCTGGACGCACCCCCGTCAGCCCTGTACGGGGGGCAGAGCGCCACGTTCTCCGGGGCGCTGACCGGCGCGCACGGTCAGCCGGTATGGCACGAGGAGGTCGCCATCTATGCCGATGATACCCTCCTTGGCTATAACAGCACGGACGAGGCCGGCCGCTACAGCATCCGCCTGTCCGTCCCGTATGACCTTTCCCCGGGCTATCACAGGGTCTATGCAAAATACGGGCCGGGCGACGGGATGGCATTGATTGGGTCATCGAGCGGACAGTACGACGTCGAGTTCCGGTCGGTGCGGCCGGATATCGAGACATCCGGCCTGCCATTGCTCGTTTTCCAGGGCGATACGCTGAACTATACCCTTCGGTTGACCGCCTCCGGCCAGCCGGTCAGCGGGCGCATGCTGACGGCCAGCTTCTCCGGCGCCGCCATCGGCAACGGTATGACAGACGCAAACGGGTCTGTCAATATTGCTTACTACATCGGCGGGATCGCGGGCCTCAAGACGCTTTCCGTCTCCAGCGAAGCCAGCGGCCTGCTGGAAGCGGCCGCTGCCGATGCTCTCGTGCCGGTCATGCCCCTGGGCCTGCCGGCCAGCCTGGCCGTCGTCTTCATCCTGCTGCTCGTCGCGGGCCTGGCCTTCGCCGTGCTGACACGGGCGGACCGCCGGGCGAGATGGCTGATCGGCGGGAAGAAAAAGCCCCTGCCGAAGCCGACGTTAAAGGTGCCGCCCCCCTCCGGTCAGCCCGAGGCACAGGCAGGCCCCTCGCCGGTCAGCCGGTTCGAGGACGAGGTCGCCCGGGCCGAAGCCCTGATAGCGGAAGGCTCCGATCCTGTCGCGGTCATTTCCGGGATCTATGCCGCGGCCCGGCGCATGGCCCGCGGCCACGGCATCGCGCTGCCCGACTCGGCGACGCACCGCGAGTTCTTTAAAACGCTCACGGCCCGTGAGCCCTCACTGACGACCGCTGCCGGCACGATCACGAAGTACTACGAGGCCGCCGTATTCGGCCGCGTCCCCGTGAGCGAGCGGGAGATCGCGAGCTCCCTCGACAGCCTGCGGACGATCAAGAAATGGGCGGACACAGCGCCCGCGGGGGATAGCGCATGAGGATGGGGACGAAGATCATAATGGGCGTGGCGCTGGTCGCCCTGCTGCTGATCGCCGGCCGGCTCTTCCTCTCGGAGGCGAGCTTCAGCCCGGCGAACCCTTCGTGGGACGGCGTCTCCGCGGTCATGCAGGGCATCGTCCGGCCGCTGTACGGCTTTGGCGGGCTGGCGGACGCCGGCGCCGGGGACACGCTGCTGATCGTCGGGCCGTCCGCCGGCTACCCGGCAGAGGATGTGGCATACGTCCGGGCGTTCCTGGAACGGGGCGGCCGGCTGGCGGTCATGGACGACTTCGGCACCGCAGGCGGCCTCCTGCACGACATCGGCTCGCCGATCACCATCTTACAGACGCCGCTCTGCCAGGATATGGACTACTACAAGAAACCCGCGTTCCCGGTCGTGCGCGAGATCGGTGGCAGCAGCCTGACGGCCAACGTGAGCGAGCTGGTCTTCAACCATCCGGCACCGCTGCAGGTCGAAGGCGACGCCGAAGTGCTGGCGCGGACGACGGTGATGGGCTGGCTGGACCCGAACGGCAACGGCGTGATCGACGGGGCCGAGCAGTTCGGCTCGTACCCGCTCGTCGCCCGGGCCGATTACGGCAGCGGAGAGCTGTTCGTGGCGGGCGACGCCGATCTCGCGATCAACAGCATGCAGGGCCTGGGCGACAACCGCGCGCTCTTGTCGAACCTGCCGGGGGCCGGCACGGTATACCTGGATGTCGCTCACGGGCAGCAGGTGCCTCCGCTTGCCGGGCTGTACTATACAATAAAATATAACATCATCGCCCAGATACTAATTGTACTGCTCACATTCGGGCTGGGACTGGCCTATCTGGCGCGCGGCCGCATTTTCGGGAAGCGGGAGGTGGCCGGGCAGGAGCCGGAACGGGATACAAAGGATGCGCGTTCCGCCCTCATCGCCGGGATGAAAGAACGGCTGCCATTAAGCGATCGGGAGATCGAGGAAATCGACAGAAAACTGTAGGGGAATCAACCGGATGCATACGGAAGCGAGAACGAAGGTGGACATGGACCTGTTCCAGTCGCAGGCGCTGCAGGTCGTCGAATCGGTGAAAAAGGTGATCGTGGGCAAAGAGGATATGATCGTCGACCTCTTCATCGCGATGCTGGCGGAGGGCAACGTGTTGCTCGAGGGCGTGCCCGGTGTGGCGAAGACGTCGATAGCGAAGGCGTTCGCCTCTGCGCTGGGCCTGGAGTTCAAGCGTGTCCAGTTCGTCCCGGACATCCTGCCCGGGGACATTATCGGCATGTCGATTTTCAACCAGAAGACGGGCGCTTTCGAAACGCGGAAGGGCCCGATCTTTACGAACATCCTGCTGGTGGACGAGATCAACCGCGCCTCTCCCAAGATCCAGTCCGCCCTCCTCGAAGCTATGGAAGAGAAGCAGGTGTCCATCGACGGGACCACGTTCCGGCTCCCCGAGCCCTTCATGGTCATTACCACGCAGAACCCGATCGATATCGCGGGGACGTTCCCGCTGCCCGAGGCGCAGATCGACCGGTTCATGTTCAAGCTCGACGTGGGCTACCTGTCTCCGGAGCAGGAACTGAACATGCTGCGGGCGAAGAACGCGCGCCAGGTCGCGAAACAGCCCGGCGTCCTGAGCCGGGAAGACATCGTCGGGCTGATCACCATGGTAAGGGACGTGCGGACGGACGACCGGGTGCTGGAGTACATCCGCGACCTGATCGTCGCCTCCCGCGGCCACGAGAAGCTGCTGCTCGGCGGCAGCCCGCGGGCGTCGATCGCGCTGCTGAAGGCGTCGAAGGCGCTGGCCGCGATCAACGGCCGCGACTACGTCATTCCCGATGACGTGAAGTACCTGCTCCCGAAGGTGCTCTCCCACCGCCTGATCGTCAAGCCCGAGCTCGAGCTGGAGAACGTCGACCCGTCGGACATCGTCAGGGAGCTCCTTGACACGGTCCGGGTGCCGGTCTGAGCGAGTGGTGGCCGATGGAGCTCAAGGACGCTGCCGTTGCCCTGACGGGCATATCCGTCATCCTGCTGGTGCTGGGCTACTTCACCGGTGGCATGGTATTCTATGCGGCTTTACTGCTGCCGGTCGCGGCTCTGGCCGTCGACCTCGGCCGCTATACGTGGCTCATCTCCGACCTGAAACGGAACCTCAAGGTGACGAAGACCCTGTCGGCCGGCGAGCTGATGCTCGGCTCCACGGCCACGGTCACATACGCCCTCGACTACGGCGGAAAACGACGGCTGCCCACGCTTTGCTCGCAGGCCGCCGGCAGGTATCTGGCGGTCGGAGGCTCCCCGGCAGCCCTTGATCTCGCCCCCGGCCGGACGACCGTCTCGTTCAGCCTCCGGCCGCTCCGCCGGGGCCGCCACGAGGTGAACGGCATGCGCATGGCGGTCGAGACCCTGCTATTCCGCGGGATCGTCGTCGCCGGGACTGAGAGCGCCGTCAACGCCTACATCACCATGGGCAGCGAAAGGGCCGTCGCCGGCGCCAGCCGCGGGCGCCTCCAGCGCATGAGCCTCCCGGGCGGCGAGGCGGTCCGCAGCGGCGCAGGCAGCGATTTCTCGTACGTCCGCAACTTCATGCCGGGGGACAGCACCCGGAACATCGACTGGGCCCGCTCCAGCCGGTCGCCCGCCCTCGTCGTCCGGGACTTCGAGGATGCGCGCATCCTTCCCGTGTTCATCCTGATCGACGTCGACCCCTCCATGGACACGGGGGCGGGCAAGACCGAGCTCGAGTCGGCCATCGAGCTGGCCACGCTGGTCGCGGGCCGGGTGCTCCTCGACAACGAGCGGGCGGGGCTCGCCACCTTCTCCCGGTCGGACGTCGTCCGGTTCCAGCCGGCGGCCGGCGGCAAAGACCAGATGGCTCACCTCCGCGCGTTCCTCTCTTCGATCGCGACGGTCAGGGGCGAGCCCTCCGGCCGGGCGGGCTTCCCCACGCTGCAGGAGGCCGGCGACGCCGCGTCAGCGTTCGGCGGCGCCCTGGGCCCCCTGATGGAGGAGTCGATGCGCCAGTTCGCGGCCAACGTCCGGGAGGACGGCTTCATCAAGGCGATCACCCGGGCCTCGCTGGCGTCGGGCACGCCCTGCAGCATCATCGTGATCACCAACCTGTCCATGGGCGTGGCCAGCCTGCTGAACGGCATCCGCATCGCCGCCTACTACGGCCACAACGTCTCCGTGGCGCTCACGCCGCACATCTGGTACGACGGCCGGGTTGCCGGCCCCGAGCAGTGCTACGACCGGTACCGGGCGGCGAAAGAGACGTTATCGAACCTGAGAGGAAGGAATATCACGGTCGTCGAGCTCAGCGCCTGCGAGAAGCCGGAGGCAGCGCTCTACCGCGGGCGATCGCGGATGAAGACGGGCGCGATCAGGCAGGGGCGGTAACATGGCGCAGAAAGACACGATCGAAGTGCTGAAAGGCCAGCGCGACACGCTGAAGCGGAAGCTGGACGCGCAGAACCGGTGGGCGATACGGCCGGCCGCGCTGGCGCTCTTCGTGCTGGGCCTGGCTATACTCGCCGTCTGGCTGATGACGTACGGCGACTCGTCCACGTCCCTCCTCATCCTGCTGGCCGGCATCACCGTCATCGTGCTGGCCGTGCTGCTGTACTTCCTGTCCCCGGCCCGGTTCCTCCGCGCCGAGGTCGCCGACGCCGTCGCGCTGTCCGGCGTCCGGAACCTGGACCGGACGCTCAGCTCTCTGTTAATAGAGCAGAAAGGCATCTACATACCGGCCGAGAAGGTCGGGGCCACCCGGCTGTTCCTCCCGGCCTCCGGGGGCAGCCAGGTCAATATCGTACTGCCCCGGGCGCCCGGCGGCATCTTCGTCACCCCCGAAGGCGGCGCGAAAGGCGTCCTGGTCGAGCCCCCCGGCTACGGGCTGCTCGCGCTCGCCCGCGACAACGGCGCGACCTTCACCGGGGAAGGGCTGGAAAACGAGATCAAGGACGCGCTGGAGAACGGCATGGAACTCGCCGGCCGCGTGGCCGTAAAGCGCGAAGGCGACACCGTCATGGTGTCCATGAGCGACCTGGCGGACGCCGGCATGTGCGCGGCCGTCCGGAAGGAAAGCCCGCGGATCTGCACGCAGACCGGCTGCCCCGTCTGCAGCTTCGTCGCGTGCATGATCGCCGAGGGCACCGGGCGCACGGTGCGGATCGAGAGCGTGAACGTCAAAGGAAAGGCCGTAGATGCGACCTTCCGGCTACTGTGAGGCGATGACATGGCGACCGCATCAGACACCGAACCGATTAAAATCGAGGGATGGCATATCCCGTCGATCGACGTCGACCTGCTCATCATCGTCGCATACACGCTGGTCACGCTGGCTTCCATTTACCTGCCCGTCGTGAACGAGACCGTCATCCGATCGGCGCTCGGGCTGGGCATGGTGCTCTTCGTGCCCGGATATGCGCTGATCGCCGCGCTGTTCCCGGGCAGGACGGACATCGACGCCATCGAGCGGACCGCGCTCTCCTTCGGGCTGAGCATCGCGGTGACGCCGCTGATCGGCCTCGCGCTGAACTTCACCCCCTGGGGCATCCGCCTCGACCCGATCGTCGTCTGCCTGACCGCCTTTACGATCATCTGCGCCGCCGCTGCGAACTACCGCAGGCACCGGCTGAAGCCGGAGGAACGGTTCTCGATCGACTTTCGGAAGGCCTGCGCGGATGCGAGGAGCGAGCTGTTCCCGAAGGAAGAGGGCCGGTGGGACCGGTTGTTAACGGTCGTGCTGCTGCTATCCATCATCGCCTCTGTGGCAGTTTTAACTTATGTGGTGGCCGTGCCCAAACAAGGCGAGAAGTTCACCGAGTTCTACATCCTCGGGCCCGGCGGCAAAGCCGATAACTACCCCGAATGGTTCCGCCTCGGCGAGGAGAAGCCCGTCACCGTCGGGATCATCAACCACGAGTACCGGAACGTGACCTACGACCTCGTCGTCGTGCTGAACGACAGCGGCAGCGTCACACAGCTATACGCTGATCAGGTGACGCTGGCCGATAACCAGACGCTGGAGAAGACCGTGGCGTTGAAGCCGGACCGTACCGGCACCGGCATGGCGATCGAGTTCCTGCTCTACGCCGACGGAAACATGACGGCTCCCTACCGGGATTTGCACCTGTGGGTCAACGTGACGAAGCCGGCCGGGAACTAACGGTAAATCCTGGTTGGTAAAAATTTACCCCAGGCATCGGGTATCATTTTTACAATTAAATGATCGTCATATAAATTTTATATAGCATGCTTACCAAATGCTTAAAAGACTATCAATAGCCGGTATCGGGCCGGGATGAATCATGGGACGGGGAATGATCCGGGCAGGTATAATGCCCGTTCTCTTAATATTTATAACGACGATAGCCCTGGCTTTACTGGCGGGCGACGCGCGGGAGCAGAGCGTGCCGGTCATCACCGGCCCGGCCGGCGGCACGTTCACCTATACCGGCCACGGCACGCCTAACGCTGCCGCCGTGATCGAGCTGTCGTCGGGCGTTTCGATCCCGGTTAGCGGTAACAGCTATTTGCGATGGTTCGACAACGTCAGGGTCACTTCGTCCGGGGACTCCTTCGTCGTCATCGCACAGCACGTCAAAACGCTGAGGATTACAGGGTACCTGGCTGATGATCCGTTCCACCTCATAGGCAAGGCGGCCGAGGGAGAGGGTAATGCCAACGGCGCCTGCGGCCTGTCCACTACCGGCATACCGCCGGGCAGCTACGACATCGAGGTCAAAGGCGAGCCCGCCGCCGGGGCGTCGGAAGTATCGCTCACGGTCACGGCGACGCGGAACGTACAGATCGGGCCCGACGGGGCCTACACGGTCTCGCTAGACATGTCCGGGCTGCCCGCCGGCGTGTATACGCTCAAGCAGGACGGCCGGATCGTGGCGAAGGCATATGCAGGCGTTTCGGCACCATATTCCTATACGCTTAACCTGCAGGCTGGCTGGAACCTTGTCTCGCTGCCCATCGAGCCTGAGAACGGGGCTATCGACTACATCTTCTCCCCCGCGCAGCAGCAAAGCATCGACGTGATCTGGGACTACAACGGCGGCGACTGGAAGTACTGGACCACGGAGCCTGGGTGGCCGAACACGTTTACATCGCTCAGCTCGCAGAAGGGGTATTATTTTTACTGCTATGACCCGATCACCGTCACCGTATACGGCAGCCTGCCGGGAGGGCCCATACCGATGGGC
>MVRA01000167.1 GCA_002067315.1 Methanocella sp. PtaU1.Bin125 | reverse complement strand
TCCGCCGATAGGCGGGAATGCGACGAGGGCCAGCGCGCAGGCTTCGACACCGCAGACCTGATCGGCATATGAACATGTTTTTTCATGAGATACTCAGAAAAGTGACTATACATCATTAGTCTGCTGCCGCCCTCCGTGCCCTTCGTGTCTAATGCTTATAAATATAAACAGCGTTAATATTCTATGATAGCAATGCAGGCGCATTCGCCTGCTGTTTTTACGGAGGCCGCAGACATGGGCAAAGTAGCGACAGGTACGAACGTATTCATCAACCCGATGCCGATTGTGCTGGTCGGCGTCAGGGAGAAAAGCAAGGCCAACTTCATCACCGTAGGCTGGGTTACCCGCGTGAACACGAACCCGCCGATGGTGGCGGTGTCCATCAGCAAATCGCATTACACGGCAGAACTGATAAGAGAAGCCCGGACGTTCAGCATCAACGTGCCCGGCGCAGACATGGCTGATAAAGTGGATTACTGTGGCCTGGTGTCCGGGAAAGACGTCGATAAGTCGGCGCTCTTCGACGTCTTCTTCGGCACGTTGAAGACCGCGCCGATGATCTCGGAGTGCCCATTATGCCTCGAGTGCAAGCTGGTCGACACGCTCCCGATGAAGACCAACTACCTGTTCATCGGCGAGATCGCGGGCGCGTTCACCGAGGAGAAATACCTGACCGACGGGCTGCCGGACCCGGAGAAGATCAATCCGCTGGTCCTGACGATGCCGGATACCAGCTACCGGACCCTGGGCAAGCCCGCAGGCAAGGCCTGGAGCGACGGCAAAAAGCTGATGAAAAAATAACCGGGTAACGCACGGCTGGCGTTCGTGCCGGCATCAACGCAGGGTGACCAGGCGGGACCGGACCTCCCGCATGCCTTCGAGGTCGGTCTTTACGCCGATGTATTCGCCGATCAGGACCGACGCCGGGTAAAAAATGTGCTTTTCCCGCTCCAGGAACCGGGTAAGATGCCGGGCCAGGTCGCGGTATTCGGGCTTTCCCTCCTTCGCGGCCGCATCGGCCAGCAGCCCGAGCTCCCGGACGAGCGCGTCGTTCTCCTCGATCAGCGATGGCATCTGGCGCTTCAGCCGGTCGCACATGGTCCGGATCTGGTCGATCTCGCCGGTGACGTTCCCGGTAGCTACAGTGGGCAGCAGCTTGAGTGGCGGCAGCGCAAACTCCATGTCCTTGAGATAGTGCGGCTGCAGGTGCCTGAATGCTGCCGTTGCCGCGCGCCCGACTTCACCCCTGACGCGGGCCGCGACGTTAAGCCGTTCATAGAGGTCTTCGTATTCTTCCTTGATTGCCCCGGGTACTCTCGGCCTCATGCTGATCACCTGTCTGGCAAAGCATGTTCAGACGGCGGCGCCAGACAACGTTATTGCCATCCGGCTATACGATCCGCGCGGAAAAAATGTCAGCCTGTGATCTTGCCAGCCATATGGCCGGTGATGCCCGGTTTGAGCGGCATCCGTCAGTTTCAGGTACCGTGAAAATGTATGCGGACGCCTGCGGTGCAGGGCAGCGGGATTGCCACGCCCTTGCTATGGCGACTATGTACTGTCAGGAGGTACCTGGCAGGCGCCCATTTTTTCGTTTCCGGCCCCTCGCGACGAACGCAGGGAGACGTTCATGGCATTTGCATGGCTGGAATCAAACGCCGGATCGATCGCCTGGCCGCATAGGCGGCCACATAAGCGGCCGTGACACAATGCAAATTTGCATATTTACATTATGTACATATTATTAATAGGTATATATATTTATTAAAATTCCAGCCCGTATTCACGGCCTTCGACGGCATGATGCCGGATAACGCGACAGTGCTGATTGTTGCACGTCGCAGGGAGATGACGGCACTGTCCCCGGTTTTAACAACCGGCGGGAACCTTTTTAACACGCCATGCCCTTTTACTATCTGTGTTCTTATGCCGGAAAATGACGAGCTGAAAGAGGTTATGGTGCCCTGCCCGAACTGCCGCAAGGTACATAAAGTGTCGGTAAAGGATGCCCGGGCGAAGTCCTGTGTGACCGTGGATTGCGGCGCCGTCATCGGCAGCGCTGGCGTCTTGAGACGTGCGGACGAGATGCAAGAGCGGGTTAAAAAATTCAAGAGCACCCTGCATCATCTCGAGTAGCTCTCGGGCTACCGGAACCGTTTCGGGCTGCCGGGACAGGGTACGCTTACCTTTTTATCGGATCCGCCTGCCGTTTTAGCTGATCGAAGCTGAAAGTGTCCCCGTGCTTGAGGTAATAGACGCGATCGTCCAGTCCCGCGCGGGAAACGGCCTGCATGAACTCGTCCAGTGTCGATTTAAATACAGTATAGTCGTTATAGTGTATGGGAATCACCTGCTTCGGCTGGACGACGTGTATGGCCTCGATGCCTTGCTCCGCGTCCGTCGTTACCCGCGCCCCGAGGATTTTCGTGCCCCCGAGGTGCAGCATGACCGGATCGATGTCCGGGTAGCGCTGCGGGATTTCTTTCAGGTGGCCGAAGATCAGCTTGTCGCCCGATATGTACAGGCGGGGGCTGATCTGGCTCGGCCCCGGCCCCATTCGAGCATACTGCCCATGACTGAGGGCAGCGCGACGTCGAGGAACGGCGAGCCATGCTTCCCGGGCAGTGACGCGACGCGCAGCCACCGGTCGCCCCTGGAGGCCACGGCCTGTTCCCACTTTTCCGGCGGGTAGAGGCTGGTGAAACTTTTGCCCTTTAAGACGTCCACGGCTTCCTGTGTCGTGACGACCGGCAGGTCTTTACGGAGTCGCTCGTCCGCCACCGGGTCCCGGTGATCGCCGTGCATGTGCGAGAGCACGCAGAGATCGACAGATGGCAGCTGCTAGATATCAATCGCTGGATCGGTCAGCCGCTACGAGGTCAGGCCGTAGCCCGGGTGTGCATGGTCGCCCGTGTGTATGAAGTCCGGGTCGGTTAATATCGTGGAGCCATTGTTGCGAATGATGGTCGTGGCGGTGCCGACGAAGAAGATCGAGCCGGGGCCTTCCGGAACGGGCGTCTCCGGCAACCTGATAGAAAAATTAACAGCCGCAACCTGATAGAAAAATTAACAGCCATATGAATCCCCTTTTCACCTGTGCCCGCGGTCCCGTCGGGCACGGGTTCGCTCATATGGCAAGAGAGATGCCCGATCGTAAGGCTTCGCCGTCCATCAATCGCGGCAGCCCGTACGCTCTTCGCGGTAACTCACGAGCTGCGCTCTTCCCAGACTTTCAGGATCTCGACGATGGTCTTTACGGCCATTTCCATGTCCTGTACCGCCACCCGCTCGAACGGGGAGTGGTAGTTGTGGGCGCCGTCGAAGATGTTCGGCGTCGGAAGGCCCATGTAACAGAGCCTGGCTCCGTCCGTGCCGCCGCGGATGTAGCCCGGTTTCGGCGTGATGCCCAGGCGCTTCATGGCCTCGATCGCGTATGCCTCCACCTGCGGATGAGCGTCGAGCACCTCTTTCATGTTACGGTACTGCTGGATCAGGTCGTACTCCATCCGCGACCCGGGATGCCGGCCGACTGCGTCGGCAGCGAGCTTTTTAAGCATGTCCTCGTAGACCTCGAGCTTCGGCGTCTCGAAGTCCCGGATGATGAACTTCACGGTGGTCAGCTCTTCGTTGCCGGTGACCGCAAGACAGTGGACATAGCCGTCCCGGCCGTCGGTCGTCTCGGGAGAGAGCCGGTCCTTCGGCAGGTGGCCCAGGAAGTCGGCGGCAACCCTCACCGAGTTGATCATCTTGCCCTTCGCGTAGCCGGGATGGGTGCTCCGGCCGTAGAACCGGAAGGTCATCGCGTCGGCGCTGAAGGTCTCGGCCTCGATCTCGCCCCGCTCCCCGGCGTCGACCGTGTAGCCGAAGTCGGCTTTCAGGCTGGCCGCGTCCAGCTTTTCAGTGCCCCGGCCGGTCTCCTCGTCCGGCGTCACCAGCACCTTCACCGTGCCGTGCTTTACCCCGGGGTGTGTCACCAGATAGTGGATTGCGTCGAAAATTTCGGCGACCCCGGCCTTGTCATCCGCGCCCAGCAGCGTGTCGCCGCTGCCGGTGATAATGTCGAAGCCGATCATGCCCTTGAGGTCGGGGTTGTCCGCCGCGGCGATGACCAGGCCGTTCGGGAGGACGATGTCGCCGCCCCGGTAGTCCCGGTGGACGATCGGCTTCACGTTCGCGCCGCTGACCTGGTCGGACGTATCCGCGTGGCCGATCAGCGCGATGGCCGGAACGCGCTTGCCCGAGTTCCCGGGCAGCGTGGCCGTCACGTAGCCCCACTCGTCCATGCGGGCATCGTCGAGGCCCATGGCCTTCAGCTCGTCCGCCAGGGCCTGCAGCAGGACTTTCTGCTTCTCCGTGCTCGGGTACGCAGTCGCGTTGCTGTCGGACTGCGTGTCATACTTCACGTACCGCAAAAAGCGATCGACACAGGTAAACGCATAAGTTTCATCGAACATGAGATGCACCAGATCAGTAGATGTCGATATGTCGTATTGCCACGTCTATGTACCTGATTTCCCAAATAAGTTGTCACGGAAATCCCCGGGACCCCGGGCTACTCGTGCTGGCCGGATATTAATGATAAAAACGGGCACGGCAGTCGTCGCCTGTATAGCCGGGGCACCCGCACGCGCGCGAGCCCCCGCGCGGCCGCCGCAGGCAGCGATGGCCGGGATAATAAAAACGGCCGTCAGCCCTTCAGCGGGAACATGATCAGCGTCTGCAGCTTCGCCGGCTCGGTGTCCATCGGGCTGTTATAGTAAACCTCGTAGACAATGCCGGTCGGCTCGAGCCCTTTTTCCATCAGGAGCTTATTCAGCGCCTCATATGCGGAGGACATCTCCGGGTACGGGCCTGTGTAGAGGCAGGTACCCATCTTCCCGCCGGGGATCTGGCTGGCCCCGATATCGCCTTTCCCGGGCATCGTTTCGCTGACCGGGAAGCCGATCTCGATGTCCAGGTCGGACATGTCCATGTTGTAATACGCCACGTAGGGCGCCCCGGCCGGATGCTGGCCCTGCTCTCCGAGGTACTGCGCGACGGCGCCGAAAGCCTGGCCTATCGCCTGGGGCATTCTCTCCAGGTTCGTCCTGGTCCTGATAGATAGCGCAGGCTGGGCCTGCATTTCTTTGATCTCGCATTTGAAGGTCATATTATACTTCCTGAGTGATCACCGGTACTGTAAAAATATTGCTTTTTTGATAGGGCTATGCGAAAGTATTGTATGCGAAAATCCGGCAGGCTCAATCGCCATACGCAGATCGTACTATCGGGACGCCTTCAGGAACTGCAGAATACGCCGGTTGATCAGCTCGCGCGATGCCCGGGACGGCATGTGCTTTCCGTACAGTTGCACGACGTCGGCCAGGTTCGGGATGATCTCCCCGGCCCTTGCGGCGACCTTGTCGCCGGGGAAGAACAGGTCGTCGTCCGTGACGAAGATCAATGTCGGGGCGGTGAACCCGGCCAGCTCTCCTCTGGCGGCCAGCCGGGGGCCGGCAGACGGGAACCGGGCGTTGCGCAGGAAGGCGTCGACGAACGCGAGGAACTCCCCGTCGTTTTCCGACATCATCGGCGCCGTGGCCTTCAGCAGGCTCCCTTTCCCGCGGAAGAGGAAATAGAGCGCCCATGGCAGGAACAGTTCCCGGGACATCCGCAGCATGGGGCCGCTGGCAATGCCGGAAGGCACGACCTGGACTGCTTTCTCGATGCGCTCCGGGGCGATGGCGGCGGCCCTCAACGCGATGCCGGCCCCGAACGAGGCAGCGATGAACGAGGCCCTCTCCAGCCCCAGCCCGTCCGTCGTGTCGACGACCCATTCCCCGTAGCTGTTATCCCGGGTGGAGAGCTGCGTCTGCGCGCCCATCACCGACTGGCCCATCGTGTCGAGCGCGTAGATCAGGAACTCCCGGGCCACCGGCAGGAACCGCGCCAGGTTTGCCGGGGCGTTCTCGTATGCCCCGTGGATGAGTACCACGGGAGGCGCGCCTTCGGGCCCGGCGACGGTCAGGTGTTAACGATGAAAAATTTGTATCATGCTGATGCCAGGGCACGCGTGCGCGCGCGAGCGGCCCGGTGGCCAGCCGGGTGAAATCCACAGGCGTTCCCGTTGACTGTTTGATATTGTTGTACTTGATGCGATAGTACTGTGACAGAAACGTATTAGAGTCAAGGCGGCAACCACGTCTGATGCATGGACAGGATCGCGTTTATCAGCCTGGCCGATCGCCCGGAATATAAAGACCTAATAGCTAAGTGGCTGTGGAGCTTCTGGGGCGCGCCGGGTAACTATGAGTTCTATCAGAGCATGACCGGGCATTGTCGAAAGGACGACTTCCCCATGGTATTTATCGCCTTCATCGAGGGCACGCCTGTTGGCACGGTCGCGCTGCTGCGGGCCGACCTTTTCTCGCGGCAGGACCTGTACCCGTGGATGGCCGACCTCTACGTGCCACCGGAGTACCGGAACAGGGGCATTGGCTCGGCGCTACAGGACTTCGTGCTGGCAGAGGCGAAGAGACTGGGATTCAGGGAAATCTATCTCTACACCCCGCTGAACGGGTACTACGAGAAAAAGGGCTGGGAGTTTGTCGGCGAGGAGATGGACCGGGACTGCCAGATCGTGCGGGTCTACAAAAAGGACCTTACCGGCTGACGCCCGGGAAAGTAACGACGAAGGCCGTCCCCGGGCCCCCGGGGTGCTCCAGGTTGCCGCCGATCTGCTCGGTCAGGGTGGCGACCAGCATCAGGCCCAGCGAGGCCGTGTTCCGGTAGTCCAGGCCCGGGGGCAGCCCCACGCCATCGTCGCAGACGGCCAGCCGGTACTGATCGCCGGCCCGGGCAAACGAGACGCGGATCGTGCCGGACTCCCGGCCCGCGAACGCATACTTCAGGCTGTTCGAGAACAGCTCGTTGACGATCAGGCCGCAGGGTATGGCGGTGTCTATGTCCAGTGACACGTCCGCGATGTCCTTGTCGACCGTGAGCCTTGCCGAGACCGCGTAGGTCCGGGCCAGGTAATTGATAAGGCTTTCGAGGTACTCCCGGAAATCGATGCTCGCCAGGTCTTTGGACTGGTACAGCTTCTCGTGGATGAGCGCCATGGTCCGGATGCGGCTCTGGCTCTCCTGCAGCGGTGTGCGGGCGTGGTCGTTGTCCATGTTCACCATCTGCAGGCTGATGAGGCTGGAGATGATCTGGAGGTTGTTCTTGACCCGGTGATGGATTTCCTTCAGCAGCAGCTCCTTCTCCTTAAGCGAGGCCGCCAGGCGCTCCTCGGCGCGGGTACGCTCGGCGATTTCCTTCTGCAGGGCATCGTTCGATCGCTTCAGCTCTTCCTCGATGTGCTTTCGCTCGTTCACCTCGGCGAGGAGCGACATGTTGGACCGGGTAAGCTTCTCTTCCACCTGCTTGCGCCGGGTTACGTCCGTCAGCGCCACGAGGCGGCCGCGGAACCGGCCCGGACGGTCCCGGAGCGGAGATGCCCGGATATCGATCCAGAGAGGCCCGCCCTTTCCCTCGATGACGATATCGGAGGCCTCGTCCCGGTGGCCGTGGCAGCACCCGGCGAGCCCGGGCCATTGCGACAGGACAACGTCGGCCTGCTGCCCGATCGCGTCCTCGGTGATCCCGAACAGCCGCATGGCGGCCGGGTTAAGGTCGGCGATGCGGCCCGCTTCATCGAGGACCAGTATGCCGTCGATCATGTCCCTGACCAGAGTTTCCCGGGCGGCAGGCACGATGTCGAACAATCGCTGGCCGAATACGCTCCAGGTGAACAGCAATACGGTGGCCATGAGCGCGAAGGGCGTAATCTGCGAAATGACGTCACTGTAAATGCCCGTCATGTAGAGGATGCTGCTGAACACGGGCAGGAGGGTGCCGATTAGCAGCGCCGTCGCCGCGAGATAGTTCTTCTTGAAGGACCGGATGGCCGCCCAGACCAGCAATAACAGCCCGGTAAAGACCAGCACGTACGTGTAGAACAGGTTGATCCACAGCCCGATCGCAAACCCGAAAAAGACCGGATCTTCCGGCCCGCGGTACCAGATCAGCCCGTGCCACTGGTTCGTCAGGGCGAGGACGGTGATGATCAGCGGCATCGCCCATAGCCACGACATTTTCCGCGTGATCGGCCACCGGTCCCGGAAGCCGTAGTCGAGCACGAACAGCAGCCAGAGCGGGCCCGCCCATGTGACAGCCGCGTACTCCAGACGGAGGCTGATAGCCCATACCACGGGGTCGTCGGTCGCCAGTTCCAGGGCACACACGAGGGCCCAGAAGGACATGGCGGCCATCAGTATGCAGAAGTATCGGCCGCCGGGCATTGCACGGCGCCTCCAGGTGTACCCGGCTACCAGGCCGGCCAGAAGGACGATGAGAAGAAAGAGCGCTACTTCGAGGGAAATCTGCAGGATCATCATGGCACCCCCGGCATATGGACCCGGGAATCCACCCGCTGCCCTGCCAGCGACCGGATATGCTGGCCGTAGTATCCGTTATGGTTATGATCGTCTCCTATTCCGCGGGTAAAAGTCAGCCTGGACAGCATCGCAGACACCTAAAAACCGTATCATTTTTTGCACGCGAACGTTTTTCTATTGCTAACCTGCTTCTTTATCGTTTATTATCGGGAATATGCATTGATAAAGCTTGTCGTTTCACGGGGATAATTCGATTATGGTAACAACTCCCTGACGATGACTCCCGGCCTGCCAGGCGGCCGCCTGGCATGGCGAACCGACGAAGAGACGGGGGGAGAGCGTGCTTTTCATGTACCGAAATCCGCTTCCGCCCGCAGGCGGCATCTACTGCCGGGGCGGTTCGGCCTCGGCCGGGATGCCCTTTTCAAAGTACCGCCTGGTCTCGAGGACCACGACGCCGCTCAACGCCGCGAGCGCGATCAGGTTCGGGATGGCCATCAGGCCGTTGAACAGGTCCGCGATCTCCCATACGAGCCCCACGCCGAGCACCGAGCCCAGCAATACGCTGAGGAGATACACCACTTTGAAGCCGTTCTTGCACCGCGGCCCGAGGATGTAGGCAGAGAACTGCTCCCCGTAGTACGACCACCCGACGATCGTCGAAAAGCCGAACAGGACTGTCGAAACCAGCACGATGACAGCGCCTGCGGGACCCAGCGCGGCCGAGAAGGCTGCAGTGGTCAGCGCGGTGCTCTTGAGGCCGCCGTCCCAGAGACCGCTCGACAACACGACGAACGCCGTGATCGAGCAGGTGATGATCGTGTCGATGAACACTTCCAGCATCGCCAGCAGCCCCTGGTCGACCGGCGACTTCGCGTTCGAGGCCGCGTAGGCGACCGGCGCGCTGCCCAGGCCCGCCTCGTTGGTGAACACGCCCCGGGCGACGCCGAAACGGATCGCGTCGGAGATCGCGTAGCCGACGGCGCCGCCCGCCACGGCGTACGGCGAGAAGGCGTACTCGAAGATCATCGCGATCGTATCCGGGACATGCCGGTAGTTCACCAGCATGACCAGCAGCCCGCTCCCGACGTACAGGACGGACATGATGGGGATGACCCAGGCGGCGAAGCGGCCGATCCGCTTGATGCCCCCGATGACGACCAGCCCGGCCACGACGGTGATCGCCAGCCCGATCAGCCCGCTCACGAGCGAGATATCGCCCAGCACCGGCAGGGTCGCCATCCATTCCACGCCGAGCTGGGCCGTGATGCCGTGGGCGATCGAGTTCGCCTGGGGCATGGCGGCGCCCCCGATCGTCGATATAAGCGCGCAGAACGCGAAGACCATCGCCAGCCAGCGGAGCTTCAGGCCTTTCTCGATGTAGTACATCGGGCCGCCGGCCATGCTGCCGTCGGCGCTGCGGGTCCGGTACTTGATCGCCAGCACGGCCTCCGCGTACTTCGTCGCCATGCCGATCACGGCCGTCATCCACATCCAGAAGACGGCCCCCGGGCCGCCCAGCACGATGGCGGTGGATACCCCAGCGATGTTCCCGATGCCCATCGTGCCCGACAGCGCCGTGCTCAATGCCTGGAACGGGGATATGTCGCCCTCCCTGCCGGTTTCCTTCTGGCCCGCGGAGCGGACCAGCTTCACGATGGCCAGCGGGAGCAGCCGGACCTGTATGCCGCGCAGGCGAATGGTCAACAACAGCCCGACGCCCACGATAGGCACGAGCATGAGCACGCCCCAGAAAATGCCGTTGAACGCCACGATCAGGCTCTCGAACGACTCAAGGTACCCCATCAATACACCAGAAAAGGATAGTATGCCGGTGAATAAATATAGTTATTGATATCGTCAGGAACGCGAAAGGAAGTTTTTCAGGCATAATCATTCGAGTTCCCCGGGGCAGACTATAAGAACCGTTTCAGCGAGAACACCTGCGAGGGATATACGCTCCGGTAACCGCTGACGATGAAGCTGATGATGCACGCGACGGCCGCGTACGGGCCGATGCCGGACCCGAACAGCTCGATGGCCATGATGCTGGCGGCGATCGGGGTCTTGGCCGACCCGGAGAGCATGCTGACCAGGCCTATGCCGGCGAAGATAGGCAGGCCCGTGCCCAGGACGGCATCCATCAGCGCCCCGGCAGTGGAGCCGATGACAAAGATAGGCGTGATGATGCCGCCACTCCCCCCGAAGCACAGCGTCGCGCAGGTGAAAAGAATTTTGGCGTGGGCGGCATACCAGTCTATTGCCCCGCCCTGCAGGGAGCTCTCGATCAGGCCGGTTCCCAGGCCAAGGTACCTGGTCGAAAAGATCAACGCCAGCAGGACAAGTATAGAGCCTCCGATCAGCCCCTTGATAGGTATGCGAATGACAGGTAATACTTTAACGATCTTTTCCGTGTAGCTCAATGACTTCACGAGGGCGATGGAGAGCGCCCCAAAGATTATCCCGGCCATGATCACCTTGGCGAAAAGTAACGCGTCGAAGCCCGGGGTAATGCCCATATAGTGATAGGAATACGAAATACCGAGGGACGTGGATACGTGGAAGCTCACGATGCCCGCGATGAAGGACGCCAGCAGTAGCTCGTACATCAGGCCGCCGACGTAGATGACCTCGATCCCGAAAATGGCGCCGGCGATCGGAGTGCCGAAAACGGCAGAGAAGCCCGCGCTGATGCCACATATGACCAGCTTTTTCCGGACGTCGTCACTCAGCCGGAAGATGTCGGCAATCGCCGACGAGATGCCGGCGCCGATCTGGGCACATGGCCCTTCCTTGCCGGCGGATCCCCCGAACGCGATGGTAATGATCGTGGCCGCCATTTTTACCGGTATCACCATATGGTCGATCTTGCCAGACCGCTGGTGAACGGCCTCGATCACCTGTTCCGTGCCGTGGCCCCTGGCCTCGGGCGCCAGGTACTTGACCATGAGCTCGCTGGCAAAAAAGGCAAACGGCATCAGCAGGAAAAAATACGGGAACCCGGCGGTCGCGTTAATGCCCCAGCCAAGCGCTTTTAAAAACACCGTGGTGGAAATGCCGACCAGCACGCCGACACATGATGCGTAGACGACCCACTTGATAATCGTGAGAAAAAGAGTCGTTCCCCTGTTCAACGTTTGATAGCCGGCCAGATTCATCAGGTAGTTCCTCAATCGCATTTTTTTACCGCGCATATTACGGCCGTTGCACACTCGAATCCAGTCGTCTCAAGCCCGCCATACCGTAAACAATGCAAGGTAGTAAAACACCGATTCCATATGAAACTATCGTCTGATAAGCCGGCAGGTGGGCAATTGTTATCTAAAGCGATTTCTGGCAGCTAACAGCAGGCCGTTTTCAAGAAAGCTCCGGCAGGCCGTCAGGAACGCGCCCGGACACTTAACGGGCCCGTATCCGGGTAAAGCATTTTTCGCATAACGCATGTATCATATTAATATATTTATATATAACTAATAGAACTATAAAGCCGGACAATAGTCGATTCGACATTGAGGAGAGGCCATCTTGTATATCATCATCGTCGGGCTCGGGGGCATCGGCAGGAGCCTTGCCCGTATCGCCGTGGCCCAGCGGCTTAACGTGGTGACCATCGACAGCGACCCGGAACGGACGCAGGACATCGCGCTGAAATACGATCTCGTCAGCCTGACCGGCGACGCCTCGCTCATGTCGACGCTCGAAGAGGCGAACATATCCGAGGCCGACGCCCTGATCTGTACGACGGGCGACGACAACGTGAACCTCATGGTGGCGCTGAAAGCCCGGGAAAAGGGAGTCAAGACTATCGTCACCGTGGTGAACGAAGAGGAGAACATCGAGATCTTCAAGGAGACCGGGGTAACCATTCACAAGGACCCCGATTTCATCGTGGCGGAGAACATCTTCAACTCCATCTGGCGGTCAGGCGTCAATGCCTTCGTCTCAATGGCCGGCGGCAAGGCGGAGATCATAGAGTTGATCATACACGAGACGTCACGGGCTGCAGGGAAAGAGATCAAGTCGCTCGGGCTGCCCTCCAACGTGCTCATCATCGCCATCGAGCGGGGCGACGACGTGATCATCCCGGAAGGGAGCACGGTCATCAAGCCCAACGACTCAGTCTACGTCTTCGCCAGGAGGGACATCGTGGACCGGGTCTCGAGCCTGTTCCAGTGAGGCCCGTCGGTGACAGGAAAGAATCCGATCATCCGGTGATCTGACTTGCCAGAATATAGCGATATACGGATCATTACTGGTAACCTGAAGGGACTGTTTATCGTCGCGGCCGGGCTGATGGCCGCCATGGCACTGATCAGCCTGGCACTGGGGGAGCCGGAGGATACACCGGGCTTCATGGCCGGGCTGGCGATCAGCCTCGCCATCGTGATCGCCATCCAGATCACGACGCCGCAGGCCCCCGCCGTGGAGCTCAAGCACGCGATCATCGTGGCCGCGCTGGCCTATATATTCATACCCGCGATCAGTGCGGTGCCCTATTTGCTCAACGCGGGCATGACACCGCTGGACAGCTTCTTCGAGGCGATCTCCGGGTGGACGGGGAGCGGCTTCTCGATGATCCCGTCGCCGGTGGACGTCAGCCGTTCCACGCAGCTCTGGCGCAGCGTGACCCAGTGGATAGGAGGCGCCGGGGTCATTCTCCTGATGGTGACCATCCTGATCCGCCCGGGCACGAGCACTTATGTCCTTTATCAGTCGGAAACCCGGAAGGAAAAGATAAAGCCTAGCATCCGCTCGACCATCAGGACTATCTGGAGACTTTACTTGTTGTTGACGGTCCTTTCGGTCCTGCTCCTGTACATCGCGGGCTTGCAGGCCTGGGACGCGCTCAACACGGCCATGACCGGGATCAGTACCGGGGGCTTCTCGTTATACGGCAATAGCATCGCCCACTACGACAGCCTGGCCGTCGAGCTGTCGCTGCTGCCGATCATGATCGCCGGAGCCCTGCCGTTCGCCGTCATGTACATGGCGTTCCGGCGGCACTTATCCGCGCTGATATACGACGTCCAGGTCCGGGCGTTCATGGCCGTGATCGTGGCCGGCTGCGCCATACTCGCGGTTCAGAACTACTTCTTTAATTACGGCAATATTTTCAGCGCCCTGAAATTTTCCGTCTTCCAGTTCATATCTGCGGTCACCTGTACAGGCTTCCAGACCGCTGACCTGTCGGGCTGGTCGCCGACCGCGCTGCTCATCCTCTCCATCGCGATGGTCCTCGGCGGATGCGCCGGGTCCACGGCCGGCGGCATCAAGATCGCCCGGGGCATCTTCCTGGTCAACCAGGTCCGGCTGTGGCTGATCAAGACATTAATGTCCCGGAAAGCCGTGATCGTGATGAAGCTGGGCCGGCACAAGGTCGTGGAGCAGGCGATGACCGAAGAGCTGAACGAAGCCACGCTTATCTCGTTCCTGTGGATCGTCACCATCGTCGTCAGCGTCATGCTGCTGTCCAACATACTGGGGGCCGGCGTCGACCTGAGCCGGATCATCTTCGAGGTCTGCTCGGCCCAGGGAAACGTGGGGATTTCTTCGGGAATACTGACCCCGGCGGTCAGCCCGGTGGCGAAAGCGATCTTCATGGTGGACATGTGGATGGGCCGCCTGGAGATCGTCCCGGTCATCCTCATCGCGAGAGCGATACTCAAGGGCTTCGGATAATACGGACAGCGGTAATCGATCGGGCCCGGTCAGAGGTCTCCGGCGATATTCACCAGTTCCCTCAATGTGCGGATGTCCATGCCCTCCCGGGGCTTCAGCTCGACGATGCTGACGCCGACCACGTCGAACCTCGCCTTTAGCTCACGGAGCAACCCCATCAGGACACCGACATCGATACCGTCCGGCGTGCGGCACAATCCCCAGGGGCACTTCTCGGAATCCAAAACGTCGAGGTCGATGTGCACGTACAGGTGGCGGGAACTCGTTGCTGCGATAGCACGGGATACTCGTTCGGCGCCGGCCTCAAGATCGCTCACCGTCAGGACGCTGATGCCGTTTCGTTCCAGGTACTCCGCCTCTGGCGGATCCAGCTCCCTGGTGCCGCCCATGACGACCTGCGACGGCCGGAGCGTGGAAAAGCATTGCATGAGCAGCGACGCCTCACATTCCCCGAGCAGGCACCGCAGCGGCATCCCGTGGAAGTTGTGGGTGACCGAGGTGGAAGGCGAGTTCAGGTCGCCGTGTGCGTCGAGCCACAGCACCGCCAGGTCGCCGTCGTACCGCTGGTTCAGGTAAGAGACCGGAGCCACTTCGGTCCCGCAGTCGCCGCCGACGAGGAAGATCTTATCCGGCCCGGCCCGCCCGATGATCTGGCCCGCGGCCGATAGCTGGCCCGATATCTGGCGATAGCCCCATATGCCTCTTTCCAGCGACAGCTCATCGTCCAAGCTTACCGGCACTTCTTCATAAGGCGTTCCCGCAGGCAATAGCCCCGCGATCAGCCTGGCCCCGTCATATACGTATTTCTGTTTCCCGGAGCCCTGCCACTGGGGGAAGACCAGGGTAAGTGATCGCGATGCCATCGTATCTGGCAGGGATGAGACGATGATCCGCCATAAAGGTATCCCGCCCATGGCCATCGGGCCTGACAGGACGTGTTGGTGACGAAACATTGACGCACGATAAGCTCCATGCAGTTATGTGATTACACGATAAGTAGGCTGGTGATGTAAAATGACCCCTGAAGAAGGCATCCAGATATCCATCGGCAAGTTCTCGCAGATCACGAGCCTTTCCCCGCGGGCATTGCGCCTGTACGACGAGAAAGGCCTGCTCAGCCCGAAGCGCGACCGGTTCAACAACTACCGTTTCTACTCGGCGGACCAGATCGAGACGGGCCTGAAGATCAAGACACTGAGCTGGATGGGCTTCAGCTGTGCGGAAATCGACCGGGTGCTCGCATACCTCGAAGACCCGGCCGCCAACGAAGGCCGTATCGAGCAGCTGTTCAAGCAGCGGCTGGCGCAGACCCAGATCGAGATCCAGAAGCTGAAGAAGGTGGAGGAAGTCCTGCAGGGGAGAAAAGCCATAGAGGTGTTATACATGACCAGCACGGAACCAGTCATTAAAGAAATCCCCGAAGTCCGGGTGATCAGCAGGCGTGGCACCGGGGCGCCCCAGGAAGTCATCCCCGGCCTGATCGGCGCGGTGATGCAGCAGATCTTCAGCCCGGCGAACCAGCGGGGCAACGTGAACATCAACGGCCCGATCACGCTGCTGTTCAGGCACGAGACGCTGACGAAGACGCCCGAGGAGGGCGGGATGGCCCACATGGAGTTCGAGATCGCCGTCCCCGTTGTCGGCCGGATATCGGTCGAGCCCGGGTTCGACGTCAAGTCGCTGCCGGGCGGTAAGATGGTGACGCTCATCTACACCGGCCCGTACCACGAGGTCGGCGGGGCATACACGAAGGCGATCGACTTCGTCGGCAGGCAGGGGCTGCAGATGAACGGCCTCTGCCGTGAGATGTACCTCAACAACCCGCAGGAAGTGCCCGAGGATAAGCTCATGACCGAGATCCAGATACCGGTGAGGTAAGGCCCTTAACGCTTTTTTCCGGCTGCTCTGCCATCCGTGCCATAAGGCTTTAAATACCATACCGGTGTCATATGGCACGGAGTAGAGCAGGAACATGAGAGAAGCCGAGATCATCCTGAAAACGCCCGAGCCCCGTACGGTCGACAGCCTGTCGCGGGACCTCCGCCGCCTCGGGCTGGCCGAAGGGGCGACTGTCATCGTCCATTCTTCCCTGAGCGCGATCGGATGGGTATGCGGCGGCCCGGTCGCCGTCATCCGGGCGCTCATGGACGTCGTCACCCCGGAGGGGACGATCGTGATGCCCGCGCAGTCCTCGTTATGCGACCCCGCGTTATGGAAAAATCCGCCGGTGCCCCCGGAGTGGGTCGACGTCATCCGGGCCACGATGCCCGCGTACGATCCCGCGATCACTCCCACCAGCGGGATGGGAGCGGTGGCCGAGACGTTCCGGAAGTGGCCGGGCGTCGTCCGGAGCGCCCACCCGAAGCTGTCGCTGGCGGCGTGGGGCAGGAACGCCGGGCTCGTGACGGCCGGCCAGACGCTCGACTACGGCCTGGGCGAACGGTCGCCGCTGGCCCGGATATACGATCTGGACGGGCAGGTGCTCATGCTGGGCACCGGTTACGATACCTGCACGTCGCTGCACCTGGCGGAGTACCGGGCGCCGGGCGGCCGCAAGTATATCGAAGGCGCGCCCGTCGTGAAGGACGGCCGCCGGGCCTGGCAGACCTTCGAGGACCTGGACCTGGACTCCGATGGCTTCCCGGAGATCGGCGCCGAGTTCGAGCGCCAGGCCAGCGTGAAAAAAGGTCTGGTCGGGTCTGCGGAGTCCCGGCTGTTCCGGCAAAGAGAAGCGGTCGACTTCGCAGTCGCGTGGCTGACGGCCCGGGAACGGTCCCGGGAACCCGGACGGTAGCGGAGCCGTCGATATCGGTATCATAGAGCTTAGTTCAGGCGATAATTGTGATAATCGCGATAGATCGTTCACTCTGACAGCGCCTTATTTCGCAGGTTGTCCCGGGCATTAAAACGTTCAACTAACTTTTAATCCATAGCAATCGACCATCTGCATATGTCGACAGAACAGCCGGCCTACGAGACGATAAAGCGTGACGGCGATTTCGAGGTGCGGAGGTACAACGGCTACATCATGGCGCAGGTCGACGTCAGGTCGGACTTCGACGACGCCCTCCGCCAGGGCTTCATGATGCTCTACGAGTATATCTCGGGCCACAACCGGGTGCGCTTAAAAATTCCGATGACGGTCCCGGTAACCGAGGAGATCGTGGAAGACGGCGAAAAGATCCCGATGACGACGCCGGTGACTGCCGAGAAGACCGGCGAAGGCGTCTACCGGATCTCATTCGTCATGCCGGGCAGGTACACTCTCGATACGCTACCGCGACCGGACAACGAGAACATACGCTTCAGGGAGGTCGGGGATCATAACGTCGCGGTCGTTCGGTTTTCCGGACACTCCCACGAGCCGCGGGTGCAGGAGAAGATGCGGCAGCTGGTAGACTGGATGCAAACAAACGGCCTGGTGCCAAAGTCATGCTGCCGGCTGGCCAGGTATGACCCGCCGTGGATACCGGGGTTCATGCGGAGGAACGAGGTAATGGCCGATTTTTGAAGCTGCCAGGCACCGGTGTCGACCGGCACTTCGACGGCCTGGCCGAGTCTCATTGGAAGACGTACTACAGTACGAAGCGGATATCCGGAAACCCTTCAGGCCGGAACGGGTAATGGGTATTCACGAGGTCCTGAACTACCGGAAAGCGATGGGGCTCGCCGTAGATGAACTAAAGACCCGCCCCATGACGATCAATCTCGTCCGCGACGTACACCGCATATTGTTATCCGATGTCAGGGGAAAAGAGCGATCGCCCGGAGAGATCAGGCGCGTCCAGAACTATATCGCCACCACGGGGACGCCGATCGAGAGAGCCATATACGTCCCTCCGGCACCGTCACGGGTTATTGACGCCCTGTCGAACTGGGAGAGGTATCTCCATAGCGAGGAGAAAGACGCGTTAGTCCAGCTGTCGATACTGAAAGCCCAGTTCGAGCTGATCCATCCTTTCAGCGACGGGAACGGCCGCATCGGGCGTATGCTGGTCCCGCTGATCCTCTACAATAAAAAAATGTTGTCCAGCCCGATGTTCTATATTAGTTCATACCTCGAAAGGAACAGGGATATCTATTTCGAGCGCCTGCTCGGGATTTCCCGGGAAAACGACTGGAACGGATGGATTTCGTTTTTCCTTAAAGCGATTTCGGCACAGGCAGACGAAAACACCGGCAAAGCAAAGTCTATTCTCGAGCTATACAAAGAAATGAAAGAAATAATACCGGAAGTCATACCGGCGAAGCACTCGATCTATGTGATAGACAGTATCTTTTCACGGCCTATCTTTAAATCAACTGACTTCTACGAAATAACAGGTAACAGTAAGATGGCTACTCGCAGGATTTTAAACGCGCTGACTGATAAAGAGATCGTCACGGTAATACAGGAAGCAAAAGGCAGACAGCCATCGATTTACGCATTTTCGAGACTGATAGATATCACAGACCGAACGTAATTGTGGTATCATTTTGTTACTCTAATCCTTTCGAGTAACAAAAAATGGGTAAAAATGTTACAGATACACCATCGCACGAAAAGCTGGAAATCTATAGCGATTTGACCAGTGTTTCAACGACGTTGTCGATCTGGCGGTCCCGGTCCTTGCTCCCCCACATGATGATCCCGGTCCCGACGACCTTCCCGCCCTTCGATTCCACGCCCTTCGTCAGCTTCTTGATCGCCTGGTTGCCGCCCGTGAAGGCGAGGGCCAGGCCCTTGGTGACGAACACGACGGCCTTCTTGCCGTTCAGCGGGGGAAGCTGGCCCATGTAGGACGCCATGACCCGGGAGAGCGAAAAGGCCTGTACCTTCAGGGGAAGATAGTTGTCCTGGCGCACCCAGAATATTTCCTTGGGATAGGTCACGTCGCTGACCTTCGCCGTGATTTCGAATTTGTAAACCGGGATCTGGCCCAGTTTCTCGGAAGATATTTTTTCCTTGCCGTTGGCGTCCAGCGCGGGTTTGTACAGCTCGGACATTTTCCTTTTCTCGAAATCGCCGCTCTTCATGTCGGTACCGCTGATGCTTTCGTCGCGGTTGATGTGCTGGAACGTGCGGGTATTGACCCGGTACATCCAGAAATTGTCGCCCACGCGCAGGTAACCGTTGCCCTTGTCGGCGTCGGGGGCGATCATGATAATCAGAAAGGAATCGTCCCTGTCGCGCCGGTAAAAGATGGATTCGATGATCTTGTCGCCCTGGTTCGCTTTTCTCTGGACGATATTGACCTTGCAGGTCATGTCCGATTTCAATTCAAAACGCTCGTCCTGCTTTTCAATCAGCTCGGTAATGCTGGGCAGGGACCATGCCGAGGCGGCGGAAACGAACAGAACCGCCAGTCCGGCCAGTAAAATCCTGGAAAATTTCATATGGTAATACTCCTTATATTATTCTATTCTCCCCCCCCTTCTCCACCAGTGAAGAAGGGGCTGGGGGATGAGGCGATTACTCGTAATGCCTTAAAGCGTCTGCCGCTTTCATTTTCGCCGCCTTCTTGGACGGGAAATAAGCCGTAATCGCGGCGATCAGCAGAATCAGTACCAGGTTCGATATGATACTCATGGCGCTGGGAACCAGATGCAGGTGCTTATCCAACAGCAGGATGCTCAAGATACTGGTCGTATCAATTCTGATCAGCATGAGGAGCCCCGTGACAATCAGACCGAATATTATTCCCACGACGGAAGCGAACAGCGTCAGAAAGAAGGTTTCCAGTATGAACGTGTTTCTCACCGACTTGCTCTGCATGCCGATCGCACGAATGGTACCGA
>MVRA01000166.1 GCA_002067315.1 Methanocella sp. PtaU1.Bin125 | reverse complement strand
GACCGACTCCTATGAAACGCCGATGTGCCTGATGCACAGGCATATACGATGAAAATCCTGAAAGTCTTTCATACTAAAATGTATGTGGATGGGTCGCAGATCGTTTCCTGGCTGTGCGAACGGTACACAAGGCGCGGTTAAAGACCGCAGAGATCGCAGAGGGGCGCAGAGACCGCAGTTTCCTTTTTTGACAGGGCAAATGGAAATCTAAATAATAACTGCGGTCTCTGCGGCCTTTAACTGTGCCCTGCGTTCCTCAACGCATGGCATCATAGCTATAGCGACATTAGGTGATGGTGCCCGGGCCTCAGGCCTCGAGCCTCACTTCCACGGGCGTCGGGTTCGTCACGATGTCGAAAACCGGCGACCGCTTCTGCGCCACCTCGACGAGCTCCTGGAGCTTTTCCCTGGGCGCGTCGGATTTGATCCGGAAGGTCACCCGGATGTTCCGGTAGCCTCTCCGGACCTCGTCCGTCATGCCCAGGAAGCCGCGCACGTCGAGATCGCCTTCCAGCCGGGACTCGACCGCGTCCAGCTTCACCCCTCGCGCAGCCGCATGGGCGACCAGGCTGGTGGTCAGGCACCCGGACAGCGCGACCAGGACGTATTCGACCGGGTTAGCGCCCATGTCTTTACCCAGCAGGACCGCAGGCTCGTCCTCGTCGAACACAAAAGGCTGTGTGCGGGTATCGTCTTCCTTCCCTGCCCCGAAGAAGTCCTTGACCGACGCCTGGTTATGGGTGCCGTTGATCCACCGGTTGGTGGCCCGGAACTTGAATTTTGCTATATCCGGGGTCTCTCTAATCGTCTCGATCGTGCTGAAGAGTCGCGTGACGTTGACACCGTTTTCTATCTTCTCCTGCTCCATCATTTTCATCCGAATCCCGGGTAATACTCGTATGCGGGCGTGTTAAGGCTTTGGAGCGGTTTATGGAAACCGCACGGCGGCGGGGTGGGCCCGGGGAACGCAGGCGCGCGGGGGCCGGCGGCAGCCTTGGATTTCGGGGGTGAGGCTGCGACGCATGACGGGGGCCGGGCTAAGAGATCATACTTTTTAAGGCTAAGCGTACAGGGGGAACTTTTTGGAAAAAAGTTCCCCCTTGCACCCCTTCAAAAACGTTCCTTAAACGGTGCCTTCGGCACATGAGTTTAGTGTCGCGACCCAGGGAACTTTTGTAAAAGTTCCCGGGAGCCCTCAAAACAATCTATGCGCCGGTCGGGGATCGAACCCGAGTTTATGGCTTGGCAAGCCATAGTGATAACCACTACACTACCGGCGCATTACCTGTGATGCAGAATCCTAATTGCGCTGATGGCATATAATATTTTCGCCCGACAGGGCGTTGCGGCCTGCCGGGGCGGTCGTGTGAAGCGCCTGCCGGCAGGGCTAAATGCTTCTCCGTTTGCTCCGGGCGCCTCCGCTGCGCTGGGTGGCCATCAGGGGCGTCTCGTTCACGCTGAACGCCCATTTCAGGAGCAGCGGGGTGAGGACGGAGGTCACGATGATGAGCAGGCCCAGTACCGAGAAGATGGCGGGCGTGATCAGGGGCATGCCGGCCGTGAACATGACCATGGCGCCTATCTGGGCGATGACGAGGGTGTCTTCGCCGACGCAGATGGCGGAGCAGCCGATCTTGCGGGCGTCCTTGAGCTTGAAGCCGCCGGCGTAGGTGCAGCCCATGATCGCGCCCATATATTTGAAGGCGATGACGGCGGCCAGCAGGAGGACGAACAGGATCAGATAGTATGGTATGCCGATGCCGGCGGGCAGCTGGAGCGCCGCGCCGCCGAGGATGGCGCCGAAGTCCATCTGGAGGCCGGTGAAGGCGAAGAAGATGGGGATGAACAGGCCGTAGCCGACGGCCTTGATCTTCGGGGCGATCACGGTCTCGCTGAACGGGGAGCCGGCCAGGATGGCGCCGGCCAGGAAAGCGCCGATGACGGCGGTGAGCTCGAGCCAGTCGCTCAGGGCTGCCACGGCGAAGAGGATGATCAGCGAGAGGGTGATGATCGACTGGTCCTCGCCGGTCTTCCGGGAGACGCCCAGCAGCCAGTTGGCCACCCGGCCGCCGAACTTGATGACGAAGATCATGAAGCCGATCACCAGCATCAGGAGCGTGAACGCCTTCCAGCCGATCACGGGGAGGAACTGGCCGATGTCCACATTGCCCCCGTTGACCATGCCGGTAAACGCGCCCAGCACCGAGAGGAATACGGCCAGCAGGACGATGGAGAATATGCCGTCCGTGACCTCGACGGCGACGAGGGTCTTGAACACGTTCGAGAACCGGTCGCCGATCTCGCTCAGATAGCGGAAGCCTATGACGGTGGAGGTCGAGGTGAGCGCTACGCCCACGATGCATGCCTGGGCTATCGAGAAGTACAGCTCCTGTCCCATGGCCAGGTCGATGATCAGCGTGGCGGCCGCCGCCCCGAGGAAGACCAGCGAGGCGCCGATGAGCGTGATGGCGGTGGCGCTGCGGGCGTTGTTCTTCATCACGGTCTCCATGTTGATAGAGAGCCCCATGATGAACATCATGAACATGACGCCGAGGTTAGCCAGCACGGCCAGGTTTTCCCAGTTGACGATATTATCCCCGGCGGGGGTGATGATGCCAAGCGCCATCGGGCCCAGGACAATGCCGACGAGGAGCTCGCCGATGATCGACGGGAACCCGAAACGTTCTGCGATCATGCCGAGGAGCTTGCCCAGCCCCAGGATCAGCAGGATCCATAACAATAATGTACTGTCTAACACTTTTTATGCTCCATCCATCCCGTTATCGGCGTATGACACGCCGATTCCCGTGCGTAGAGATACCACTCCCTGCGCTTCGATTATGAATAATATCTCTCACTATTTGTACTTGTCTGTATTTATGGGGCTGCCGCTTTATCGCTGACCGGGTGTACCGGATGCAAGATCGCGGGCCCCGGCCGTATCGCCGGCCGGGAAGGCTGAAGCGGCGGACTGGCCGGTGGCGACGGCTAAGGAGACGGAAATAAAAATAGTTTTTAGATCATCAGCATTGCCGGGAGCAGGATCCTTCCGCCGAAGAGAATCACCAGCACGGCCAGGATCACGAAAATGATGACCAGCCACTTTGCTATATCCATACTGAACCCTGCGATTCCCCTGGCCCCGAGGACGTACGCGACCAGCGCCAGGACTAAAAAGACCACAGCTAACCAGATAAGACCATCCATTGTATCACCAACTTTAATCTATCATACCATTTTTATAAATATAAACATTCATTACATTTTGGGCTAATCAGGCTATAAAAAACCGTATTAATATCTAATTTTGCAATAAAGACGCATACATCACCTCTGTTTATACTTCTGATGGTTGTAACAGTTTTATTTGCTCAATAAAAGCAAGCAGAAGGATTTAACCCTACACCGTAGAAATGTCGGAGGAACTCTGAGGTGACTATGATAGGAGAATACATACGAAGCTTCTGCGGCTTCAACACGAATGTCCGGTTGTTCCTGGCCCAGACGTTCATCACGGGCATCTACTCGGGCATCTACGGCGTCGTGTTCAACCTGTACGTGCTGCGCATGGGCTTCGACACGGGCTTTCTGGGCCTGCTGCTCTCGGTGACACTGCTCGCGTCCGCGCTGGCTTCCATTCCCGCGGGCATGCTGTGCGACCGGTTCAGTCATAAGGCCATCCTGGTCGTCTGTGGCATGCTCTCCATCGTGACAATGATCCCCCTGTTCGTCTCCTCGTCTCCGCCGGTTCTGCTGCTCTCCGCTGCGGTCAGCGGCATCTTCGGGCAGATCAGCCTCGTCTGCGCCACGCCGTTCCTCACGGAGAACAGCGAGACCGGAGGGATGACCCACGTCTTCAGCGCCAGCTCGGCCCTGTCGTGGGCGGCGTCCGTGGTCGGCTTCGCCGCCGGGGGCGTGTTGCCTTACCTGTGGCCGTACCTGCAGATATCAGGCGACAGGTACCGGCTCACCATGCTGTTCTCGCTGATGCTGCTGGCGTTCGGGTGGACGCTGCTGCTTTTCCTGAAAGGGAACAAGCACACGGGCCACCGGACCCGCAGTGCCTCGATCAGGCTGAAGCCCTCCCTCGTCGTGCTAAAGTTTACGCTGATCAGCGTCATCATCGGGGCCGGATCGGGGATGATCGTGCCTTACTTCAACGTATACTTCACGAAAATCGTCCATGCCAGCGTCTTCGGCACCGGCCTCGTCTTCGCGGTCGCCAGCATGTTCATGGTGGCGGGCTTCATCGCGATACCGTGGCTGTCCGGGAAGGTCGGCCGGGCCCGGTCCGCCGTCCTGACGCAGATCGCCTCGATACCGTTCCTGATACTGCTGGCCATCACCAGCAGCTTCCTGGTCGCATCGGCCGCGTACATCATGCGGATGCTCCTGATGAACATGGCCGCCCCGGCGACCACCAGCCTGCAGATGGAGATCATCCGGCCGGAAGAGCGCGGGTATGCCGTCGGGCTCATGTCCATGGGCCAGAGCTTCGCCATCGCCGCGAGCACCTACCTGGGCGGGCAGCTGATGGCCGGCAATAACTACACGTTGCCCTTCGTGATCACCTGCACGCTCTACGTCGCGGCCGCCGGGCTGATGTACTATTACTTCGGGCGGGAAGAGGGGCACTCCTGGCCTTCCGCGACCCCCGTGCC
>MVRA01000165.1 GCA_002067315.1 Methanocella sp. PtaU1.Bin125 | reverse complement strand
CGACGACGCCGTCTGGCTCACGGACGTGAAGAACGGCCGGGCCGTCCGGTTCCTGCCCGACAGCGGCGAATGGGCTGCGGCCGTGCTGGGCGAAGGCACCGCCCCGGTCTTCATCGAGACGGATGACAGCGGCACGCTGTGGGTATACGAGTCGGGCGCCGGGAGGCTGGTCTCGCTCGAGGTGAGCGATCGGTTCGGGCAGGTCACGCCGACGCCGGCGCCCGGGCCGACCGCGACCCCGCAGGCCAGTCCGTCATCCCTCCCTCCGCCGGCCGGGACGCCGGGCTTCACGGCGCTTTTCACGATAACGGCGCTGGCGCTATTTGCCATCGCTGGCAGGCAGCGACATTAACCTGTAATGTATCCTGTGCGACAGCTGGTACGTGAGTCATATGCTCCACCCTGTAACCGATAGTCAATTATTTGGCATATTATTATAATTATGATTGAATGTATGTTACATCATGAGCAATAATGTAAGTAGCGTTGAGACTGGCCGTATCCCGTTGATAGGCGAGACGGCGCCATCTTTCCATGCAGAGACCACCCAGGGCCCGATCAATTTCCCTGATGACTACAAGGGAAAATGGGTGATCCTGTTCAGCCATCCGGCCGACTTCACTCCCGTCTGCACCACGGAGTTCGTCACCTTCGCCTCCATGCAGGACGAGCTCAAAGGGCTCAACTGTGAGCTGATCGGCCTGTCGATCGACAGCACCTACAGCCATATCGCGTGGCTGCGCAACATCCAGGAAAAGGTCGAGTTCCGGGGCATGAGCCACATGCAGGTGAACTTCCCGGTCATCGCGGACCTGAAGATGGACGTGGCTAAAAAGTACGGGATGCTGCAGCCCAGCGCCAGCGACACCAAGGCCGTCCGGGCCGTGTTCTATATCGATCCTGAGTCAAAGATGAGGGCTTTGATCTACTACCCTCTGTCCAACGGGAGAAACTTCGACGAGATCAAGCGGCTTCTCGTCGCCATGCAGACATCCGACCGGTACGGAGTGGCCACCCCAGCCGACTGGCGGCCCGGCGACGAGGTCATCGTCCCGCCCCCGGGCTCCTGCGGTGCCGCCAGGGAGCGCGTGGAAGGCGCCGGCAAGGAATACCGCTGCGTGGACTGGTACCTCTGCTTCAGGCAGCTGCCACAGGAGAAAGGAGGAGGAGAAGAGGCGACGGCGGCAAGGTAATCAGGGGAATTACCGGCAGCCGAGACTATAGACTCTATCGGGCCGGTCACGCGGATGATCGACGGGCAAGCCCGGAAATATAGACTGGCAGCTTTGTCTAAAACAGACTTATTAGCTGTTCGATCAATCTATTTTCGCATCCACTACGACGTGCCAGACGCCCGGCGAGTACTTCTTGACCTTGATCGTGGTCACGATCTCGGCGCCCCTGCCCTGGGCCGCCGCTGCCTCTTTCACGTACCGGATCGGCCGCTCGAACACCAGCTTTTCCGGCGTGGTCTCGTGGTAGTGGAGGATGCCGCCCGGCCTGAGGGCCCGTATGCCCCAGGGCAGGTACTCCTGGGTGGTGCCGACGTAGCCCATGATCACTCGGTCCGCTACCCCGACTGGTGCTTTGTCGCGACAGTCGCCGGGGATGGGGTTGACGATGCCCTCGACGTGGTTGAGCCGGATGTTCTCGATCAGGTATTGATAAGAGACGGGATTCAGCTCGATCGCGTCGATGCGCCGGGGCTTTGCGTGCACGGCCATGGGCAGGGTGAAGTAGCCGATGCCGGCGAACATGTCCACGACGTGCTCGCCCTGGCCGACGGTGCTCATGCGCCGGCGCTCGTAGAAGTTGCCCTGGCTGAACATGACCTGCGCCACGTCCAGCCGGAATAAGACGTAGTTCTCTTTGTGGATGGTCTCGGTGCCGTCGCCGGCGATGACCTCGACGACCGGCTGGCGGAACTCGCCGGCGATGCGCTTCGTCTCGACGACGGTCTTGCAGCGCGGGTACATGCTTAAAAGAGCCCGGCCGATCTCGCCTTTCCGGGGCTGAAGGACGTCCGGCACGTGCACGAGGACGACCTCGCCGATCACCTGCCAGCCCCGGGGCAGGGCGGCCTCTTCCTGCGGGGTGAGATCGTTTAAGAGCAGCTTCAGCGCCTCGGAGGGTATGGGCTTGCCGCGGTTTTTGTTCGCCAGCTTGGCGTTATTCTTTCCCACGGCTACCACCGGGCAGCAGAAAGACGCCCTCGGGGGTCTTCACGGCCCAGACCTCTTCGCCGGGCTCCCGCTTCAGGAAGGCCGGCCGCCTGATCGTGATCGCCTGGTAGGTCTCCGGGTCAAGGATCTGGACCGAGCTTGCGTCCCCTGAGACCAGCACGGTCCTGACCGCCTGCGACCGGTCGGAGATCTTCTCCAGCTTCACGTCTTCCATCGCCGAGGTCGGCTGCCCGGTGGCCAGGTCGACGCCCTGAACGCGCTTGCCGAGCTTCTCGACGAGCACCACCTGTTTTCGCATCCGGACGATGTCCCCCGCGACGATGGCGGGCAGCCGGACGGCGAAGGTAATGCGGTAAAGGTCCTTGCCTTCCTTCGCCCCGACCAGCTTCGGCGCCTCCGTGACGGTGCCGCCGAACTCGTCGACGATGGCCCGGGACGCCTGCCGGGCGCAGGTGCTGGAGCCGATGTAGACGTCCGCGCCCTCGGGCAGCGGGAACACGTCGGTGATGAAGGCCAGCCGGTCGCCGGCCTTCGCGGCCCGGGAGAAGGTGCTCTCCACGATCTTCAGGCACCGGTTCACCTCCTCCTTCGTGGGGAACCGGTCCTGCGCCCGGACCTGGATGATGCCCTCGTAGTAGCCGCCGGCGATCCGCGAGCAGACGTCGCAGGTCTCCTTCCGCACCCGGGCCTCGACGTCGGCCTCGGTGGACACCTGCCGGCCGGCGATCTCGCCCGCCACCGCGACGCGGACTTTGAGCACCTGCGGGCCGACGAACTCGGGCACGACGGTTACCTGGGGGTTGCTGACCTCCTTGCTGACGGAGAGCGCCAGCCGGACCGTCCTGGAGGTCGCCTTTTTGGCCAGCTCCTCGTAGGTGAAGATGTTCGTGTCCACCCACAGGTCGCCGATCTTGTAGGACGGGCACTTGGCGCAGACCCTCACTTCGACGACCTGCGGCACCTCGAAGACGACGTACCGCTCCTCAAAGCAGGCCTTACAGAGACCTTCTTCTTCCGTTTCCTTCCCGCATTTCGGGCAAAACATCTTCGACGTCGCGACCATTGTTGCTAACAGAGGAGCTTCATATACATAAAAGTGATGGGGGCCGTTTCCGGCCCGAAAAAGCTCAGAAGAGCAGCAGGAAGCTCTCGCAGCACTCTGGCGCGGCCTTAAGGGTGACCTTGACCGTATCCTTTTCGCCGGCCTCGAGCATCTTATCAATGAACGCCCGGACGGAGTTGTGCGACTCGGCGATGCCGACGAAGACCTGCGCGCTCTGGCGCACCGCGAGGAGTGCCGCCTCCGGCACGTTCAGGCTCTTCGCCAGGCCGATGATCTCATCATCCGTCAGCCAGGCCACGCGATATATGTCGTAGTCGAACAGCTGCTTCTTGATCTCGGGCAGCGCCGACTGGCTCACACCGTCGCTCCCCAGCAGGATGATCTCTGCCATCGACTCTAATAGCTCATCGTTATAAATCATGTCGCCGACTTTCCGGCCTTCCGGAACCTTAACAACCTCAGTAGTTTTCTTTGCCGCAGCCCCGGTCGTCGCCTTCTCGGGCGCAGCCTTCTTCACGGCGGCCTTCTTCACGGCGGCCTTCTTCGGGGAGGCCTTTGCGCTCGTCGCTTTAGCGCTAGTCGCTTTAGCGACCGTCTTCTTCGCGGCCGTCTTCGTGGCTGCCGCTTTGGGCTTAGCGGCTGCCTTCGGTTTGGACGCCTTCTTCGGGGCGGCGTCTGCCTCGGGCTTTTTACTCCTGGTGACCATAGGACCAACTCCCTGGAATATTAATAATGATCTAAGTGACAACCAATATTTAAGCTATGTGGGGGTCTCCGCACATGCAGGAAATACTTTATTACCGGGCGGTTTAGAATAATAAAGCAAATAAAACCTTTTTCTCTCCACGGGCATCGGGCATAAAGGGCACGATGGGCACAAAGCAGCCTTTGTCTCGAATTACTAGTTAAAAATCAGTGTGTGCCGGCGGAAGAAGCGGGGTTGCCAGTACGGCCTGCAGGCGCATGCGCGCGCGAGAACGCGGCTGCCTCAGTTCGCCCGGGCCGTTCAAAACCGGTTTCTGGAATACACTACTCTGTGCCACCCGTATCCAGTGCTTAATCGCGATGCACGTAGTCGTCGTACTCGGTCCGGTGGAGCTTGATCAGCTGGAAGCCGAGACGCCTGCCCTGGGTCTGCTCGAACAGGTCCGTGTAGTACTTAAGCGTGCCGCGGATCCCGTCCTGCTCCAGGCGCCGGGAAGAAGTGATCGCCTTGCGGCGGGGCAGATACCGGGTGCGGCCCATGCTCCGGAGCTTGATGCTCATGTCCAGGTCCTCGAGGTGACAGAGGCGGAAGCCGCCAACCCTCTCGAAGGCGTCCCGGCGGATGCAGACGTTGAAGCCGGGCAGCGTCGTCCCGCGGAACGCGCTCCGGGCGACGTAGTAGGTGTTGGTCACCTCTTCCGCGAGCAGGAGCTTCGGGCTCCGCCGGCTGAACTTAAAGGCACACGAACATGCGAGCAGCTCTTTATCCTGGAACGCGTCCCAGACGGTCTCCAGGTAGTCCGGGGCGATCGCGGTGTCCGAGTCGATGAAGACCAGGATGTCGCCGGTCGCCAGCTTTGCGCCCTCGTTCCTCGCGCGGGCGGTGCCGCGCTCGCTGCAGACTTGTATCTTATCCGTGTACTCCCGGGCGATCGCCACGGTACGGTCGGTGCTGCCCGAGTCGGAGACGATCAGCTCATAGGTGTGATCGGTGCGCTGGGCCCTGACCGAGTCCAGGCATTGCCGTATGCGCTTTTCCTCGTTCAGCGCCGGCACGATGACAGAAAAATCCATGATCGACAGCCTCGTGGGTAAGTAAAGACGGGGAGAAATAAATATTTTGCTTCAGGCCTGGCGGGTCGCGCGGAACCTCAATGCCTTGATGATCTCCTGCCAGAAGATCGCACAGAAGGCGAAGACCGCGACGACGGCCAGCTGCACCGGCGTGACGGGCGTCAGCTTGAGGTATGAGCCGACCGCCGGCACGCCCAGCGCGACGGCGAGGAACGCGAGGACCGAGAGCATCATCAGGTCGAGCGCCTTGTTCGAGAACGGGCCCAGGCTGGCAAGCGGCTCATGGGTCGAACGCATGACGAATGCCAGGGTCACCTGCCCCACCATCCACGCGGTGAACGCGAGCGTTTGCGCGGTTTGCAGAGGCAGGCCGGCGTGGAGGGCGGCGAAGTACGGTAGGCTGACCGCCGCGAACATGCTGAGACCGGAGACGGCGATCGCCTTCATCATGTCGACGTCGAACAGGTCCCGCTTCGCGTCGCGCGGCGGGCGCGTGTAGATGTTCCGCTCGGCCGGCTCGATCACGAAGGTGGTCGACGCCATCAGGTCCATGAACAGCTCGAGCAGGATGATGTTGATGGGCGAGAACGGGAACGGCACGTCGACCAGCACCGGCAGCAGGAACACGCCGATCAGCGCCAGCTTGACCGCGAGATAGTATTTCACGCCCTTGCTGAGGTTGTCAAAGAACCGGCGGCCGGCGAAGATGCCGTGGGTAATGGTGCTGTAGTTGTCGTCGGCGAGCACGATATCGGCCGCCTCCTTGGCCGCGTCGGTGCCCTTCACCCCCATGGCGATGCCGATGTCCGCCCCTTTCAGCGCCAGCGCGTCGTTAATGCCGTCGCCGGTGACCGCCACGACCTGGCCGTCGTTGCGCAGCGCCCGGACCAGCCGGTACTTGTCCTCAGGCGTCGTCCGCGCGAAGACCGAGACCTGCCGGACCGCCTCGTCGAGGCCGCGGCCGGACATCCGGCGCAGCTCTTCGCCGGTGATCACCTGATCGGCCGGGATGCCGACGCTGGCGGCGATCTCCTGGGCCGTCTTCGGGTGATCGCCGGTCACCATGATCGTCCGGACGCCCGCCGTCCGCGCCCGGGCCACGGCCTCTTTCACCCCCGGGCGCGGCGGGTCCTCGATCGATACCAGGCCCTGCAGCGTCATCCCCTGCTCCAGGGAAGCGAAAGGCGCGTCTTTCTCCCCGGGCGGAACGGTCTTCCGCGCGACCGCAACGACCCGCCGGCCCTTACGCGCCTCGCCCTCCAGCACTGCGGTGACGCCCGGCGGCAGGTCCTGCGACGCCCTGGCGACCTCTTCCGGCGCGCCGGTCAGGTACAGCTCATAGGTGCCTCCGTCCGCCCGGAGCACGGCGCGCGTCTTTCGGCCGTTTCCGAAGCTGCGCTGCCGGACGATGCGCCCGGCGGCAGGGGGCAGGCCCGCCTGTCCGAACCTTTCGGCGATGGCCCGGTCGGTCGGCGAGGCAGACGTGTCGCTCAGCGCCCCGGCGGCAGATGCCAGTACATCCTTCTCTTTATCCGGCGGGTACACGGAGGCCACGTGCATGCGGTTCTCCGTGATCGTGCCGGTCTTGTCAGTGAGGATGACGGTGGCGTTGCCCAGCACCTCGGCGGCCTTGATCTTCTTCACCAAAAAGTTTTTTCGCGAGAGCTGCAGCGCGCCGACGCCCAGCACGATGGTGATGATCATCGGCAACTCCTCGGGCACAGTGGCGAAGACCAGCGACAGGGACGTCAGGACCATCTGCTGGAGGTTCCACCCGCGCAGCAGGCCCAGCAGCGGGATGGCCACGCTGAAGAACAGCGCGACGCCGACGAGCTTCATGGCCAGGGACTTCATGTAGCGCTGCAGCGGCGTCTTCGGCTCCTTGATCTCGCGGGCCGCCGTCGATATCTCGCCCATCCGGGTGCGCCGGCCCGTGGCGGTGACGCGGGCCTTACCCTCGCCGGAGGTCACCAGTGTGCCGGCAAACAGGGCATCGCCCTCTTCCTTCCCGACGGGCATCGACTCTCCAGTCAGCATGGACTCGTCGGCCTGGACGCCGTAAGAGGTCACGACCCGCGCGTCCGCCGCTACCTGGGTACCTGCCGTGATGATGAGCACGTCGCCCGGCACGACCTCTGCCGTATCGACGACCACGGAGTTCCCGTCTCGTATCACCTTCGCCCGGGGCGCGGCCAGCCGGGACAGGGCGTTGATCGCTTTCTTGGCCCGGTACTCGTTCCACACCTCGGCCGAGATGAGCAGCAGGATGACGACGGTAATGATGGCGGCGTCCTCGATGCTGCCCCAGATGCTGTACAGGACGCCGACGGCCAGCAGCAGCAAGATCATGGGCTCGGTGATCTCCTTGATCGCGATGGTCAGGATGTTAACCTCTTTCGCTTTCTCGATCACGTTGGGGCCGAATTCCCCGAGCCTCTGCGCCGCCTCATCGCTGCTGAGGCCGGCCTTCTCCGGCGTTTCCGGGACTGTCACGGTAGTGCCACCTTCCATCGCCATCAGCATCCGCTACTATCATTGATTTTATGGAAATAAAACTTCAGAGGCTTCTTCTTCGCGTGATGCGGCAAGAACTGCCAGATCGGGGTCCTGGTGCTCAGGCCCCCACGCTGCGCTGATGCGAAAAATATTTATTATTAGGTACACCTAATTAGGTACGCCTAAAAAGTTCGTGATCAGAATGAGAAAGAACATCGCCGAAGAATATCTGGAAACCATACTGTACCTGACGCGGGACGGCCGGCGGGCCAAGACCCGGGACATCGCGCAGGCCATGGCCATCAAGCCGCCCAGCGTGAGCGAGATGCTCCTGAAGCTGCGGGACCAGGGGCTCGTCGAATACGCCCCTTATGAAGGCGCGCTGTTGACCCCGTCCGGCCGGGAGCAGGCGCAGCAGATCGAGCGGAAGCACCAGCTCCTGGAGACGTTCCTCGTGGACACGCTCGGCGTCGAGGTCGACGCGGCCCACGAGGAGGCCTGCGAGATGGAGCACACCATCTCGGAGAGCACGGTCGAGAAGATATGCGCCTACCTCGGCCATCCCCGCTTATGCCCGGACGCCCACGCGATCCCGAAGGGCCCCTGCTGCGAGAAGGCCGAAATGTGCACGCCCCTCTCGGAGATGAAAGAGGGTGAGGAGGCAATCATCAAGATCGTCACCGTGGACAGCTCGACGAAGGACTACCTGCTCTCGCTCGGCTTCCTCCCCGACGTGCTCGTCTCCATCAAAAAGAAGCTCCCGTCGAACAGCCTGCTCGTCCGGATCAAGGGCGCGGAAATCGCCATCGGCAGGGACATCGCCCACAAGATACTGGTCTGTAAAGTGATGTGATGAAGACTCCCGGTCCCCTCAAGGTCGCGCTAATCGGCAACCCCAGCGTGGGCAAGAGCACCCTTTTCTCCCGGCTCACCGGCATCGGCGTGCTGATCTCGAACTACCCCGGCACCACCATGGAGGTGGCCCACGGCCGGGTCTGCCACGACCGGATCTGCCTGGACCTCTCTGACCTGCCCGGGGTCTACTCGCTCGACGGCAACACGACCGAAGAGCAGACGGTCCTCAAGTACCTGCGCGAGGAAAGGCCGGACGTCATCCTGAACGTGATCGACGCCACCCGGCTGGAGCGGAACCTGTATCTCACCCTCGAGCTGCTGGAGCTGGACACGCCGGTGATCGTATCGCTCAACATGATCGACGATGCGCGGCAGATCGGCGTGGAGATCGACGCGGAGCAGCTTGCCAGCCTGCTGCACGCGCCGGTCGTGCCCACCTCGTCCCGGAAGGGCGTCGGGCTGGAAGAGCTGATGCACGAGTTCGGCGCGCCGCCCGCCCCGGAGGGACAGCGGCACGTGAGGTACGACCGCCACGTCGAGACGTTTATCGCCAGCCTCATGGCGCTCGGGCTTTCGCGGCACGAGGCGGTGCTCCTGCTGTCCCGGGGCCCCGAAGGAGGCGACTATCCGGAAGAAGCGATCACTACAGCGGCCATCGCACGGGAAGAGATCGAGCGCAGCCACGAGACGGACATCGCCGAGATCCTCGCCGGCAACCGGTACAGCGACGCCGGCCTGATCTCCAAGGCCGTGATGCGGAGCCGCCCAGAAGCGGAAATGACGCTGAAAGACCGCATCGACACGCTGCTGATCAGCCGGAGATGGGGCTTCCTGATCCTGGTCGCGATCATGTTGAGCATGCTGCTCGCCGTGTTCATCATCGGCGGGTACCTGGAGGAGATCATCGGCGGCAGCCTGGACCGGTACGTCATCGAGCCTGCCCGGATGGCGCTGGGCCCCCACCCGTTCCTGAGCACAGTGGTCGTGTACACGCTCATCGGCATCCAGGCGGGCCTGAGCATCGTGGTCCCGTACATCGCGACGTTTTACGTCCTCATGGCCGTGCTGGAGAACTCTGGCTACCTGACCCGGGCGGCGTTCCTGCTGGACGAGATCATGCACCGGTTCAAGCTGCACGGCCGGGCCATGATCCCGCTCATCCTCGGCTTCGGGTGCAGCGTGCCGGCGATCATGTCCACGAAGGCGCTGCAGACGCGCCGGGAGCGCGTCATCACCGCGACGCTGGTCTGCATGGTGCCCTGCTCGGCCCGCAGCATCGTCATCCTGGGCCTGGTGGCCAACTTCGTGTCCATCTGGGCGGGGCTGTCGATCTACCTGCTGATGCTGGGGCTGATCGTGCTGATCGGCTTCATCCTCGGGCGGGCCGTCAGGGGCGAAGAGACAGGCTTCGTACTGGAGATGGTGCCATTGCGGGTGCCGGGGATGAAGGACGTGATCGACAAGACGTGGATGCAGATGAAGGAGTTCATCGTGGTGGCGTTCCCGCTGCTGATCGTCGGCAGCGCGCTGCTCGGGGTGCTCCAGTACGTCGGCTTCCTGGACCTGATGAACGTGGTGCTGGCGCCGGTAATCCAGGGATGGCTGGGGCTGCCCGACTTCACGGCGACAGCGCTGATCTTCGGGATCCTCCGGAAAGAGATGGCGCTGGAGACGCTGGCCGTGATGGCCGGGACGTGGCAGTTCGAGGCCGTCATGACCCCGCTCCAGATGTACGTGTTCGCCGTGTTCACAACCATCTACATGCCCTGCCTGGCCTCCATTACCATGCTGAAGCGGGTGCTGGGCTGGAGCGATACGCTCAAGATCACGATGCTCACGGTCCTGCTGGCGCTGGCCGTCAGCGGGCTGATCGCCCACCTCGTGCCGGTATTCGCGCCGGTGGCCCAGGCTGTCTGGGACGGGGCGCTCTCAATTTTTATATAACATATTAATTATTTAAATAGTAAGATATATATGCCTGCCGGTAAAGTACTTGTTATCACATAGCCTGCCTCGCAATGCGCCGGCAGGCCACGGGAGCCCGGAGGTCTTATAACGCAAAAGAAAGCGAAAACCATCGCCATGGCCCTTGCTATCACCGTTATTACGCTGGCATGCCTGTCACCGGTTGTCGCGGCAGCCGACGACCAGGATGACTCCGAATATGATGACGTTATACAATGGTTCTTCAGGATTTACTTTTACTTCAGTTTCGACCTGTCGGACCCTTCGGTAACGCCAGAACCGACCGGGCATCCTGTGCCCACCCTGCCACCGGATCCAACCGCGGAGCCGACGCCGACACCGGAACCGACACTGATTCCCACACCGACGCCGACACCCACTGAGGAACCGACGCCGACACCGGAACCGACCGAGACCCCGACCGCCACGCCGGAACCGACGGGGGAGCCGACTGTGACGCCGACACCTTCACCGTCACCCTCACCGACTCCTGAACCGACCGCCACGCCGGAGCCCACTCCGACTCCGACGCCGGCTCCTGCCACGTCACCGACACCGAAACCGACAGTGACAGTCACTCCGGGCCCGTCGCCCTCGCCCACGCCATCACCTTCGCCTTCGCCCACGCCTTCCCCCTCGCCCACCCCGTCGCCGGGGCCGACACCTGCGCCGCCACCGGTGGCCCATTACGAGAGCACGGACTTCCAGCCGACCCTTGCGCCCGCGCCCGGGCCAATCGTCACGCCTGAAGCTAATAAAAAAGCCACGCCCTCGCCGGTGATTACCCCGACGCCGGCGCCGACCCGAAGCCCGACCGTCCTCCCGACCCCGCTGGCCACAGGCGTGGAGCTTACCCGGCCGGGCCTCAACGTCGCCGCGATCGCCGCAGGGCTGATCGGCCTCGTCTGTGCCGGGTATATCGCTTACATGGGGCTGACCATCATAAGAAAATGAAGCCTATAGCTCGAGCACCATATCATCGAAAGCAACGATGATGTTATCCGCTTCCCGGGCCACCTGCTCCTGCACGGCGACCCGGCTTTCCACGGTCGGGTACAGCGAGGCGTTGAAGTGCACCAGCGCCACCCGCTTCGCCTGCGTCTCCCGGGCCACGGCCACCGCGTCCTGCGGCGACAGGTGCGGCCACGAGTCCCGCCGCTGCCCGTCGAGGGCCGAGCACTCCGTGATGAGCAGGTCGGCGCCCCGGCCCAGTTCGATCAGGTTGCTGCACATGCCGGTGTCCGTGCAGTAGGCGATGGTCCGGCCCTCGATCTCGAACCGGAACCCGATACACGGCGCAGCGTGGACCAGCGGCCGGACGTCCTTGAGATAAGGGGCCAGCGCGCGCTCGTCCGGCAGCTCGAACACGCCGGCCTTAAAGGGCATTTCCCCCAGCGGCACCGTGTATGGCTGCCGCAGGATGTTCCCGAGCGCTTCCCGGGCCCCGGCCTGGCCGAAGATGCGCAGGCCCGCGGACAGGTCCAGCCGGACCAGCGTGTGAAGGCCCACGATGTGATCGAGGTGAAAATGGCTCAGGAACAGGTCGACCGGCTTCCGCTTCTGCAACGCAGCGTCCATCTTGTGGATGCCGTTGCCCGCGTCCAGGACGACGTACCGGTCCCCGCACTCGATGAGCACGCAAATGGTGTTTCCGGCCCGGTTGTCGTACCAGCCGTTGGTACCGAGGAAGACGACCCGCAAAGGAGGGTGCCCCGTCTCAGTCGTCGTCATCTTTCTTTTTCATTTCCTGCAGGCCGGCGCTATTCTCGTCCACGTTGAAGTAGTACATGCGCGGCGAGTACCGGGAGTCCCGGAGCTTCCTGATCTGGATCACGTCGCGGGGCTCGTCCTCCATGTCCACCTTGGAGACCCAGATGACGCCGTCCACGATGTGCTCCAGCGCCTTGATCAGCTCCGGCCGGTGCGCGCCCATGTGGATGGTGAACAGCGACGTGGTCCCGTAGTTCTTCTGGGTGGCCATCTGGTGGTGGATGTAGTTCAGGATGGCCCGCTCCGAGTCGCTGGCCAGCAGCAGCGTCGTCAGCGAGTCCACGATGCCCCGCATGTTATTGTACGGCTGGACCTCCGACGTCGCCTGCTTGACCACGTCATGGACGTCCTTGATGCTCGAGAGGTCGTGGCAGACGTACTTCCACCGGGACTGGAACTCGCCCCACCCGAAGGCGTCGGTGAACCCGTCGATAACGATGAACTGGCCGTTGGCGATGTACTCCTCCGGCTCCAGGCCGTAGACGCTCAGCGAGTTGACGATGGCCGCCGGCGGGTGCTCCATGTTAAAGATGTAGCAGAATTCGTTGTTGAGCAGCCCCTCGGCGACGAACTTCGACTGCAGGATGCTCGATTTCGCGCCCGTGTCCTCTTCCAGCAGGACGAGCGAGCCCCGCGGGATGCCGCCGTCGAGCGCGGCGTCCAGGTCGGGAATGCCGAACTTGGCCCGGTTCTTGATCTCCGTCATGGTGTTCCCCTTTCGTGTATGATCAGAAGGGCGTACAAGTTTAATAATCATTTCGTGCCGGTGCCCTCTTCCGTCGCCGCCGGGGCCGTCCACGCCGGGGAGAGCCGCCACGCTCCGGCCTGTCCCGGAGCCACACGCTCCAGAGAGTCGATCGATGACCCGGGGTTTGGCCAGGCATTAATGATGAAAACGGGCCGAGGCTATCGTCGCAAGCCCTGTATCGTACCTTCGCACGCGCGCGTGAGCGGCCGCCAGAGCCGCCAACGACCGTCAGAGCCGCCAACGACCGCCAGAGCCGCCAACGACCGCCACAATCGTCGTAACGCCCGGCATTTTCATGAAAGCGCACGAAAGCCCCGTTGCCTGTTGATCAGACACAATATTTATATCTTGGATGCAATTTCCTATAGTAGCTGGGGCAACAGATGAAAAAAATTATCACCGTCACACTATTCATCGCGATCCTGGCGGCCGTCTCACTGAGCGGCTGCACGATACTGCCGGGGGCCCGGACGTCCCCCACGCCCACCGTGGTCTATGTGCCGGTATCGCCCACGCCCACGGCCGTGCCCACGCCCGTATCAGAGCCGGTCCCGGCCAACTCAAGGCCCAGCAACGATGTCAAAATCCTGACGTCGGCGGAGGACTGGAGGGTGGTCACCGACCAGAAGACCCGGGACGGCCGGCAGTTCGAGAACATCACCCTGATGGTCGTCAACGACGGCAACTCGCTGGCGGCCAACGTCGTGCTCGGCGTGACGGTCATCGACGAGACGAACCTGAACACGCTGATCTACCAGGAGTTCGGCGTCGGCGACCTCCCCCGGGGCGAGCACAAGATCGTCAGCCTGATCACCGACCCGCACGGCGTCTCGCAGTTCATCAAGGTGATCATCAACATGCACTGGGGCAGTAACGGCGAGTACTATAGCACGAAGCCGTACGAGAATACGTTCACGTTCATGTTATGAAAAGCCCCGTCTTCGCCGGCATCGACCTGGCCGCCCTGCCCAAAAACCAGACGGGACTGTGCCTTTTTGACGGCCGCCGGTTCGGCTGCCGTACGCTATACGATGACGAGGCGATCGTCGCCTTTATCGAGGAAAGCCGCCCCCGGGTCGTCGCCATCGACGCGCCGCTCACCCTGCCCCGGGGCCGCTGCTGCTTCGACGACGCGTGCTGCGGGCCGCGGAAGATCCGCACGTGCGACCGCATGCTCATCGCCCGCGGCCACCGCGTGTTCCCGCCCGGCTTCTCGTTCATGAAACAGCTCACGCTGCGCGGGAAGGCGATGAAGGAACGGTTACAGGGTTACGAGATCATCGAGGTACACCCCCGCACCAGCCTGCGCATCCTCGGGCCCCGGGCGTTCCCGGCGGCGCACAACGAGCACGAGCGCGACGCCTGCGCCGCGGCGTTGACCGCTTTTCTATATGCCGAAGGCAAGTGCGAAGTACTGGGCGATGACGAGGGCACGGTTGTTATACCTCGCGTACGGTAATGATAGGATTGGTTAAAGGCCGTAGAGAGTCGGCAGATGACATGTCCCCTTGTCTGGTATGAGATAATAAAAATTCGTCCGATCCAAATAACGACTCTGCTTACTCTGCGCTCGTCTCTGCGAACTCTGCGAGCATCTAGTATACGAGTACCCATACACGCCTGCATCCCCGGGCGTTATCAGGATGATCCTGTTATGCCATGATAATACTCTTGTGAATATGCCGTTTCCAGGCATGCGCAGACTGGATACTCGCAGAGTACGCAGAGACTGGCGCAGAGAACTCGGCATATGATAAATGGGTATTTTCATGTTAACGCTAATGAAAATTTGGCCTTGTCTATGCAATTCGACTCCTGTCACGCTCGCCAAGGGCGCCAGGTAGCCAGGAGCGCCAAGGACTGATTAGTTAAGGCCGTATCACATAATCTGTATAGGCTTGGCGCTCTTGGCTTCCTGGCGCTCTTGGCGAGCGTGACAGTAGTCGCATAGCCTATACAAGGAAAATTTTCATGGAACGCAGAGGCATACACAGTTTCATATATAGACGATAGCCTGAAATCTGAAAGAGAAACTGAGCTCTCCGCGGCCTTAAACCGCGCCTGATGCCCGGGTTCGCAGCGCCCAGCGGCCTGGTTCAGTGCCTAAACGGTCTCTAATAAATCCTTGAACAGCTCTTTGCTGTACTCGAGGTACTGCCGGTTCTTACCGAACACCTCGAAGGTGACCGTCTTATTGTAACCCGCGTCTTTCAGGGCTTTCACGACTTTGGGCCAGTCGATGTTGCCCATGCCGAGCGCGAGGTGGAGGTCGCCGGTCTGGTCGTGGCCGCCGCGGTTGTCGTGGACGTGGACGTGGTACAGCCGGTCCTTGAACTCGTCGATGAAGCGGTAGATGTTGGCGCCGTTGGCGCAGAGCATGTTGGCGTGGCCCACGTCCAGGTGGAACTTCGCCCGCGGCTCCAGCTCGAAGAAGCGGCGCATGTCCTCGGGGCTCTGGTCCACGTTCTCGACCATGACGGCCATGCCGCTCTTCTCCGCACGGTCGCACAGGGCCGACATCCCGGCCGCCATGAACTTGATCATCTCTTTCTTATCGAACAGCCCGAACCGGGTGTGCATGTGCACGGTGACGAGCCGGGCCTCGATCTGCTCGGCGAAAGCGATCACGTCGGAGACCTGCTGCACCGTGGCGTCGCGGATGGTCCTGTACGGGTTCCCGACGTTCCAGCCCCAGGGCGTGTGGCACGTGTAGAAGATGCCCAGCTCCTCCCGCAGCCGGTTCAGCTCCCCGATGCGGGGCGTGAGCTGCTCCAGCGTCGTCTTCGGCCCTTCCAGGCTCAGCTCGATGAAGTCGAAGCCCTTCTCCCGGGCGTAAAACAGCTCCTGCTCCACCGCCCCCCGCGGGTCCGCGAACGTTCCGAGGTACATGATAATAAAAATTGAGCGGCATGTGTAATAACTTTTACCAGAATGAGCAGGTATACAAAGGCCATGGACAGCCACATAAAGCACGGGGAACAATCGCCATTGATCACATCCGGCGCGCTACTACCGGCGATCTCAGGGAAATTTCAATTGTTCAGGAAGGTATGTTCGCGGATCCAGTATTCGATCTGTCAGAGCAGGCAGGCAGCTATTTACTCCCGGGTATAACATTATAAAAGGGATAGTTATGGCCATGAACCTGGGGAACACGAAGGTACAGCTCGTTGTCGCTCGCGAGGGCTTCCGGGACGAGGAGGTGTTCGTGCCGGAGGACATCTTTTCCGAGGCCGGGGCGTTCGTCGACATCGCCTCGAACGACCAGCGGACGGCCCGCGGGATGCTCGGGGGCAGGATCAATCCCGACACCGCCATCGACCGGATCGATACGGACAGCCTCGACGCGCTGGTCATCGCCGGGGGCGAGGGAGCGCCGCAGTACCTCTGGAGCAACCCGGCGCTGCTGGACAAGGTCCGGGAGGCATACGCGAAGGGAAAGGTCGTCGGCGCGATATGCATCTCCGGCGTGGTGCTCGCCCAGGCGGGCATCCTGAAAGGAAAGCACGCGACCGTGTTCCCCGACCCGGTGGCGCTCCGCGAGTATAAGCACCATGGGGTCGTCTACGAGGACAGGGGCGTCGTGGTCGACGGCAACGTGGTCACCGCCTGCGGCCCGGACTACGCCCGGCCCTTCGCCGAGGCCATCCTGGAGCTCCTACAGGCCCGCCTGACCACCACACAATACTAGCAGCTATTAAGACGCCAGGTGTCCAAGATAAGAGTCCAAGACGCCACTGTAGAAACTAAGAGGCGCCAAGACGCCAAGTGTTTTTTTTAGTATTCAAGATGCCAGGCAGCCAGGTTGTTGCACCGGATATTTAAATTGCGCTGATCAGGCTCCTGGACACTTGGCGTCTTGATATTAACAATCGACTTGGCATCTTGGCGTCTCTTAGTTTCAACAGTGGCGTCTTGGACTCTTCTCTTGGCCACTTGGTAACTTGGGGCTGGCAAAGTGATTTAACTTCGTGGCCCAGTATTAATTGTAGAGATCATGACCATCGACATCATTTCCGGCTCGACGGTCCCGGGCCTGGCGGCCGGCATCGCGAGGCACATGGGCGTGGTGGCCCATTATCCCAGCATCACCAAGTTCCCGGACGGTGAGATACGGATCATCGAGGGCGACTACACGCCGTCGGAGACGGTCGCCTACGTCCAGACCATGCACCCGCACCCGAACGACACGCTCGTCGAGATGCAGATCACGGTGGACCTGCTGAAGGAGCTGGGCGCGAAGCGCGTCATCGCGGTGGTCCCGTACCTGGGCTACATGCGGCAGGACGCCCGGCACGTGCAGGGCGAGGCGATCTCCGTCCGGACGGTGCTGAAGACGCTGGACTTCGTGGGCGTCAACGACATCGTCGGCGTCGACCTGCACCTGCACCGGCTCGGCCAGGCTGAGCTGGAGAGCTTCTGTAAAATCAGGATACACGAGGTGAGCGCGATGGACCTGCTCGCGGCGAAGGCGGGCAAAAAGCTCTCGAAGCCGCTGGTCATCGGCCCGGACGCGGAGTCGGAGCGGTGGGCGGCGCGGGCGGCAGAGCTGCTGGGGACGGATTACGACGTGCTGGAGAAGACGCGTATCTCCGCCAAAGAGATCCGCATCAAGCCCCGGAAGCTCGACGCGAACGGCCGGGACGTGCTGATCATCGACGACATCGTGAGCACCGGCGGGACGATTATGGAAGTGATCAGGTCGCTGAAGGCGCAGGGCGCCGGCCGGATCACCGTCGCCTGCACCCACGCGGTGTTGAGTGACATAGACACGCTGACGGGGCTGTTCAGGGCGGGCATGGGCGAGTTTATCGCCACAAATACGATTAACAACGAGTTCGGGATTGTGGATGTTTCCAGTATAATTGCTGATAAGATAAAGGAAATCACTTAGATAACAAAAATGATCCTTTGATTTGTTGGTTGGTGGACGCATAGATACCAATAGTTCTATAATCTAACAATTAAAAACGTACAAATTATACCATTTAATTGAATATATAGTAGTGATTGACTATGGAAATGTTGCCTGATGTCTTAGATAAAAATCTTGATGTGGTTTTTTGTGGTACTGGTGCAGGAAAAGTTTCTTCTGAAGTAGGAGCATATTATGCAGATCCAAGTAATAGGTTTTGGTGTACACTATTTGTTGTGGGTTTAACTCCTGTTAAAATTAATGCTTGTGAATTTAGGTCAGTAAAAAAATATGGTATTGGATTAACTGATTTAACAAAGATAAAACCAGGGCCTGATTCTGGTCGCAATGAATCAGATTATGATAAAGAAAAAATTGATAGAATAATTACCGATTATAAACCAAGATTTATTGCTTTTAATGGTAAAAGATCTGCAGAAGTTGTTTATGGAGAAGACGTTGAATTTGGACATTTTAAGAGAAATGGTGATGATATATTTGTTTTACCATCGACTTCAGCAATGGCAAAAAAGGATTGGGATATTAACTATTGGATGGACCTCGCCAGAATCATAAAAAGTTAATTTTTTTATTTTGAGCAAGCTCTTCTTCGATTCCCCGAAACTGCTCCAGCGCTGCCTCAAGATTCTCCACGATCTCTCTCGCGATGACTTCGGGCGCTGGCAGGTTCTCCGAGTCTTCAAGGCTCTCGTCCTTCAGCCAGAAGATGTCCAGACTGACCTTGTCGCGCTGCATGATCTGGTAGTAGGTATAGCAATGGAACCGATCAGTCTCTTTCCGGTCGTGGCGGTTTTCTATGTTATAGCATTTGATGAAATCCTGCAGATCGTCGTATTTCAACGGGTTTGTTTTTAACGTGAAGTGCATATTTGTGCGCAGATCGTAAATCCAGAGCTTTTGCGTCTGCGGGTCTTTGCTAGCAGGCCTGCGGTCGAAGAAGAGCACGTTTGCCTTGACGCCCTGTGCGTAGAAGATGCCGGTCGGCAGGCGGAGCAGCGTGTGCACGTCGCATTCCATCAGCAGCTTACGCCGGACCGTCTCGCCGGCGCCGCCCTCGAAGAGCACGTTGTCAGGGACGACGATGGCACATTTGCCGTTGATCTTCAGCAGCGTCTTGACGTGCTGCAGGAAGTTAAGCTGTTTGTTCGACGTCGTGGCCCAGAAGTCCTGGCGCTCGTAGATCAGCGATTCCCTGTCTGCCTTGCCGTCGCCGTTGACGATGGTGATGCTGCTCTTCTTGCCGAACGGCGGATTGGTCAGGACGATGTCGAACCGGTCGCCAGGGTCGGACACCAGCGCGTCGCCGACGTCGATCGGGCTGTCGTCGCCGCCGATGCCATGCAGGTACAGGTTCATCACGCACAGCCGGGCCACATTGTCGACGATATCCTTGCCTTTAAAGGTGTTGAGCTTCAGGAACAGCTTCTGGTCGCGGTCGAGCTGATAGTTCCTAGATATGAACTCGTTTGCAGCCAGCAGGAAGCCGCCCGTGCCGCAGGCGGGATCGCAGATAGTCTCGCCGGGCTTTGGCTTTATAACGTCTACCATGGCCTGAATCAGCGGCCGCGGGGTGAAGTACTGCCCGGCGCCGCTCTTGGTATCCTCTGCGTTCTTTTGGAGCAGGCCCTCGTAGATCTCGCCTTTCACGTCGATGTTGAGGCCGATCCATATCTCGCCGTTGATCAGTTCGATGAGCCTCTTCAGCTTGGCCGGGTCCTGGATCTTGTTCTGGGACTTGCGGAAAATGACACCGAGCATGCCCTTTTCTTTGCCGAGCTCTCTGAGGCTTTCGATGTAATGGGCTTCCAGATCAGTACCGTCCTTTGACAGCAGAGTAGCCCAGCTGTATGCAGCAGGTATTTTCGATTCTTTATTGAAGGGAGGCTTCGAAAGCTCATCGGCCATTTTCAGGAACAGCAGATAGGTAAGCTGCTCGACGTAATCGCCGTAGCTCACGCCATCGTCCCTTAGGACATTACAGTAGTTCCATAGACGCTGGACGATTGTAGATGAATCTGTTGCCATGCATAGATCCTGTCTTTGAGTGGTAGAGCTTTGTATGACGCTCCAAGTAAATAATAGCTGCTAATTTTGAATATCAAAGGGGAACCAAAGGGGAACCAAAGGGGAACCAAAGGGGAACCAAAGGGGAACCAAAGGGGAACTCATGATATTTCCTTGTCAGGGAAAACATAATGGGTTCCCTTGCCAGTGGTGCCAATACGATTAATAATCCCCTTAGTCATTAATTCTTTAAGCTCTGTAGTGGCAAGGTTTTTACTTACACCGTTGATGCTTTGATACTCTAAATTGGTAATTTTGCCATGCTCTTTCATATATATGAGAGCCTTTGCTTGTCTTTCATTCAATTTATGTACAATAAAGAATTCTTCAGTAAGCAGGTTCTTACGGAACGTTACCGAGAAACCGCCATACTTTTCTTCAAATGCGGGTACGGGTATGCCGCTTTTTTTACAGGCATCGATGATCCTGGGAATACCGCTGCCGTATTTTTCGACCAGCATCACATCATAAAAGATATCGGCGATCAGGCGATTCCTGGGCCTTGATGGGTGGTGTGGATCGTACAGGTCGTTTATGGTTAGACCTGCGGGTAATCCGCCCGGGTTCCAGATGACGAGTTTATCGTCGTAAATTTTTACTGTAATCTCGGAAGTGCTTGTGTAATCCCGGTGACATATGGCATTGACGACTGCCTCTCGGAGTGCGATGGGGGGATAATCCCAGACTTCCGTCCTCCCGGGTTTGCCGGAAATCTCATACTTGACTCCGATGTTCTTGAGAATGAACGAGAGGACCTCGTCCACCTGCTCGATTGTGGTGCCCACAACGTACTTGTCGTCAACGATGGTCGATCCGTCCTTGAACCGGCCACAGTGCACCTTCACATATGGCAGCTTATCTATCGTCGATTTCCCGAAAAGGACGATTGAGGCGAGTGTCGGTATACGATCTTTCACCAGACCTAACTTTTCTAGGACATAGATTGGATCGTCATTGTCGAACTTCTTTCTACCGACAATCAGGGAAGTACGGATGTATTTTTTCACCTTTTCTAAGTCGATGTCGTCGATAGCGCAGTTGTGTAGCAACGAGACGTCAGCGCTCATGCCGATGCAGCTGGAGTACATTTCAGCGATCTCTTGAGGGGACATCAGGCGATTGCTGGCATCGTCCCTCTTGAAACACTTTCCTCTGACGGCGATCGGTTTGATGCCGGATTCCCTGACCGTAACCACCGCGATATCCCGCCCGTCAATACTCAACGGCTCGATCATCGGGACTATCCGGGGCTGAGTATTGTTAGCCACATCGTCGATCATCCTGACGATGGACTCTCTACCAAGCTGGACACCCTTAATCGTTCGGTCGTTTGAAACACCGACAAGAATGTAGCCACCGTGGGTATTAGAAAAGGCGCCGACGGTTTCACGCGCATCCTGGTCGAAGCTGTCCTTGAACTCGGTAGTCAGTGATTCACCCAGCTGGATCAGCTTCCGGACCATTGCCTCATCCATGTGTGTACCCTCAGTTTACCGCTGCGTATGTGAGTTATTATGCCGGAGGGCATATTAAAATGATCACTCGATCGCCGTCTGCCGCGAGCGTCTCTTGCCTGCCTGCATTGGTCTCCCGCCTGCGTTCTACGTGCGCCCGGCACGGATGCGTTCGAGGGGCTTCTTACAGGCTCTCGATGAAATACTCTGCTCAGGCTAGCGCAGCAATAAAGCGCGCCACGTCCGCCACGTACCGCCAAGAACGCCAAGGACAGTAAAAATGGAACTGCACCCGCTCAAAAGAAAAAACTTGGCGAACTTGGCGGCTCTTGGCGAACTTGGCGCGCTTTATTGCTGCGCATAAACTAAACAAAGCCCGATCTCCAATGCCCCGCCACAAAATACGCCAATCAATCATTGACCGGGCGCAAATCCACTACTAAACAAGCGTCGCCTGCTTCCGTGCCTTTCTGGCTTTGCCCGCCTGAGAACCGCTATCCTTCTGCGCGCGCTCGGCCCGGATGCGTTCGAGGAGCTTCTCGGCGGGCTCGTCGTTCAGATCGCTTTGCATGAGAGATATATCTTCAATTTATACAATTTTTTATGGTTAATATTTTCAGGTCACTCTTACTTCGCGTTTATAGAGATTGGGAACAATAGATCGAAAAATCGGCAAAATATATTGCTTCAGAAACTAATATAAATAATCGGCACAATGGAAAGGGACCAATGAGTAAGTCTAATTTTGAAGAGAGGATAGTAAAACAGCTGGAACGGGATATAGTTCAAAAATATATCCTCTTATTACTTAGCTCAGACAATAATGAAATGATTAAGGGCAAGACTAAGCTTATGAAAGAGCTGTTTTTCATAGCACAAAACATTCCGGTGCTGGAAGAAGAAGCTGATTTCGAAGCGGATAATTATGGCCCGAGCAGCGACGTGGTCGTAAGTGATCTGGAAAAGCTTGACGTATTGCGTTTAATCGATGGCCGTAATGATAACTATGTTCTCACCGAGCTTGGTAAAAAAATCGCCCAAAAGATACTGTCGACTGCCGATAAAAAAGAGCTTGATGTCATCGCCGACATGAAAAAATTATTCAAAGACCTCTCTTATGATGAGGCGTTAGGGCTCGTGTATTTTTCTTATCCGGAGATGACCGAAAAATCCCTGGTCAAAAACGACATTGAAAAGAAAAGGGAAAAAATTGCACTTAGTTTGTTAAAGAAGGGTAAGGTCAGTATTGGGAAGGCTGCAGAAATTGCAGGCATGTCTATGAGCTCTTTTTATAACAAGTTGAAGAAGGAAGGCATTAAAATCGAGATAGGATATTAATGAAAATATTGGATACTTCCGTCGTCATTCTATTCCTTCATGACATCGACGGAAAGGGATATTTCACATTACTCTCACAAAATAATCACCATTTACACATACCGGTCTCTGTGTATGACGAGGTCCTCGATAGCAGCCAGATACATGAGCTGGATACGCTGATCTCCAGGAACGTAATAATAAAATTGGCTTGTAACGACCCTGCAGAGGAAAAGGCATTAAGAACCAGGTTTCCTGGGCTCGGGAACGGAGAGATAAACGTTTTATGCTGGGGATTAAAACTAAAAAGGTCTGGTGCCCGGTTCTTTTGCGTTATCGATGAAAAGCTCGGCAGAAGCGCTGCTACAAAACTCGATTTGCCTGTGACTGGATCAATAGGGCTTATAAAAATTTTAAAGGACGACAAACTCTTAAATAAAGAACAGCTAACACGTATTGTCGAGGATATTAGAAAGTCGCCTTTCCGGGTTAACGAGGCGGTCCTGAGGAGTTTGACGGATGAGCAGGCACATTAAGGTTTCTGAAAGCGAATATGCCGATGACATTTTCTTAAAAGGACAGCATGTCACAGTCGGCGGAAAATCGTTTCGGACACCGATTAAAGCAATAGATGCTGCTCACAGGCGCCCGGATATTACTATTAAAAACGAAGTTAAAGGCCTCAACGAGATATGCAAATACTTCAATGAGGGTAAGCTTACTGCGTTTGTGACGGGAGCCAGACCTGAATCGTTGATTAATGCCGAGCTTGAAAACACCTTTCGAAGAATTGGCTCCGATGAAGCGGCAATAACGTTTACTGTATACGATAGCTTACGCTACCCGAGCGAAAAGGGCATTAATTTCCTGATGAACCTGTCGTACGAATACTCGGACGCCACGCCGCTCCCACTGCTTCCCAAGCTGTTCAAGGACAAGGCAGGCGATTTCGAGCAGCAGTTACACGAATACCTGGGATTCATGCAGCAGTGCATCGACTCGGTAAACCGGCTAAATAACAAGTCGATTCTCGGCGTCATACCGGCAATGATACCATCGTCCCACGTACAGGACGTCGTCAAGTTCTACTATGACAATGACATCACCTCGTTCGTTATCGATTACATGGGAAGGACACCGAAGATCGCTAAAACCAGCATGAGAGAGTTCGTCATCTCACTAAAAGAATACGACCTGATTGAAAAATCGTTCCTGTATGCTATCAACGTGACCAGCGGTAATATGATGCAGGAAGCGCCGGCAGTAAAAGCGGTAGATTTACTGTCGTATGGTTACGGTTTTGACGCGCTGGGCGACAACCATATCAGGAGGACCTATCCGCCTGCAGTCGCAGAGAGAATGAGACAGATGGCTCAAGATCTTGGCACTACGTTCAGATTATTCAATAACGCAGACTATGGCTACTATAAGACACCAGATCTGTCCCTGCTGGAGAGCTTATACCCGCATGCTGAAACGTCGATACCATTCGACAACTTCCGCACCGAAAACGTGAAAACAAGGCCATCGCAGATCCTCTTTAACAGCGAACGCACCGGATTGGAAACGATTAAATACCGAAGCCTGATCAAAGAAGAAGCCGATAATACTGCGGGCTATTTTGAGACAAAGACATTCGTCGATGCCAAGGACCTAAAGGAGCTTACCAAGTTCCGAAAACATGTCGATTAAAGGTGTCTGGCATAAGCTTATTAAATAAAACATGGCGGTCCTGGCTACCTGGCGCCCTTGGCGAGCGCGACAGTAGTCGAAAAGCCTCGACAAAGCCTCACACCCACAACCTTTGCAGAAGGACAGCATAAATAACTATCAGGTAAGAGACGCCTGTTTCCTGGCCTTTCTTGCTTTAACTGTCTGCAGACTGCCATCCTTCTGCGCGCGCTCGGCCCGGATGCGTTCGAGGAGCTTCTCGGCGGGCTCGTCGTTGGGGTCCTGGGGGACGAGCTGGCCGGAGAAAGCTTGGTCGAGGAGGGACCGGCGTAATGATGCTAAACGTGCTAAATTTTGATCAATTAATTTTTCGATTTCGTTAATAATAGAAAAACGTGAATCGATCTCTTTTACAATAATATTTTGTTCTTGCAAGGGTAAACCAATTATTGGTAATTTTAAGAGCATGGATTGATTAATTGTCATTTGCCCTGCAGTAGTTACTGCTACGCGATTAATATATTTTCGTGACATTGAACTATTAGCTAATATTGATAGAAATTTGGGATTGTATAAGTCACTTTTAATAGATACTTTAATTAAATGGTCACTATAGCAAGTTATTTCAGAATTATCTTCATACAAAATACTTCTACCTACTATATTAGGACTACCATTAACTCTAACAAATAAAAGATCGCCGTTTGTCAATCTGTAGGAATCAATTTCATTTGTAGAAAGATTAATTCGACGAGGATTACATATATTAATTACTCCTTCCGCTACATCGGCAAGCCTTAAAACGATGACACCGGACTCGCTCTCTTTGGGTCGTTTAGATACACCATTTTTCATTGAAAGGATAATTTCCGAGAGTGTTATCCATACCCAAGAATCAGGAACATTATATGTTGCTTGTAAGCCTGAATACTCAATAGGTTCGGTAGATAGTTTCCGGTAATACTGAGAACATTTCTCAACATATTCTTTATTATCTTGGCGCCATTGTCTTGTAATTTTTCCTTCAAATGCACTTTGCAAAATGGCTTGACGATATTGATTTAACTGTAGTTTCGCTTTTTTCAGCGACACTACTCCCGCGTCCAGCTTCGTGAATAGTTCCTCGATTTTAGCGACGATACGGTGCTGTTCGGCGAGTGGCGGTAGCGGCAATATAAAAGTTGATATCTTATTATAATCGACTCTTGGGTGATTTACTCCGGTACTATTCTGGTTAGCAAACCTAACGAAGTCTTGGCACAACATTCGATATTTTAAATATTTATTCGAGAGTGAAGCACTTTTTTTAAAGACAAGGATATCAGTCGAACATACCCCATTAAAATCCGGTACACAAACCTTGTTCAGGTAAGGCCTTAATTTTCCATAAAGTAGGTCGCCTTCATAAAAAATGGATTTTGTGCTTGTAACCTCTTCGGATGTACCATAAGATAAAATTTTACCTGTATCTTTTTCAATATGCTCTAACCCAATATAACGTAATGTATCAGTAACAGAAGGATCAATTTTTTCTTTTGAAGGTTCGATCAAATCACCTAGCTGAGTGTATACCCATCCATGGGGCAATTCAGGCAAACTATAATAATCACTCATGCAATCAGCACTTCATTCAACTGTTTTATTATCGTGTTCAACTCCGCCCCGAACAATTGTACCGCCTTCACCGGCCCACCCTTCCTATCGAACGGCGTGAGTTGCAAATCATCCATCCCTATCTCCAGCGACGTCCCAATATGCTCCTTGATCATATTAAGCCATTCCATCTGCTCCGGTGTGAATTTCTTGCCAAGCTGCTCCTGTTGGGCCAGCCACTTCCTGAACATCATATCCACGGTCGCCGGGAATGGCTCCAGCACATCGCTCTGCCCCTCGGTGAACCGGATGAGCGAGATCACGTTAGTCAACAGCGTGCTGGGCCGTGCTCCCCTGACCTTCGACCGTTCCAGTATCTCGTAGGCCTGCCAGACTAAATCAGGAGTCAGATTCCGCGGCGGCTTCCGGATAGCATCGGCCAGCTCTCTGATATCTTTCAGCGTAATATGCCTCTGGCTGTACGGCCGGTTATAAATGATCTGCAGCGCGGTCAGCTCGTCCTTGTTAGCCTCGATGAATTCCTTGAACGAGCCCACGATGGCCCGGGCCTTCTCTTTTGCGCTCTCGTCGAAGCCTATGTCGATGACGCGGTCGATGCTGGCCTCGTCGATGATCTGCTCGCTTCTTGTCTTGATGTCGACCAGCGTGTTCCTCAAGGCGGGATTGTCAAAGGGCCTGCATGCCTCGTCTGCGAGAGTTTTCGCGGCCTGCGTCTGCTGCTCGGGGGTGGGCTGGTCGGTCTTGAATAGCTCCTTTGCTTTCTCGATCTGTCGGTCGGGGTCGGTGGCGTCGAACAGGCCGTTGATGATCGTGCGCAGGGACAGGCCCGCCACTGCCTGGATTTCCTTTCTGTCCTTGTCCTCGATCTCGCGGTCGAGCCGGGCGAGGCGGCCGGCGAGGGAGGTGATCGAGTCTTCGTCGCGTTTGCCGAGGGCGATGGAGAACATAAGGTCCTTGAACGAGACGCCCTTCTTGCGTTCCAGCGGCCGGGAGTCGGTCTTGTCGCGCTCGCAGACGCCGACGGCGTCGACTATAACGAAGTGGGTCTTGTGCCGGGCGTCGGGCGTGGCCGCGGCCAGGTCGGTGTCGGAGATAGTGCGGGTGCCGCGGCCCTTCATCTGCTCGAAGTAGACGCCGGACTTGACGCTCCGCATGAATAAGAGGCACTCCAGCGGCCTGATATCGGTGCCGGTCGAGATCATGTCCACGGTGACAGCGATGCGCGGGTAGTACGAGTTGCGGAAGCTCTGCAGCAGATCCTCGGGCTTCTCTCCGGTGGTCTTGTAGGTGATCTTCTTGCAGAACTCGTTGCCCTTGCCGAACTCGTCCCGGACGATGTTGACGATGTCCTCGGCGTGAGAGTCGTCCTTAGCGAAGATCAGCGTCTTAGGGACATGTTCCCTGCCGGGGAATATCTCGGTGAACAGCCTGTCGCGGAAAGTGCGGATGATGGTGCGTATCTGGTCTGGCGCAACTACGTCCCGGTCGAGCTGGTTGGGCGTATAGACGAGGTCTTCGTCCATCATCTCATGGCGCTTCTGGCGGGTCATCTTGCTGCGTTTGTCCACGTACGCGCCGGCATCTACCCTGCTGCCCTTCTCGGTGATCTCGGTCTTGATGCGGTAGACCTCGTAGCCTACGTTGACGCCGTCGGCGACGGCCCTTTCGTGGTTGTACTCCATGACGAGGTTTTTGTTAAAGAAGCCGATCGTCTGCCTGGAGGGCGTGGCGGTCAGGCCGACTATAAAGGCATCGAAGTACAGGAGCGCCTGCCGCCAGACGTGGTAGATGGAGCGGTGGCACTCATCGACCACGATGAAGTCGAACTCCTCAATGGGGATGTTGGGGTTATAGCAGACCTCTTTCGGCTGCTCGTCGGCCGGGCAGGTGTCGAACGCGGACGGCTCCTCGTTGCCCTCGTTGAACTCCTTTTCG
>MVRA01000164.1 GCA_002067315.1 Methanocella sp. PtaU1.Bin125 | reverse complement strand
CGAGCTCGTCGATCGTGCCAATCTTGCCTGCATGCTCCTCGTTCTCGAGGCGCAGCATCCTGAACACGTACTCCTCAAGGGCCAGCGCGCGGTCGATAAAACGCCCCACGGCAGCGTCCCGGTCCCCGTATGCGCCCCCGGCATGGATTTCGATGTGGTTGCCGCCGCCGGCGTACCGGTCGAACGCGGCCAGGCACTCCAGCTCCTGCACCGATTTTTCGACCACGCCCCGGTCAGGGCTGTTGAGGATGCAGTAATAGGTCACGTGAAAGCACGTCCGGATGTCGCTTCGCCGGAACGCGGCGCCCAGGTCGCGGATCAGGTCCCGGGCGTCGTCGATCTGCCCGATGTTCTCATAAGGCGATATGTTGGCCGGGATGCGGTAAAAATCGATGCCCAGGCCTGCCACGTAGTCCGCGACACTCTTCAGGCGCAGCACTGTCTCGCTGGCGCTTTTCTTGCTGGTCACCGGCAGCAGCTTTTTATTCAGCGGGATCGCCGCGAACCCGATCCTCAACGCGCTTGTCTCCCGCAGGGCATTATCCCGGACTCACCGCGGCACCGTCAGCTCATGCCGCCTTTACGCCCGATGCTCTCGAAAAACTCGCTGCCGTGCCGGGACGACGTGCTTCGCCCGCCCCTGGCGCCGACTTCGCGGTGAAAGTTGCTCCCGTAGCGATCCTTGGCTGTTTTCGCCGCCTTACGGCCTCCCGCAACCCTTCCCGGGTCCTTCGCTGCTGCCATGTCTATACCTGAAAAGTATTCAGAAGCCGATGCCATAACCATTGCCTGTGAAAAACACGAACGCTTCCCCGGGGCAATCACAAAGTTCATAGTCGTCCCGTGCCTTTTTACTGTAGAGCGCTGGTATGAAGTCTGATATGCTGTGTCTGGAATGCGATAACCTCGTGATCGGCGCGGGCCTCGCGGGCATGGCGGCCGCGTTGCGGCTCAAGGGTAAGACGCTGGTCGCGTCCGCCGGGCTCGGCGCTACGGCTATCTCGGGCGGCGCCATAGCCCTGCCGGAGCGCAGGGACGAGGAAGCCGAGCGCTGGTTTTTAAAGACGTTGCAGGACACCTGTTGCCCCTACCGCGAAGGGCAATACATGACCGATATGCGGGCTGTGCGCAGCGGGCTCGTGCAGACGACGACCGATTTTATGGGCTCGCCTGTTTATGTGTCTCCGGACGATCGGCCGCTGAATGATGGTATCGCTCTCGGCCTGAAGGTGTTCGCCGGGCGGTCGTGTCAGGAGGTCGCGCACATGATCGAGGCGGACGACGCGTGGCTGGACTTGATCGGCGAAGCGCTGTCTAACGCGGGGGCGGACAGCTACCTGCTGCCGCCGGTGCTCGGGGTGAGCCGCGCCATGCAGGCCCGCAAGAGGCTGGAGAACGCGGCGGGCGCCCCGGTCTACGAGTACGTCACAGCGCCCTCTGTCCTGGGCCTGCGGCTGTTGCGCGGACTGCGGGACGCGCTTGACCGGAACAGGGACATTACCCTGCTGGAAACGACCACCATCGAGTCGATCGACGGTGGCGCAAGAGGCCTTATGGGCACAAAGCGGCTGCGGGGCGTCCTCGTCGAGGCATCCCTTCTCGTGCTGGCGACCGGCGGCCCGCTGACCGGGTTCCGGCTGGACGGTGACCGCGTCTGCGAGCCGCTGACGGGCACTGTCGTGGGCGACGTCGAGGCCGATCTCGGCCGCTCGTTCGCTGCGGACCACCCGCTGATGTTCAAAGGCATCGGCGTCTGCCTGCCGGCGGCCGGGGGTTTCAGGGACGTCCGGGCCGCGGGGGCGGTCGCGGCAGGCTACGGGCTATACGAAGCGCTAAGGACCGGGTATCACGCGGGTGATGGCTTGTGAGCAGCAGCCCGGAAAAGTGCGTCAAGTGTGGCATTTGCGAGATGGTCTGCCCTTCGGAGCTGAGCGCGCTGAGGGCTCTCGACGAGGACCGGGCCGGCAAGCACAACGACGAGGTCGCTAATTGCACGACCTGCAACCGCTGCGTAGCCTCGTGCCCCGCAGGCGTGAGCATCACTAAAGCCATCGAGCGGATGCGGGATCAAATGCTGACCCCCGGATACCGGGAGACCCTGGCCAACATCTCGACGTACGGCGCCTCTATCGTGCCTGCGCAGCCCATGGCTGTCGAAATGAAGAGCCGCCGTGTCGCGTACTTCGCCGGCTGCCTCACGAACTACCGGCTGCCCGACATCGCCGGTGCCATCGGCTACACGCTCGACTACCTCGGCATCGAGTTCACCCGGATACCGGAGGTCTGCTGCGGGTCGCCGCTGAACCGCATCGGGCGGTTCGACCTGGCGAAGACCATGCTGGAAAAGAACCTCGGCGTGATGCGGTCGCTGGGCGTGGAGACCGTCGTCACTTCCTGCCCTGGCTGCACCTCGACGCTGATGGAGTACCAGGACGACTTCGACGTGGTCCACTACCTGGACCTGTACGACCGCTACGGGCTGTCCCGGGAGCTGTCGAAGTCGGACAAAAAAGCGACGATGCAGTACCCCTGCCACCTCTACCGTAACGTGTCCCCCTATACGATGGTGGCCGCGGAGCGCCTGATGGCGGCCATGTACGACTACCGGCGGCTGCCGGACCCCGACCGGTGCTGCGGCGCCGGCGGCGGCGTGCGGCGGAACGACGTGAGCCTGTCGCGCCGGCTCCGGGCGAAGCGGGTGGACGAAGTGCGGGCGCTGGCCGCCGACGAAGTCGTGACCACCTGCCCCCAGTGCCGCATCCACCTCTCTGAAGCCCTGCCCGGCGTCGGCGAGCTGAGCGTCCTCATCGCCCGCAACCTCGGGTACAGATGAGCCCTGACATCTCGCGCAGCGGGAAATCGCGCGCGGTAAATGGCCGCATACTACGCGATTCTTCCCTCTGGTCACATCGCAACAAAGGAGCGCAGAGATCACAGTTCTCATTTTTAATGTCATATGATGTAAAACGATTAAGAACTGCAATCCATGATTGTTTATCCTTACTTGGGCATGCTCAAGACTAGATTCTCGCAGAGCTCGCAGAGACGGACGCTGAGAGCGCAGAGACTGAGTGATAGAAGGTTTCATCTTTACGAATACCTCTGCGTACTATGAAAATTTAAACATGCTTTCCAAAAATCGCTGTATAAATAGTCCTTGGCGCTCTTGGCTACCTGGCGCTCCTGGCGAGCGTGACAGTAGTCGAATAGCCTGTACAAGGCCCGATTTTCATCAGCCTTCATATGTAAATTTCCATTCATATACGAGTACACTGCACCTGTCTCCGCGCTCTCATTAAAAAAGTCGGGTATTTCGGCGGTTGCGGCGGTCGTTAGCTTGCTCTGGCGGGCTTATGGGATCGGGCGGCGCTCGCGCACGTGCGGATGCTCCGGTTTGGCATACGACGGCAACCCTGTCTGTTTTTCATCGTTTATACCTGGCAAAAATGCCTGCATCGATCGATTCCAATGAAACGCCGAAGAGTCTGCGGTACAGGCATATACGATGAAAAACCTGAAAGTCTTTCATCCTAAAAACTCGTAGGATTTGCGCGCCGGGATGCGTCGTTTGCCGCCTTCGGCGGGCCATTCGTGCTACCCGCCCTCCCACCCCTGGCGCGCATGCGCTGTTCGGATTAACGATATGATGTGGAGTCATCCTTATTTCATCATCTCTACCTAACAATAGCATTGGTCATAGGCCGAGACTCTGCGCCCTGCAGCGTGCGTAGCACGCTCGGTAGCGTGCTATACACGATCCTCTGCGATCTCTGCGGCTTTTAACCACTTCCCGCATTTTCCCGCTCACGAAGTCTTAATCGGAAGAGGCTTCGGCAGCTCTTACTTTTACCGTTCTCCGGGTGCCTTGTTGACTATAGGGACTCAATGCTTGGTGCCCTATCCCCAGGTGGTGAGAATCTCGTCGCGCCGGAAGAGCAGGGTGCCGATCCTGATCAGGACGATGTCGAGCACGAAGAGCGCCGCGCTGATGGCCACGATGATGTCCAGGCTCAGCGTGATCATGCCGAAGAGCTGAAGCACGAACAGCCCCATGATCGGCACGACGAGCGCGGCGCTGACCTGCTGGGCCGCGCGGACGTCGGACATGCGGGCGGAGACCATGATCGAGGCGTAGACGGACAGGATGGCGATGAGCGGCCCGGTGATCGCGAGTGCGACCGCCCACTGGGGATCGGGGACGATGGAAAAGCCGAACGACCGGGAGGTGACGGTGTTGATCAGGGCCATGTACACGATGAAGGATATCCAGGTGATCAGCACGGAGGGGACGACGGCGGCGAGCGTCTTGCCCAGCAGGATATCAGAGGTCTTCACCGGCGTCGCCAGCATGGGCTCCAGGGTGCCGTTCTTCTTCTCGCCGGCGATGCTGTAGGCGGCGATCAGCGTGGGCATGACGCCGGGCATCAGCAGGTAGAACGGCAGGTTGCTCTGCACCAGGAACGCGATCATCGCCTGCCGGGGCGTCATCCCGGCGTACCCGTGCAGGACGTTCCCCAGGGCGGCCACGTCCGCCTCGGTGACGTTCGCCGGTACCGTGAACAGGTACAGCAACGGGATGACGATCGAGAAGAGCACCGGGAACGTGGCCATGCTCGAGACGATGTACCGGTTCCGCATCACCTCGTCGAGGTCTTTGCGCATGACGATCAGGAAGTCAGTGCTCACAACGGTCACCGACCAGCTTCATGTACACGTCTTCCAGCGAATGGCGCAGCTCCCCGACCGACCGTATCCTTCCCCCGGCCCGGACGATGGCGTCGACCACGTCGGCGCAGTTCCGGTCCGGGTCCCGGACCTCGAGGATCATCCCGTCGCCCGATTCCTCGACCGCAGCCACCGCGTCCAGGCCCGAGACGGCGTTGTGTACCTGCCCCATCATCCGCTCCAGCCGTACGATGATGCGCCGGCCGTAGGCAGCATCCCTGAGTCTCTCCGGCGTGCCTTCGTACAGCAGCCGCCGATTGACTATGGCTACCCTGTCGCACAGACGCTCTGCCTCGTCGAGGTTATGGGTGCACAGGAAGATTGTTCGCCCGTCCTGCTTCAGCCGTACGATCGCGTCGCGGACATAGCGGGCGGATTCCGGGTCCAGCCCTGCCGTGGGCTCGTCGAAGAAGAGCACCTTCGGGTCGTGCACCAGGCACCGGATCAATGCCAGCTTCTGCCGCATGCCTTTCGAAAATCCGCCGACCGCTGACGCCTTCCATCGGCTCATGCCGAACGCGTCCAGCATGTCGTCGATGCGCGCGTCGGCCTTTCGCCGGTCCACGCGGTAAAGGTCGGCGTAGAATCGCAGGTTCTTGTACGCCGTCAGGTTGTCGTAGAAGCCTGACCGCTCCGTCAAAATGCCCACAGTCCGGCGAATCCGGCGGGCATCCCCCGGGTCGTCGACGCGCAGGCCGTCGACGCGGGCGGTGCCGGCCGTGGGCCGGATGAGGCAGGCCAGCATGCGCACCGTCGTCGTCTTGCCGGCGCCGTTGGGGCCGAGGAAGCCGAAGACTTCTCCGGCCTTCACGGAGAGGTCCAGGCCTTCGACGGCCGTATAGTTACCGAAACGTCTCCCGAGCGCCTGCGTCTCAATCATTGATTATCCAATAACATAACCGGGCTGTATATATATAAATGTTAATAATATAAAAACGCAAACCGGTAAAAATGTCCCGGTATTGAGTTGTTATCATCAAAGGTGAATAATGAATGTTCATTGTCAACAGGTGACTGTCGCTATAATTTCCACGGTGATGTGACGCAGGGCGCGGTTAAAGGCCGCAGAGCCTGCAGTTAAGTGGTACATTTCGGCGGTTTGGGCGGTCGTTGTCGGGCTCTACGGCCGCTCGCGCGCGCGTGCGAATGCCATGGCCAGACATGCGACGGCAGCCCGGCGCGTTTTTCACCATTTATGCCTGGCCATAAATCCGGTCATCCGCAGACGCCTGTGAAAAAGTCGTCTGGTGGGCGCGCAGGCATGTGTCGCATGCCGCCTTCGGCGGGCCGTTCGTACTACCTGCCCTCTCACCCCTGGCGCGCACGCGCGCAAGAGGTCTACTGACGATTGACCTGCCCTGTTTTTCGTTATAAATACCTGACAAAAACCCCTGTCATCGACCGACTCACAGGAAAGTTATTTTCATATACGAGTTCTCTGCAGCCTTTAACCCTTTCATGCTTTCTTTCTCCCAGTCACCGCATAGTCCTCCGGGCCGAAGAGCGGGCCGTTCAGCAGGTCGACATTGCGGTTGTAGATTTCCGCCATGCGGCGTTCCCGGTCCCCGAGCCCGGGGCTCAGCTCGTACTTTTGCAGGCGCTCCCGGTCCTGCACCCGGGATAGGAACCGGACCTGGACGTCCTCGAATCCCTCGTTTTCGACCATGACCTTCAGGGCCGCGGGATGGATGGCGCGGACGTGGGTGACGTCGATGTAGTAGTCCGCGAACGTCGAAAGCGACATCGGATTGATCGTCTTCACGACGAACCGACCGCCCGCCGCCGGACGGCTGCCGATCAGCTTCAGGAGGCGCAGCATATAATCGGCCTCCAGGTGCTCGATCACGTCGTCCATGAAGACGCCGTCGATAC
>MVRA01000163.1 GCA_002067315.1 Methanocella sp. PtaU1.Bin125 | reverse complement strand
GCGCCCTTGCGTGCTCATCACAGGACGCCTGAACGGCAAACCATCCGAGACATCCGGCCACCGCCCTTCGATCCCAACCATGCAGAAGAGTCATAATTACGATAGCGCAAATCTTGAAAGAAGCTGCGTCTTATGAAAACGTCGGGCATTTCGGCGATGGCCTCAGCCGGGGGATACGGACAGCCTGCGCTGCGGTCGCGCGCGCGTGCGAATGCTCTGGCCGGACATGAGACGATCACGCTGCCTGTTTTTCATCGTTGATACCTGGCCAAAACCCGGTCATCGAGAGACTTCTTTGAAAAACTCGTTCGGCGGGCGCGCAGGCACTTGTAGTATGCCGCCTTCGGCGGGCCATTCGTACTACCCGCCCTCCCGCCCCTGGCGCGCAGCGCCACACCTGATTGACGATACGGCGGGGAAGAATGTTAGCTTTTTTTTACATCCTCTTATACCTGACCAGGGCTCCGGTCATCTGCTGACTCTCTGCGGTTAATAATGGCTGCCTGCACGTCTATACGCATTCTACTTGTTCTCCGCACCCCCGCCCGGGAAGGATGGCGGGGCGTCGCTTTGTTTGGGCTGCGGCGGTATCACATCCGGCGGCTTCGTGAGCGTCTCGAGTAGTTTCTTTCCCCATGCCACGGCCTCGTCGCGGTTCAGGTAGTTGACCTCTTTGAGCTTGTACCCTTTCAGGAAGTACCAGATGCGCATGGACAGGCGGTCGAACTCGGTCATCTCTTTGAGGTCGATCCGGCCCAGGAACGCCTTCGAGGCGATCACCTGGCCCGAGGCATGATCGAAGAGCGGCTTGATGTCCTTCTGGCCGGCGAAACGCCTGGCCCGCTCGGGTGTCATGTCGAACGGCACGCTCACGGTGAACAGGGCGATCTTCCGGTTCTTCAGCACGTCCCTGTTCCTGTCCAGGAACTGGATGATGCGCGGCGACGGCATCTCGCTGTAGATCGGGCAGCCGACGACGACCAGGTCGTAGTTGAAGCTTTCGACGTCGCCCACGTGCCGCAGATCGGCATCGTTGATGCCCTCCGCGATCCAGTTCGCGATCTGCTCCGTGGAGCCGTACTTGGTATCGTAGACTACGAGCGCTCTCTTCCCTGCCATGGATACTCCTCTGCATAATATTCGGGCTACGCAATTATGTATTATGTCGCCGGATTTCACGGTTAAGGCCTTCGACGTCTCGTACAATGGGCACTCGTGTAAATCACGCCGGCCTCCCGTTGAAATCATCTATTTCCACATGAGCCCTCGGAACCTCTATAGTCTCAATCGCTCGAAAACTTTATATCATTTCAATGAAAATTACTTTTGTACAAATATTTGAAAATAAGTAACCGCAAGGTGACACACTATGAACCTGTATACATTGATAACGGATGACAGCGGCGTGGAGAACGCCGTGTACGGAATTCTCATGATCGCCATCGTGGTCATGGTCGCGTTGCTGATCGCCGCCCTCGTGCTATCCCAGGGCGGACAGGTCCAGGTACTCGCCAGCTCGCCGAAGGCCAGCATGACCGGTGTGCTGACCGGCGGGCCCTCGCCCTCGATGCTCGTCAACCACGAGTCAGGCGACCCGCTACCGGTAGACCAGATGATACTGAACGTATACGATGACGGCGGCACCCTGATCGGGACGACGGAGGTCAGCGCGATCACGCCGGCCGTGACGCCGGCACAGCTGAGCCCGGGCATGCAGACGTCGGCGGTCCCGCTGACCATCGCCTCCGGCCGGTCGATCGATAAGGGATCGAGGTATACCGTCAAGGTGGTCAGCGCGCAGACCAAACAGCAGATCGGCACGATCGTGATGGTCGCGCGATGACCCCCGTATTCAACGATTCGGCCATCTCCGAAGCCTTCTACACGGTGCTCTCCGCGGGCATCGTCGTGCTGGCGGGGCTGGCCATCTCCGCGATCGTGCTGGGCATGGCGGGGCAGCAGAGCAAGGCAGTGGCGGAGCAGGCCGCTGGCATCGGGGGCGCCGGCATGACGAAAGGGCTGCTCGCGTTCTACTATACCGTGGACGCATCCGGAGACCTTCCCTCATCCGACCCGGACCGGATACTTCCCGGCAACTTTATCCTCACGCGCACGGACCCCGGCATATCGCTGGACCGATCGAGCCTCCCGGGCAATATGCCCGCATCCGGCGGCATGGTCGTATGGGCAGGATACATGTCTATCCCGGAGCCAGGTGAGTATACGTTCAGGCTGGAAAGTTCTGACGGCTCCTGGTTGTGGGTGGACGGCGCACTGGTCGCCGATAATCACGGTATTCACCCGTCGTGCGCGGCGTATAGCGCCCCGGTATATCTGTCCGCAGGCTGCCATGCCATCAAGGCGAAGTGCTTCTACACGAATGCGGATTGTGCGTCGTGTCGCGTGTCGATCGGTACCGGCGGGACGTGGTCAGTACCGGCGTTCTACCGTTAGATCACGATGCGTCATGTGTGCAGAAGCCCGCCGGGCATCCGATGTATTTATGAACATTAGGGTGCGATATGTCTGGATGGTGTTGAAATGAGTAGCCTTCCCGCTTCCCCCCTGTCAGAGATCTTCGGAAGCAGCTCGTCTGCGGACCTGATCGTCTTCTTAGTCTACAACCATGACAGGGACTATTGTGTACAGGACCTGGCCAGTCGATTGAAAGTCTCGAAGGCCAAGGCCTCGAAGATGAAGGAAGGGCTGCTGAAGCACGGCGTCATCCACGAGACGCGGAAAGCAGGGAAAATCAGCTACTACCGTTTTGATCGTAGCAGCAAGTTCGGCAAACTGCTCTACGATCTCGTCTTCGCCGCCCACGCGCCGGAGCGGGCCCCTGCAGCCCCCGCCGCGACCGCGCCGCCGGCGCCGAAGCCCCGGGTCAAGGACGATGGCGGGAAGATCATTATCGCTTAACACAGGAGCCACAATAGTCACCGGAGGCACAGAGCCCACCGGTAATCCCTGTTTCTTATCGTTTTATCGCAACAGGGTACCGGTACATATGTGCCTGCAGTGGAAACTATTTATCTGTCGGCCGATATCTTTTAAGCAGCAGTCCGGCTGACCGGATGACGCTGGAAAGGTGTGTACGTGGACGAGCAAAAACCGGCCCGGCGGGGCATTCTGAACCTAACGCTGATCGGCATCATCGTGGTGCTCTGCGCGTTCCTGATCATCGAGACGCTCTTCATCATAGGGACCGGCAACATCATCCCTGACTTCTCGAAGAAGCCGGCCGACAAGGTGGCGGTGATCTACGTCGAAGGCGAGATGGTCACCGACCGCAACCCCGGCCCCGGCTACGCGAGCTCGGATACGGTCATGAAAGAGCTTCGCGACGCGCAGGACGACCCGCGCGTGAAGGCCATCGTGCTGCGGGTCAACTCCCCGGGCGGCAGCCCGGTGGCGGCGCAGGAGATCTACGGCCAGATTCTGAAAACGAAGCAGGTCAAGCCCGTCGTCGTCTCCATGGGCGACATGGCCACCTCCGCCGCCTACTACATTTCCGCTCCCTGCAATAAGATACTGGCCGTGCCGGACACGTGGACCGGCAGCATCGGCGTCATCTGGACGCTGCGGAACCGTACGGCCTATTACCAGCAAGAGGGCGTCGAGTTCTACGTGGCCAAGTCCGGCGGCTACAAGGACATCGGCGCGGACTGGCGGGGGCTCAACGACGAGGAAAAGGCATACGTGAACGATCTGGTCAACGAGACGTTCCAGCGCTTCGTGGACGTGGTGGCCGACGCGCGCCACCTGCCAAGGGACGAGGTACTCGAGCTCTCCGACGGCCGGGTCTACACCGGCGTCCGCGCGGAGGAGCTGGGACTGATCGACGGCATCGGCGACCTGTACGACGCCATCGACGCCGCGGCGCAGCTCGCCGGCATCGCCGGCACCCCCGAAGTCGTCCACTTCGACGGATCGGCATTGTACTACCCGCTGCTTGTCTCCGGCCATGCCAGCGCGACACCGGCCGCCGGGTACTACCAGCCCTATTACTCGCCGTACGGCCAGTTGCATGCATGATAAGTCCTGTTAATGACGATATGAATCGGGCCCCTGCCCCGTTATGCGTGGCGGAACACACGGCGTGGTTAAAGGCCACAGAGATCGCAGAGGGTCGCAGAGAGCGCAGTTTCTTTTTTTGATATGGCCAAATGGATAATTGAGTAGCCTCGTTCTCTGCGCCACTCTGCGCGCTCTGCGGCCTTTAACCACGCCGTGTGTTCCGCCACGCACACCTATAAACAATCGCCGGTTCAGAGGCTGGCCATCTTTTTGGCGACAGCATCCGACCAGGAGCCGGTGAGCCGCCCGCCCAGGGCCAGCTTGCCCAGCAGCTTATCGATCGCCGGCGCCACCTTCTCCGGCTGCGTGCCGGCAAGTTCAGTGCCGGGGAGGGGAGTGAAATAGTGAGCGCGGATCTTGCCGCCCTCTTTGATGATCGCCTGGATGCAGTCGAGCGTCGCCGCCTGGTCATCCTCGCGCTCACCCGGCATCCCGAAGATGAAGTCTACGACCGGGGTGAGGCCGGCATCTTTGACGGTGACGGCAGCGTCGACGACCTGTGCAGCGGTGTGGCCGCGGTGGATCGCCTTCAGCATCCGGTCGCTGCCGGACTGGCCGCCGAGGTGGATCTCTTTGTTCGCGCAATATGCGGTCACCAAACCGACCAAATCTGGCGTCACGAACTCCGGCCGGACCTCGGACGGGAAGGTGCCGAAGTAGATGTTGCCCGATAAATTTTTCAACAGCCGCTCGACGGCTTCGGGGTTCGGCCTGACGCCGTCGGACCCGTAGGCGAACGCGTTGGGGGAGATCAGCCGCTTGTCCTCGTAGAACTTATCGTACTTACAGATCGCCTCGACGCTCCGGTGGCGCATGCGATGCCCGAAGAGCGCCGGCGTCTGGCAGTAGGCGCAGCGCCAGGGGCAGCCGCGGGAAATCTCGATCGGCCCGTACAGCGGCGGCCGGAACGGGGGAAATTTATCGAGGTCCGCGTCGTCCCGGCGGCCCGTGTAATGGTATCGCCCGTCCCGCAAGAACGCGATTCCCCTGACATCTGTGGCATCACTGCCCTGATCGATCGCTTTCAGCAGCTCCGGCAAGGTTTCCTCGCCCTCTCCCACCACCACGTAGTCGAAGTGCTTTGCCGCTTCCTCCGGGCAGCCGGACGGGTGCGGGCCGCCGGCGATGAAGACGACCCCTGATGAGGTCGTTAACGGCCCGGACTTCGCCGCGTCTACCTCGCGGTACACTTCCGCCGCCTGGGGGGAGGCAAAGCTGTAGAGCATGACGCCGTCCTCAGGCTTTTTCACCAGCCGGTAGTCCGGCAGCACGGCGCCGAGCGCGGCGATGCTGTAGCGGTTCTTCGGGTTCCAGCGGAAGTTGATCTTCATTCACCACACCATTACGCTGAGCCTTGATAAACTTCTCGGGCACCATCAGGTATAATTATTCCCGGACCCGATAAAGACCGAGCCGGCCCCGGCCAGCCATCAAAAAGCACCTTAAACGACAACCTCCTGCGTATCGTGTATGCGCGCAGACAGCGGTCGCATACCGCCTTCGGCGGACCCTAGGTACTACCCCCTTCCCGCCCCTGGCGCGCTGCGCTAGCAACTCTTTCCATGATCAGACCTGCAGTTCCGTGTTACTCTTTCATCGAGAGATTGCTATCATCCCGTCTATCCGGGCCACACTTAGCTAAAGCAGAGAAAGGATGATAAGTGAATACATAATATATTTGTACAGGTCGTCGGTATGGACATCTCGCAAATGTTGATCTATCTGGTGCTCGCCGTCCAGATATTGCTTGTCATCGTTACGATATATTTCTACATGCGCAACAAGCTGCGACTGTTTATCTTCCTGAGCTTCGGGTTCCTCGCCCTGCTCGTCGCGACTGCGCTGCGCATCGCGATGGCGGACACGGATACCGGCCTGTACGTCAACCTGCTGGAGGCGGCTGCGAGCCTGTTCTTCCTGGCCGGCGTCCTGTCGACCATATAGCGGAGGGCCGCATGCTCATACCATCCACGAAAGTCGTCTTCGAAGGGCTGTCCCGCGAGTACTACCCGCGGCAGAACGAGCTGGCCGCATCGAAGTTCAACGGGTATGTGCGCATGGCCTTCGCGGACTTCGAGGGCGTCGTGTTTTACCGCGACGGCAAGCCCGTAACGGCGCTGGAGGAGTCCGGCACCTGGATGGCGCTGGGCGAGGAGCTGATCGCCCCGCTGGAGAACAAAGCGGCGGTCACCGACGGCGTCATGGCCGTCTGCGAGCTCCCAGCGGCCACGATCGATTTCTTCGCCGGCCGTAAGGTGGCGGATACCGTGGAGACGGAGTCGGGGCCGATGCTCGGCCTGCGCACGCTGATCGACAACCTGCTGCGCGACCGCGACGTCTGTATCTTCCGGGCAAAAGGCGCGGCGTGGGTCGGTTACGTCTTCATCGGGGCCGGCCGGGTCATCGGCGCGTCGTACGCCTCGGACCGGGAGACCCTCGACGGCGCCCGGGCGATCAACGCGCTGCGGCAGGCGTCGGGCAAAGCGGCGGTCGCCATCTACTTCCTGGCGGGCGGCGCCCCGTTCGTCGAAGTCCCCCCTTCGGTGGAGATGCCCTTTGCAAAGGCTGCGGAGGCAGCGGCTCCCGTCGAGGTACTGCGCCCGCCCGTTTCCGGGCAGGCCCCGGCAGAACCGGTCATTGTCGCGCCTGCACCTGTACAGGCACCTGCGCCTGAACCGGCACCTGCGCCTGCCGAGGCGGAACCGGCAGTGCCGGAGGTCGAGCTAAAGGTGGTGGCCGGCCAGGACGAAGCGCTCCGCCTGCGGCACCCCTCGAAGCTGATGACACTGGAGACGCTAGAAGACCGCAGCGTCGTCTGGGTGGACGGCGTCACGCTGAAGAAGCTGGACGTCCGTGATACCGGGAACGCCAGCCTGATCCTCCCGGGGGGAAAGACCGAGCAGGTGACATTGCTCCGGATGGAACTCCTCTCCGGGCAGGGGAAGTACGCCATCGTGCCCCGGAAGCTGCGCCGGCGCCTGTCCCTCGTGCCGGGCACGTTCGTGACGCTGAAGCCGGGAAGCGCGCTGGTGCCGGTCCGTTGAGCGGTATTCTCCCGGTTGCTTGTCCTATAAGCAATGTTGCCTGCTGAACAGGTGATGTTGCCTGCTGAATAGGTGATGTTGCCTGCAGGACAGGCATCATTTTCTGTTCAACAGCCAATGTTGTCTGCTGAACAGGCAAAAGGTAAATGTTATAAACGATCACTATTATTAGTAGTACCAAAACTGGTAGTATCAACAAGCACCACTGTTCCGTCGATCGGGCCCCAGCGGCTTCTCCGGGTGCAAGCCCGGCGCATTCGGGCGCAAGTCCGGTGCATCCGGCCTTCCGCTGTTTTGTCCGTGGCCCCGTGACGCTTATGCGGGTGGTCTTTGGAGCTCACAGGAGGAACATTTACATGGATTATACAATATTGGCGCCGATTGCGGGCGTCCTCGCGCTGGTCTTCGCGGGGTACCTCGCATACTCCGTCATGAGGGAGAACGCCGGTACCGAGCGGATGAGGAATATCTCCTCGGCCGTCCAGGAAGGCGCAATGGCGTACCTGAACCGTCAGTACAAGACGATTTTTATTATCGCAATCATCATCGCTCTTGCCATGATCGCCGCGGGGTTCCTGACTAACGACCTGACGGCGTGGCTCTGGGTGATGGGCGGCTTCATCGTCGGGGCCGTCCTGTCGGCCGCTGCCGGGTACATCGGCATGAACATCTCCGTCCGGTCGAACGTGCGTACGGCCGAGGCCGCCAGGACCGGCCTGGCCAAGGCGTTCTCCGTCGCGTTCAAGGGCGGCGCTGTCACCGGGTTCGCCGTCGTGGGCTTAGGATTGTTAGGCATCAGCCTGATGTACCTCGTCACGGTGAACGTCTACGTCAGCCCCGGCCAGCCCATCGACATGGCCGCGTTGCGGCCGCTGATCGGCCTGGGCTTCGGCGCCAGCCTGATCAGCCTGTTCGCCCGTGTGGGCGGCGGCATCTTCACCAAGGCGGCCGACGTGGGCGCCGACCTGGTGGGCAAGGTCGAGGCGGGCATCCCCGAGGACGACCCGCGGAACCCCGCGGTCATCGCGGACAACGTGGGCGACAACGTGGGCGACTGCGCCGGCATGGGCGCCGACCTGTTCGAGACGTACATCGTCACGGCGCTCGCGGCCATGCTGCTGGGCGCGCTCTGGGTGGGCAAGTCCGCCGCGGAAGTCGGCTATGGCCTGACGGCGAACGCCCTGAGCAACGTGGTCACCTACCCGCTGCTGCTGGGCGCGGCGGCCATCGTCGCGTGCATCGTCGCGGTCTTCTTCGTCCGCCTGGGCAAGGACAACAAGATCATGAAGGCCCTGTACATCGGCGTCATCGTCTCGACTGTTGTCTCGGCCATCCTGTTCTACATCGTCAACTACGTGATGATGGACGGTAACCTCAACCTGTACATCTCCTCCCTGGTGGGCCTCGGCGTCATGGCCAGCATGGTCATCATCACCGAGTACTACACGGCGACGACATACAGGCCGGTCAAAGAGGTCGCCAAGTCGTCCCAGACGGGCGCCGGCACCAACATCATCACCGGCATCGCCATGGGCCTCGAGGCGACGGCGCTCCCGGTGCTGGTCATCGTGGTCGGCATCTTTATCGCCTACTACTTCGCGGGCGTCTACGGCATCGCCATCGCGGCAGTCGCCATGCTGTCGGTCACCGGCATCATCGTGGCGGTCGACTCGTTCGGCCCGATCACGGACAACGCCGGCGGCATCGCCGAGATGGCCGAGCTCCCCGCCGAAGTCCGCAAGTCGACTGATGCACTGGACGCGGTCGGCAACACCACCAAGGCGGTCACCAAAGGTTATGCCATAGGTTCGGCAGCGCTGGCCGCGCTCGCCCTGTTCGCCGCGTTCAAGGCGGACATCACCATCGCAGACCTGAACCTGTCCATCGACAGCCCCGTCGTGCTCATCGGCCTGTTCATCGGCGGCGCGCTGCCGTTCCTGTTCAGCTCCATGTGCATGAGGGCTGTGGGTAAGGCTGCCTTTAGCATTGTCAACGAGGTCCGGAGGCAGTTCAAGGAGATACCGGGCATCATGGAGCACAAGGCGAAGCCCGATTATGGCAAATGCGTGGACATTGTCACGCAGGCCGCGCTCAAAGAGATGGCCATCCCGGCCGTCCTCGCCGTGATCGCCCCGCTGATCGTCGGGTTCCTGCTGGGTCCCGCCGCGCTGAGCGGCCTGCTGATGGGCGTCATCGTGACCGGCTTACTGCTGGCCATCCACATGACGTCGGGCGGCGCCGCCTGGGACAACGCCAAGAAGTTCATCGAGTCGGGCAATTATGGCGGCAAGAAGAGCGACGCGCACAAGGCCGCGGTCGTCGGCGACACCGTCGGCGACCCGTATAAGGACACGGCCGGACCGGCGCTCAACGCGCTGATCAAGGTCATGAACACGATCTCCCTGATCTTCATCGGCCTGATCTGCTCGTACTACCTGCTGAAATAAGACCGACGCCGGGCAATGCACAGCGCTCTGCCCGGCCATTCTTTTTTTATTCATCCATCACGACATGTCTACTGGATGATCGTTCCGATCGTGTACTTCTCAGCCTCCAATAACACGGCCTACGTAGCCCGGATCATCGCGAAGGGGATCGAGAGCCGGGGCCACGACATCAAGCCTGACCTGGTCCGGGTCGAGAACGCCCGGGAAAGGACGGCCGACCTGGCCCGGGCCGGGATCGTCGGCGTGGGCGCCCCGGTTTACGGTGGCTTCGCCGGGCCGATCATGCGGTGGGCAGGGAGCTTCGACTTCGCGGGCAAGAAGGTCTTTCTGTTCTCCACGGCCAGCAAGTACCACTTTGCGTCCACAAGCCAGATGGCAGACTTCGTGCAGACGAAAGGCGGCACCATGATCGGCGCGCTGGAGATGCGGTTCCCCGGCACCGTCGACGGCGTCTTTTTCTCGAAGGAGCAGACCGAGAAGCATCCGCTGCAGCGCTCCGAGCTGGAGCGGGCGCTGCGCTTCGGCCGGGAGATCGCTGATATCATCCGAAAGGGCGGGGGATATGCGGACTATACCTATCCGCACCGTTTCGGGGCCTCGCTCATGCCGCTGGTCAGGGCAGTCATGAACGCGATCACCGGCATCATCAAACGAAGCCTGTTCGAGAGCAGTTGCAGCCTGTGCACCGGCGGAGACTGTAAAGCATGCGCCGGCGTCTGCCCGGTCGATGCCATCGAGGTGAAAGGCGAATGTGCCGGGATCGACAAGAGCAAATGCATCGCGTGCTTCAGGTGCTTCAAGGAGTGCCCGCAGGGGGTTTTTTCACTGAGGTTTGCGGAAGGCAGGGAATATTACCGGGGGCCCTGGCAGCTAAAGGGCTACGTCGACCCGGACGAGCTGGCGAGAACCACGCCTGGTTGATGATAATTCACTCGACTGTGGCAGTAACATGCGCGCGAGGGCGGCCTGAAAAAAGTGATATTCAATATACTGCCTGTTTCTAATAGTGTTGGCGCCAAGGGCAAAGGGCGCCAATTAAAAAAATAATGCCGGACGTTGCCGGTTGATATAATATTTATGACGCTTCTGTATTGTTGGGATCGAAGGGCGGTGGCCGTATGTCTCTGATGGTTTGCCGTTCAGGCGTCCTGTGATGAGTACGCAAGGGCGCGTGACTGCATGCTCGCGACGACGCGGACATCTGCTTATGTCCGGCGACGAAACGCGACGGGCGCGACGACGGTTAACGGATAACCCGCTATATTATCATTCTTAGAAACGTCGCGCCCGTCGCGTTTCGTCGCATCGTCGCGAGAACTTAGAGAAA
>MVRA01000162.1 GCA_002067315.1 Methanocella sp. PtaU1.Bin125 | reverse complement strand
CGTTTCGTTGCGATCGTCGCGAGTACTGGTACGACAGGCCCCGAAACAGAGCCCATTTCATTGAATCGGCAGATCCGAAAAACGCAGAAGAACCATTTTTATATGATCGCTTGCTATAGTTGCCTGTACTAACGGAGGGCCCGCATGAAGGTTACTAAATCCGACCGCAAGTCCAGAGGCATGGACCTCGACGCGATTACCGAACTGCTGAATAAAGCGCCCGTGGGCCGGGTGGCGACCGTATCCCCCGATAGCACGCCGTACATTGTCCCGGTCAACTTCGCCTTCGATGGCGACCGCATCTACTTCCACTGCGCCCTCGAAGGGATGAAGCTCGACTGCATCCGGGCCAACCCGAAGGTCGGCTTCGAGGCGGACGAGCTCCTCGAGGTCTACGCGTCGGCCGACAGGCCCTGCTTCTGCGGCTCATACTACCGCAGCGTCATCGCCCGCGGCAAAGCGGCCATCGTTACAGATAGGGAAAAGAAGCTGCAGGCGCTGTGGCTACTGGTCGAAAAATACGCCGGCAAATGCTACGGGGAGATGCCGGCCGATATCGTGGAAAGGACCTGCGTCGTCGAAATTGTCATTGATGAGATTAGCGGCAAGACACACCTGCCGGATAAAAATTAAATTATGTGAGGAAGTTGAGAAATCTGTGGGTTGTCAGGCAGGTTTGTATTCATGTGTTAGCATAAGGACTGGTCTTGTTAGCTTCCGGGATCTTGACATGCGCAGGATGAACTGATACATATTAAATGGAAAAAGATCAGGGGATCAAAATTATTATCTGATCCCTTTTTATTACACTTTTATATCAGTATATTGAAGATTCTACATTTTTTTATAGCTCCCATGTGCCATGAAGTGGTTCGTTATTTACTGCCGGTCCGATGCCGATCCAGTCGATATCTATTTCGGCGCCAGTATTTGAGGACCAGACCTTGACTTTGGCATTATCGGTCCAGTACGTCTGTGTACAATCCACAGCGTTGACAAAATCTACAGACCATCGTATTTTATTACTAAGCCTCTTAGCTATCAATGTGTGCCAGGTGCCAGCACTCCAACCCTGAATATTATAATACCCAAGCGCCTGACCATCGATCCAGTTCACATAAGTATGGCTTTTCGCGCTTTCACCAGACCACGAAAACTCCGCCTCGAGACTTCTGGAATTGCCACTGGCTGCTACAAAAGATTCGGAATATCCAGTGCTGCTCCAGTGGGCTGATTTAACCCTGGAAACGATCCGCTTGCCATTCGTAGAAATATAACTATTGCTGACTACACCTGAATTAGCACAGATTAAAATACCATTACTAACATATGGACTGCCACCACTGACGGTCCACTTTGCAGTGTCGAGCATACTGAAATTGTCGAAGAACTCCCAGGTAGCTGCACCATTACTGGCACTTGCCTCATTTGCTTTACCATAACAAATTTTGACTACTGTACCTGATGTCGGAATCGAAGGTATTTTAACCCATACAATTGTTATACTTGCGTTCGACGATTCAATCCAATAGTTAATCAAATTATCCGAGCAGTCAGTAAAACGAATATCATTCGGCCAACTCTGAGAATAACCATTCAGATAAACATTCTCGCCGCCATCCATACCAGAGCCACTATGCACTACGAATCTCATTTGATAGTTCGATAGAGTTCCATCACTACTGCCTGATATTGTATGATATTTAACAAATGAATATCCAGGGACAGGTACCGGCGTCGTTGTTCCGACCGGGGTTTCCCCACCCCATGTGCTGTGTTGAGGCTCATTGTTAACGGCCGGACCAATACCCACCCAGTCAACATCAATTTCCGCCCCGGTATTCGAGGACCAAATTTTGACCTTAGCATTATCACTCCAGTAGGTCTGCATACAGTCGACCGTGTTAGCCATGTCCACAGACCACTGAATTTTATTACTAAGCCTCTTAGCTATCAACGTGTGCCAGGTGCCAGCACTCCAACCCTGAATATTATAATACCCAAGCGCCTGGCCATCGATCCAGTTCACATAAGTATGACTCTTTGCACTTTGACCATACCACGAAAAATCAGCCTCAAGTACTTTCGAACTGACGCTTGCTGCCGCAAACGATTCATAGTAACCAGTGCTGCTCCAGTGGGAAGTTTTAACACGGGAAACGATACGCTTGCCGCTAGCTGAAATAAAATTATTGCTAATTATGCCCGAATTATTGCATATCATCACGCCGTTATTTATGCCAGGGCTGCCAGCAGTAACTGCCCATTTTGACATGTCAAACGTGTTGAAATCATCGAAGAATTCCCAAGTTGCTGTTCCATTACTGGCACTTGCTTCCCCCATTTTTCCATAATATAATTTTATTATTGTTCCTGCGGTCGGTACCACAGGAACCTTAACCCAAACAATCGACATGCTTGCGTTCGACGATTCGACCCAATAGCTCAGAAGGTTGTCCGAACTATCGGTGAACCTTATATCATTAAGCTCATTCAACGAATGACCGTTTAAATAGACATTCTGGCCATTATCCTCACCGCTACCACTGTGCACCAAGAAACGCATCTGATAATTATTCAAATTCCCATCACTGCTGCCGGCAATAGTATGAGTTTTATAATATGCATAGCTGGTGACCGGCGCATAAACGACGATAGTCTTTGATAAATTCTCGCCAATCCAGGAATCAGAGCAAACCATCTGATACTCGGGATGATACGTACCCGATTGGTTCGGAGCAGTCATAACAAAGTTCCACGTATAAGTCCCTTCAGGCTCCACAACCGTCCCAGCAGGGAAGGCAACTCTCATCGGACCAAAACAAGCAGCTTCACCCAGATCATCCCCGACACTACCGAGCATCAGACCATAAGAACTGTTCCATTCGATCGAACCGGTATTCTTGACAGTAATCTGAACGCTATAATTATGACCGGCAATCATCGTGTCAGGAATAACCGAAGAAACGATCGAAGCATTAAGATAAGGAATCAACGGCGCCGTATCAGAATCGCCATCCAGAGCACGCAAACCCCCAGCAGGCTTATAGACCCAATAACCATGCCCGGGTTCCAAATTATTAATTGCCGGGTAATACTGATAGAAATAAGGATCCTGGCCATAATACATCCAATTCTGCACAGAAGCATCCCAACCCCAGACAACTTCAGCAGCACTATAAAGACTACCCGGCGAACGTAAAACGGTGCTCGGATAACCAACAATAGTCCATCCAGAGTTTAGACAATCATAAGAAACAGTATCCTGTGATGGTCTAATACCATAAACTGGAAATGATACAGCTGATGTACCAGTATACAAGACCCAAAATCCTCTTATCGGTTGGATGTTCGTTAAGTGAGGATAATACTGGTAAAAATAGTCATTCTGATCATGACTATAATACATCCAATCCTGACAGGAATCATCCCACGCCCAAACGCTTTCTACATAATTGTTAACGTTTTCTGGGAAGAAGTGCTCGATATTATCATCATGGAGGTCTATTGGTACCGATATAAGACTCCATCCGGGGTAAAGGTTCAATGTATAACTATAAGATTCAGAGAGATGATTTGTATAAATATTCATACCATCATTCCAAGTACTTATATTAAGAAAAGGTGCGTTATAATCATACCAAGTACCAAAATGATCATAGCAAAAAATATTATTAGGTTCAGTTATTTCTAAATCGTTTTCAGTTTCTTCCCATTTTATTGTGGTATGCGCTTGAAATTCACATTCTAACGATGAGGGACAATACATTTCTGTCGAGCTAGCTATTTCATCTATATATTGGCCATAATCACCTGAATTATTATATAAATATGGTATCCAACCGGTTCCATCATTTAATCCTAAATAATACCCATTAGGAGTAATACTAAAAAAGAACATTATAGGAGAATTAACATTTTCTATATAAGGACATATTATTCGTGAGTTCTCAAATGGGCCATTATCATATACCATAATCCATACAATTCTTGAATCACCGTTATGTTCAGAAATAAATTCAATGCAATCACTATCATCAAGACGTATTTCACACTCATGGAAACTGGTAACGCCATCTATAACACTACCAGGATCAGCAAATATTGTCCCAGTTAGCAAAGTTGGATGCATAAATGGGTCTCTTCTTTTATAATAAACCCATTCACCATAAAATTCTGTTGTATCCAATGTTGAAAGATAATTGGCTGGCGTTTTTGTTGCTGCAGTAAAAATAGTGTTATTTTGTTGATAAAAGGAAGGCATATTTTCTAAATTAATATCGTTATCCTTTTTTTCATTAATAATTTTTATCTGATCAAGAAAATCAGTAAATAATGTTATGCAGTTATTGCCTAATTTGTTATATGTATCTCGAGGCACATATAATGGTGTAAAAGGTGTATCAATTAATACGTAATTTATTTTTGGCAACTTTTCAAACTTAGGTGTTATTAGACCATTTACTTTATAATCCTTATTTGCTATTATTGTAAGAGACTTTTGCATAAATCGATAACAAGTATATGGGCATCTGGGCCGTTATCGATTTTATGACCAATAAAAACGATTGTACGAGCTTGCAGATGCCTGTTTCTTGCTTCGACTGCCATTGCAAAATACTTTCTGATAAATACCTTGAAATGATAGAAGCGATTGATTGGCAACGTTTCGACTTTATTGAGAAGAATAATAAGCGTGGCAGGCCATCGATTTATAGTAAAATCGCTATACTTAAAGCCCTTTTCTACATGGAGCTGGCTGGTATTCCGAGCGTTAGTAAATTGGTAAGAATACTGGCCGATGATTTATATAAATCGAATATTCTCGGCTTTAATCGATTACCCAGCGAAAGTACGATTAGCAGGTTCAAAGAAAGCATCGATATTGACAGGATCATGAGAATTCTGAGGAGCATGATACGGGATAAAGACCAAGATTTCATGTGCATGGTCGGAGTCGATAGCACAAGCCTCCCGGCGTTTAGTATGAGTGATCCGGATGCTGCGTGGGGCTATGATCATATCGCCGACGAAATGTATTACGGGTACAAAATCCATTTGCTGTACGACCTTCCAACGTTAGCGCCATTATGCAGTATCGTGACCCCGGCCAACATCCATGACACGACCCAGCTCTTGCCATTGCTAGAGAAAATGGGCTCGCAAAGCCTATTGATAAACGGATTATTCGGAGATATCGCCTACGATTCCAAGGAGCATGTAGAACGTCTTTACCCGGTGGGCATACCCATGATTAACCGGGTCAACCGTAGAAACAGCAAGAAAGAGCTTCCCAAGTACCGGATACAGGAGATCATACCGTTCCACGACATAACCATGAACAAATTATATAAAAATCGGATGCATTGCGAGTACACGAACTACCTTTTAAAAGAGCATCTCGACCTAAAACGAGTAAACACCACCCGGATATTTAGAATCCGCGTGAAAACCGGTCTCACGCTGATCGCACGACAAATCCAAGTCCTCTACCAGATTACCCGGGGAGAGAGCCCCCGCACCACAATCATCAAATGAATTATGCAAAAGTCTCATTATTGTAATATTACTACCATTTCTTACAACCATATCTTCTCTGATAGTAATCATGCCAAAATCAATAGTGTTAATATTTAACCATTTTAATTCAGAATTGTTTGCTTTTATTGCACTATATGGATTAATAAGGGAAACATCATTAGGGATAAGAGTATCGCTTTCATTTATAATAATGCTGGTTGACATAGCAAGAGAAATGTCTGTAATTACAATTATAAATATAATAATAAAAAATATTAGTAAATATAATTTATTCATTAAATTATTCATAGAAGACCTCGATTTTATATCGCTAAAAAATAAGAATTTAAATAACATAAAATATTTGATCACATATTATATCACATAGTAAACTACAAATAATATTACATAACGGTATACCTATATTCTTTTACGTTTATGTCAGATACATATATATTGAATAATGCTAATTTATTATTCAATGCTTAAGAAATTATTAGCAATTGTTTTTGTTATTATTCTCATCGGGATAATATATATTTATCAAACACAACTTAATAATATAAAATCGAATAATATACAAAATATTACTTTTCAAAAAGAGGAATACCTTAGTAAAGTTGGAGGCAACATATCAAAAATTTATTTAGTCAATTCATGTTTAAGTTATGGAGTGTTTGAAAATGACCTTGTGTCACCTTATGGAATATCTATTAAAAAAGGAGAACCATGCGTTATAATCAATGGGACAATAAGAAATGATTATAAGGAAAATTATTTTGTAGGTCTATCTGTTGACTTTGTTAATCAAACAGGCAGTTATCATGGAATAATGGTCAGTCAATGGCCTGGATCTTTCATTACATTATTATCAAAATCTAATGAAACGTCCCCATTCGAAATGCGCTTAAAATATGGCAATAAAGATGTTAAAGATTATAAAATTTACATAGCTTATACACCTTCAAAGATCCCCCCGCCATAGTGGCTATAAAATTTATTTTTGTATAAACCATAATAAAAATATATTATAAAATTAACATTTACAGTTATGTATCTTTATTTGTCTGTATCATCCGTTGCGGAACTATGTATCTGCGCTGGAATACGCCCGCCGAGCCTCACGAACTTGGCTGACGTGAACCGATTCAGCCCCTTGACCGGGCAGCTGTCCGGCAGGCCGCCAAACTTGACGTGCTCGCCTCATTGCCCGCGGCCTCTTCGAGCATAAGAGTTGGCAGTACATCGTGATTAACTTTCGCTGAATGAGGTATCTGAACAGAGCCAGCGTGTTTATGTATATTGGTGACTATACCTGTATAATCACCTGTTAAATAATCATTAAATAACTCGCAGTATATTTTACTGGCTATATAAAAAATCGGGTTTATATGAAGCATAGAGTGTTAGGAATTGTTATCGTAATAGCCATTATCACAATGACAAGCGGTTGCTACTGCCGCTATATTGATTTTAGCAATACTCAAATTGTACGAGAATATTCCCATAATGCTCCCGGTGATATTGTTTTTAATGTTTATATCTTTCCAAGCTTATGGAACTTTACTGTTATTGAATCAAACACCACAAATGTGACTATAATGGAATCATTCTATCTCCGAACAATTAATGAAAAGTACAATTATTCATATATACAGGATTTTGTAAATTTTACTGATTACGAAAATAATTTAACTGTGGATATCAGCGCAGAATTGCTATTAGAAGCCAGCCCTACAATGCCGGAAAATTTAAAATTTGGTGTTATAGCGTACGTACCTACCAACGCAAATTATTCAATAAATCGAATGAACCACAGTTTTGGAAAAATGTTAAAATACCCTTATCCGCCCAGTTGGTAATCGGACGGCGGCTGCCTCGCACACGTGCGCAGGCAGGCCTGGCGATGCCCCATATTAACACCCTGCTGATAGCCGGATTTTTCTATTGCCAGGTCACCCGGTCATTATATGCAACACCGGTGCACTGCGCCGTGACTGACGCGGAGGCGTCCCTTATTAATGGGAGGGCGGGTAGTACAAGTGATCCGCCGGAGGCGGCATACTACAGGTGCCGGCGGGCAAGCTTTTGGAATAATTTTATATGAGCGTCCGCTATTGTAGCCTGTACAATGGATGGCCCGCATGAAGGTTACTAAATCCGACCACAAGTCCCGTGGCATGGACCTCGACGCGATTACCGAACTGCTGAATAAAGCGCCCGCCGGCAGGCTCGCGACCATATCCCCCGGCGGCACGCCGTACATTGTCCCGGTCAACTTCGCCTTCGATGGCGACCGCATCTACTTCCACTGCGCCCTCGAAGGGATGAAGCTCGACTGCATCCGGGCCAACCCGAAGGTCGGCTTCGAGGCGGACGAGCTCCTCGAGGTCTACGCGTCGGCCGACAGGCCCTGCTTCTGCGGCTCATACTACCGCAGCGTCATCGCCCGCGGCAAAGCGGCCATCGTTACAGATAGGGAAAAGAAGCTGCAGGCGCTGTGGCTGCTCGTCGACAAGTACGTCGGCCAACGCTACGGGGAGATGCCAGCCGATATCGTGGACAGGACCTGCGTCGTCGAAATTGTCGTCGACGAGATCAGCGGCAAGGCACATTTACCGAAGAACGAGTAAATCCACGTGCATATTACTACATTTTTCGCCTGTTGCCGCCAAGGGGGCCAAGAGCGCCAGGGTAGATGCCGCCAGGACGCCAGGTCGCCAAGACGCCAGGATTTAATCATTTTTCGCTCAGCCTTTCCCGATTATTGTTCTTGGCGCTCCTGGCGTCCTGGCGCCCTGGCGGCATCTACCCTGGCGTCCTTGGCCTCCTTGGCGAGCAATTCATCAGTTCTTGAAGCTCTGAATGGGGGCAGGTATCCGACCGCCGCGCCTGACGAATTTAGCGGACGAGAACTTGTTCAGCCCCATGACCGGGCTGCCGCCGAGCAGGCCGCCGAACTCGACGTACTCGCCTTCCTTCCCGGCCGGGATGATGCGGACACCCGTGGTCTTGGCGTTGACCATGCCGATGGCGCATTCGTCGGCGATGATGGCGGAGATCGTCTCGGGGGGCGTGTCGCCAGGCACGACAATCATGTCCAGGCCGACGGAGCAGACGCTGGTCATCGCTTCCAGCTTATCGATCCCGATGGCGCCGACGCGTAAGGCGTCGACCATGCCGGCGTCCTCGCTGACGGGGATGAAGGCGCCCGAGAGGCCGCCCGTATACGAGGTCGCCATCGCGCCGCCCTTCTTGACCGCATCGGTTAATAGCGCCAGCGCGGCGGTGGTGCCGTGGGTGCCGCAGCGCTCCAGGCCCATGACTTCGAGGATGTTGGCCACGGAATCGCCCTCCGCAGGGGTGGGCGCGAGGGACAGGTCGACGATGCCGAACTCCACGTCGAGGCGGCCGGCCATCTCCCGGCCGACCAGCTCGCCCATCCGGGTGATCTTGAACGCGGTGCGCTTGATGGTCTCGGATAACTTCCCTAAGTCGGCGTCGTCCATCTGGGACAGGACGGCCCGGACCACGCCGGGCCCGGAGATGCCGACGTTGATGACGGTCTCGGGCTCGCCGTCGCCGTGGAAGGCACCGGCCATGAAGGGGTTGTCGGGCGGGGCGTTTGCGAACACGACGAGCTTCGCGCAGCCGACCGGGTCGCGGGCGGCGGTCTTCCGGATCACCTGGCCCATGAGCAGGACGGCGTCCATGTTGATGCCGCTCTTCGTGGTGGCGACGTTGATCGAGCTGCAGACGCGGTCCGTACTGGTAAGGGCCTCGGGAATCGAGTTGATGAGGATGGACTCGCCGACGGTGAAGCCCTTGTGCACGAGGGCCGAGTAGCCGCCGATGAAGTCGATGTTGAGCTTTTTCGCCGCGGCGTCGAGCGTCTTCGCGACGCCGACCGCGCCCTCGATGGCCTCGCGCTCGGAGGCGCCGGCGAGGGGGGTGTCGAGCAGGTTGCCGATGGGGGTGACCGCAATGCGTTTGTTGACGATCGGTATCCCGAACTTTTCCTCGACGGCCTTTGCCTCCGATACGAGCCGGCCGGCGCGGGTGGTGATGGTCTCGTAGATATTATCCCGCATCGTGTCGATGTCGGGCGAGACGCAGCCGCGGAGGCTGATGCCCATGGTCACCGTGCGGATGTCGAGGTGCTGGGCCTGGATCATGCGGACGGTCTCGAGGATCTCCTCAATCGAGTATACGCTCATTGCCCGGTCACCGGCCTTACACCCTGTGCATGTACTTGAAGATGTCCTCGTGCTGTACCGTGATCTGGACGCCCTGCTCCCGGCCGACCGCCGCCATCTTCTCCTGGAGGCGGGCGAGGTCGTGGTCGGTGATGTCGGCGATCAGGATCATGGTGAAGAGGCCCTGGACGATGGTCTGGCTCAGGTCCTCGATGTTGACGTTCAGGTCCGCTAACGCTTTCGTGATGGCCGCGATGATGCCCGGGTGGTCGATGCCGTTCACCGTGATGACGGCGCGCTCTTTCGCTTTCTGCATGTTCTTCCCTCAGTCCTGTGATTTTCGGATAACCGTGATGTGCCTGGTGAGGCTCCTGTGAATCCGCTGCCGGTGGGATTCAATTACAGTAAAGCCCACATCGATTAAGAGCTTTTCCATCGGCGCTTTCGAGACGACGACCGCGTACCGGCCGGGCTTCAGCACCCGGAAGATCCCGGCCAGCGCGCCATGGTAGAAGTCTTCGCCCGCAGCCGCCGCGATCGGCGTGGACTGCCCGTACGGGAAGTCGGTGACGACGGCGTCGACCGAATTGTCTTTGATGCCCATGCGCAGCGAGTCCTGCCGGACCACGTCGTAGTTCGCGCCGTAGAACCGCAGGTTCTTGCGGGTGCCTCGGACCATCTTTTCCTGGATGTCGCAGCCGACCACGTGAATGTCCCGGCTGATCAGCCCGGCTTCGACCAGGGTGCCGCCGGTGCCGGAAAACGGGTCGAGCATCCAGCCTTCGCGAATCCTGGTCATATTCACGACCGCACGGGACATCCTGGGCATCAGCACGCCCGGGAGGAAAAACGGTTTCTTCAGCGGCGCCCGCTCATCGAAAGCCGCGCGATCGACCGGACAAATGAGCCTTCCGAAGACGCAGACGCCTTCCGTGACGATCGCCCGGTAAGTGACGTCGGGCTTCGTCAGGCTGACCGGGTAGCCGCGGCGCCAGATGGCCGCGCCGAGCTTCTTCTCGAACTCGGAGGAGATGTCGCCATAGGTCTTCACCCGGCTCACCCGGACGACAAAGCTCTGGCCTTCCCCCATCCCGAGGTCCGTGACGGCTGCCTTTTCGAGGATGACGGCCGGATCGGCCGCGCAGACAAAGACGAGCTCCAGGATATTGTGGGTGAGCGCGAGCCGGCGGGCCAGCAGTTCCGGATCGGCGTCCGTCTCTACGATCAATGTCTGATCGTACTCCGCGCTGATCGTGCAGGGCCGGCCGTATGCCTCGATACACCCGATGATCTCGCTTTTGGGCAGCGTCCCGTGCTCTCCGGACAGCTCGAATACCAGCGCTCTCATGAAGCTCCGGGTGTACAATGTAACAGCATGAATTAAGCTTTTGCACGCCATGATACCGGCTGATGGACGGAACGCCTTCAAGATGGGACCGGTATTTCTCGTGGGTAATGATCTCCCTGGTCTCGTTCTTCTTCGCCGAGATTATTTCGGGCTCTTCGATGCTCCGCAGCTTAGAGCCCGGGGCCGTGGCCGCTTCCGTCATATGGTCCCTGATCGTCACCATACCCCTGTACGGGCTGCACACGATCGTGCTGGCATGGGTCGTGTACCGATACAGTCAGCCCCGGCTCTATACGCTCTTTTTCGCCGGCGTCATCTTCGGGCTGTACGAGGCGTATATCACCAAGGTGCTCTGGGTCGGCTGGGGGCCGGATACGGTATGGTTCTTCGGCGGCGTGGCCGTGGTCGAAACGGCGGTCCTGCTCCTGTTCTGGCACCCGTTCATGGCTTTCATTATCCCGCTGTTCGTCTCCGAGAGCATGCTGACCCGGTCGCGCGAAGTCCTGGCCGGGCTACCGCGGCCGCTACTATGGCTGTTCTCCGGCCGAAAGAGGGGCTTCGCCATGCTCCTGGCCTTCATGCTATATTGCGGGGTTAACCTGGGCGGCCAGTCCCCGTCGCCGCTGAACGCGATCGTATCGGCACTGTTAGCCTTTGTCGTGTTCACCCCGCTGCTTTACCTGTACCGGCGCCGGGGGCTGCATCAATATACGATGAGGCAGCTGATGCCCACAAAGCGGGAACTGGCGGTGCTGCTGGTCCCGCTGGCGCTCATCTACCTGGTCATGGGCCTGGGCTTCAGGGCGGAAGTGCTTTTCAACCTGTGGCCCCAGGCCGTCGTATGGCTGATGTACGCGGCCGCCATCGCCCTGCTGTCCCTGAGCATGCGGAAGTCGAAACGGCTGGCGATAGCCCCGGCCGGGTTCCCTGTCAGGCTTTCAAAGGAACTATACGTGGGGCTCTTCTGTGTCCTGATCCTGACCTCAGCCGTTGTCAGTATGGTACCTTTCCGGCTGCTCATCGTCCTGGCCTTCCTGTTCATCGGGACGATAGCAGGTGCCGGGATTTTTGTGCTTTCTCTGATCGACATCGTTAAACGGGCCGGACTCATCGATACCGCGACAAAACATTTTATCAACTGACGGCGATGTCGTGATCGGAGCGAGACGACATGATGGGAGTACCGAGGCCGATCGGGCAGGACCCCCGGCGCTACACGACCCCGATCAAGATGAAGCTGCGGGAGCTGGCCAGCCAGATGCGGGACGATCTGGACAAGGTCGACGACGAGAAGGCAAGGGCGCTGCTCGAGACGAGCGCGGAGGTCATCCTGGGCCTGATACAGGCGTTCGAGGACTACGAGGCGAAAAACGAGGCGGCCTGGCGATAAAGATATCAACATGCAGCTTTCATTATGACCTGATATGCTGGAGCGAATGAGGATCATCGCCGACTACCAGTTCGGCAAGGGAGCGGGAAAGGCGCTGTTCCAGGACAGTGTCACGTTCACGCTGTCCCGCACGGGCCGGGTACGCCAGATCGTGGAAGGCGACCGGCGCATCGCCACGGTCAGGGCGAACGACGGCTTCCTCATCCTCAGCACTTACGGCGGCGAGAAGCTGAAAGCCGTGCTGCCATTCCCGCAGAAGCGGGTGGTCATGAACGACGACGCAGCCCCGTTCGTGGCGAAGGGCAAAACGGCGTTCTGCAAGTTCGTCGTCAGTTGCGACCCGGAGATCAGGGCGTTCGAGGAAGTGCTCCTCGTCGATAAGGACGATAACCTGCTGGCGACGGGCCAGGCGCTACTGGCGGCGCCGGAGATCATGGCGTTCAGGCGGGGTCCGGCGGTGAACGTCAGGTACGGCGTGAAGGGGAAGGAGATGGCCGCCGTCACGGCGGACACCGACACGACGGGCGGGGCGCCGGCGACATAATTCGGGCTTTATTCTACATCTATTATACAAAATAAAGAAAATTTGAGGCTATTCGTTTGCCATCCGGCCGGATGTTGACCTATGGTGAGAGAAACTATATTTAAGCTGCCCCTTAAGTTACACATACAGTGAGATCGATGAGGAAACCCTATCTATTCGAGGCGACACTGGCCATAGTGCTCATTGTGCTCTCCACGACCATGTTCCTGATCGTCACCGCCAGCCCGGCGCATGTCTCCGGATGGGAGTTCCAGGGCAGCGGGGTCGTGCAGTACATGACGGTCGGGGAGAACGACACGCTGTACGCGTTCAAGAGCGACAGCATCTACGCCATCGACAACGAGGGCAGCCTCATCTGGAGCTATACTGTGCCGGAGCAGTGGAATATTATCAACAGCTGGCAGCGGCCGGCCTATGCCTCCGACCAGTCGGGCACGGTGGAATCGTACCCCGTGGCGGACGCTTCTTCCGGCTACCTGTACGTTTTGGCGCTGCCCGACTTTACGCTGGACAGCTTGAAAATCCAGTATTATCAGGCTTCGGGGCCGTACGTGTACCTCGATGCCGCGGTGCTCGCGATCTCACCCGAAGGCAGGCTTGCGTGGCAGCTCCCACTGAAGATTAAAATCAATGCCAACGACATCATCGGACTCACTGACCTGAAAGGCTTCGGGATGAAGCAGAACATCGCTCTGCGCTCGGACGGCAGCCACCTGTACGTGTTCAACGATAACACAGAGACGGTGATTGACAGGAACGGGACGGCACTCTTCACGATCGGGGGCGTGGCACGGCCTGCGTCAGTCGACGAGGACGGCAATTTCTACCTGATGAGGACGCCGCAGTTCGATGCCCCCAACACAATCCGCATCGAGGCGTACGACGCGAGCGGCGAAAAGCTCTGGGACAGGGAAATCCAGGGCACGGTGGCCACTCAGTACGTGGCGGACGACCTGTGGGCCCAGTACAACTGCCTGCCGATGTACCAGAACGGCACGCTGTATGTGCCCCTCACGAAAGGAATCGTCGCGCTGGACCTGATGGGCCGCACCATGTGGTGGCGGTATCTGCCCGGGGACAGTAACACGCTCTTCGACCTCATGCCGATCGACTCCGCGGGCAACATCTACATCCGGCAGCCGAACCCTGGCTCGACTACCTCCAGCATTTACGTCATCGGGCCGGACGGCATGACCCGCACCGCCCCGTGGCAGTACGACTCGAAGTACGGCAGCCTCGTCCACACGGCCGCGAAGGACGGCATTGTCTACAACGTGGACCGGGCGACCTTCGGTACCATGAGCAGCGTGTTCAGCCTGGGCACAGAAAAAATCACCGCCTACAGCGTTAGCACCGGCACTGCCCTGTGGAGCTACACGTTGCCAGTCACCAACAAGCAGACCGTGACGCTGAACGAGAGCAACGTCTACGACATCTTCCGGGGACAGAGCGGAGGTTTCGACCTGCTGAAGGCCGGCGACTATTACTCGCAGTACTCGTATCCCTTCGAGTATACGTATCCCATGACCGGCGCCTCGTACAACGACGTGGCCTTTACGCCGGTCGGCTGGCCTGACATCAGCATCTATCCGGGCTCCGATGTCGTTTACGTCAGCTTCCGCAGCACTACGTACGAGTCGCCCATCATCCTGAACCGCTCCAGGGCAGTCTATTCGAGCGGCATCTACGCCCTCGGCCTTGACGGACGACTGGTGTGGGAGAAGCAGCTGAGCGCCCCGGTCACGTCGGCGACAGCGAACAACAGCACTATCTACTACAGCACGGGAGACGGCAAGATATTCGGCACGTCGGTGAACGGCGTGGTCGTCGGAATCGCCCTGCTGAGCTCCCTGGCCATCTTCTTCAAGTTCTTCGTCTTCGGCACGGTATCCCGCGCCCGGGACCGGCTCGACAAGAACGACAACCGGAACATGGTGCTCTCGTACATCGCGGGCAACCCGGGCGTCACCGCGGTGGACATTGCGAGGGACATGAGCCTGAACGTGGGCACGGTCAGGTACCATCTGCTCATCCTGACGATCAACCACAAGATCGTGGAGCATAAGGACGACAAGTACCTCCGGTACTTCACCAACTCCAACTCGTACAGCATGGAGGAGCGCGCCGTGGTCTCGCTCATGAAGCGCGAGCCCATGTGGCGGGTGCTCAACACCCTGGCCGAGAAGCCCGGGCTGTCCAACGTGGAGATCTCGCGTGAGCTGAATATTTCCACCGGCGCCGCCAGCCGTCACATGAACGAGCTGCTGTCCAAGGGCGTCGTCACGAAGGTCCCGCAGGCCGACCGGGGCTATGCCTACTCCATCAAGGAAGAGTACCGGCACTACGTCACGAAGATGATGGACCGGCTGTAACGCTTTTTT
>MVRA01000161.1 GCA_002067315.1 Methanocella sp. PtaU1.Bin125 | reverse complement strand
CCCGCCCCTGGCGATCAGCGCTAAACGGATTGACGATATGATATGGGGGGGGTTATCCTTTTTATCATCTCAACAGGACAATAGCCCATGTCATCGACAGACTCGGCGGTTGTAGCGATCGTTTGCGGGCCGGGGCGGCCGCGCGCGCGTGCGGATGCTCCGGCCAGGCATGTGACGGCAGCCCTGCCCGAAACTCCAGTCTTCTGCCGACTCTCTAATGTCTTTACTTTTCTACCTGTTCTTTTGTATGGTCCTGAAAATCTCGTCCATAAAGGCCCGGGCGGGTATCATCTGCCAGCCGTCGGCGAACGAGGGGACCATCTCCAGCGGGTATACCTGCAGCACGCCCTGCCGGCATGCCCTCGCGCACAGCCCGCATCCCTTGCACCGGTCCGGGTTGACAGCAGGGCCGTCATCCGTTATCGTCAGGGCCCTCATCGGGCAGGCGCGCTCGCACCCGCCGCAGGCGTCGCACTCGCCTTCGGCCCGGGCGACCCCCAGGCCCGCGATGCCGTCGATGTAGGCTTTCATGCCGCCGCCGGTCCGCCGGTCCAGGCAGCAGCAGGTGCAGCAGGCGCAAAGCTCCAGTGCCTTTTTCGCGTCGCCGCCCAGCGATCGCAGCTCAGCGCTCGTCCAGAGGACCATGTGCACGAGGCCCAGCTCTTCGGCGGCGCCGGCGTGCTCCAGGGCCTGCTGCCTGTCGATCTCCCGGGCGTTGCCCTTCGCGACGATGCCCCGGGCGCCCTCGCCGAGGAACAGGCAGCCGAAACCGGCCGGAAAATGCTGACATTGCCGATCGTGCCGGCAGGGGCACCGGTAGCTGAGCGCGACGTAAGCCGCATTGCCGATCAGTTCCCGCGCCAGGTCCGGGGTGAGCACGATCGGCTTGCTGCGGACCCGGGCGTTCACTTCGACGCTTTTTCTCACGGCGTTTTTAACGTCATCGCTCATGAGGGCGGAGCGAGCAGGGTTTCCACGAAGTTCGAGTGGTCGAACGGCTTGACGCCGCTGAACTCCATCTCCTTTACCACGGTGTTGCTGGCTTCCAGGGGCTTTTTCATGGCATCCAGGAACGCCTTGGGCACGAAGCCGGCCGTCGGCGCCCCTTTGGTGCCGACGAGATAGATGCCGAAGGTCTGGCCGGCAGTCAGGCGCAGGTCTTTCACGTACTTCTTGACCGCGCCGGTCGGCCTGCCCACGTACGTCGGGGTTCCGACCAGTACGAGATCGTAGCCGGAGGTGCTCTTTGCGGCTGCAGCCCGGATGCCCGATAAGGTGACCTCATATCCTCTTTCCAGCAGCAGGTCCCCGATCTCTTCCCCGACCCGGACCGTCTGCCGCGTCGCGCCGGGCTCGTAGACGATCAGCGCTTTCCCTTTCTGGCCGGACGGAGGCTTTTCTGTCCTGACCTCCGTGGCGCTGAAGCTGGCGAAGAACCCGACGACTCGACCGACGATGAGCAGCGTGGTAGGCACGCCGACAACGATGACGAGGACAACACTCAATATTGCCAATAAATCCATGAATCGACCCTAACCCGGTTATGCTCCCCCCTGTAAATAATCGTTACGATACAGGACATGGACTCGATCTGCCTGACCAAAAACTAACGTTCGTTAGTTAACTATATATACTCAGAGGGTGTATGGGGGATAAACTAACGTTCGTTCGTAAGAACGAAGGGGCAGGAAGCAGTATGAAGAACAACCCACCGGCAGAAAAGGGCACGAAGGAACAAATCATGGACGCGGCTATCGATCTCTTCTCGCAGAAAGGATATGACGCGGTCTCCATCCGGGATATCGCGCGCGCGGTCGGCATCCGGGAAAGCTCGATATACAACCACTATAAGGGCAAAGAAGACATCATGGACACGATCACGGGCTTCTTCATCGACGAGCTTTCGAAGTACGATCTCAACGCGATACCGATGGAGGTCCTGCTGGAGAAGTACGGGCCTGTAGGGTTCATGGACGTCGCGGGCAGGGCCTACATGGAGCGCATCAAGAACCCGCGCATGGAGAAGATCTGGCGGCTCATCTCCATCGAGCTATACCGCAACGAGAAGATAAGGGCGTTCTTCAAGTCGACCATGATCGAGCTGCCCCTGCAGGCCTGGGAACAGACGTTCCGGAAGATGATGGACCTGGGCTACATCCGGGAATACGACGCCAGGCTGCTGGCCAGAGAGTTCTTCAACTACTGTCTTTTCCTCTTCTTCGAGTACTTCTTCCTTAACTACGGCGAGTCTGAATACGAGACCTTCGTGGACAGCGTCATGGACAACCTGTCGGGCCACATCCGGTTCATGTTCGAGAAGGTCGCGATCCGGGAGGCGGCATGAATGGAAGTCGTCACCTACTCGCTGACGGATGACGCGCCGACCTCGGACCAGTACTACCGGGACGTTGCCACGTTTACCGGTGAGGTGCTGGGAAAGGCGAAAGACCTGGCCCCCATCGTCGCGGCATACCGGGCCTGGGTGAAGGAGACTGGCCGGGAGGCGGCCCGATCGGAAGATGAGTACGCGTTCGAGCTCCTGATGCTCGGCACGCTCTGGCGGACCTACGCCGACGATGCCCTCGACGTGCCCGGCAGGTGGGCCGGCGTAATATCTGCCCTCTCCCGGCTGCGGCAGCAGGGCGGCGTGGTCAAAGCGGCGGCCGACGGCCTCCGGGGCGTCCTGGCCACCATCTTCCTCGCCCCGTCCGACCGCGACTGGCGCCCCAAGGCGACCCTGGAACATTTCGACGGTCTCATGCGGTGGATGGACGCCACCGGCGACTACGTGCAGGAGGTCAGGCGCATGCGCGGCTGGCGGGCCTACTGGGCCGGGCAGCCGGGGACGGCCGTCGCGGCCGATATCGACGTGGCCATCGGGTTTGCCGCCTGGTTCGAAGGCCGCAGCCTCACGGCGCTGGGCCGGTACACGCCGAACGTCGAAAAGTTCCTGCGGGAGAAGCAGCCCGCCCACCGGTGGAAGGAGGACGTGATCTTTTCCGCCCGCCGCCGGGTCGAGTACCACCTGAACATGGTGGGCGCCGAGATCATGAACCGGACCTTCCGCGCGGACTTCCGGCGGACGAAGCACAAGGCGGTCATTTTGCCGGCGTGTATGCGATATTACCCGAAGCCGCAATGCAAGGCCCGGTCGAACGGTCTCTCCTGCGAGTGTGCCGAATGCACGCCCCAGTGCCGGGTGAACCAGATCACGAAGATGGGCCGTAAGTTCGGCTTTTCCGTCCACCTGGTACCGCACGAGTCGTCCGTCTTTTCGGGCGACGCCGGGAAGCAGCTGATCGGCGAAGGGGTGGGCATCGTCGGCGTCGCCTGCGTCTCCAGCCTCGTGTCCGGCGGCTGGAAGGCGAAGGGCCTCGGCCTGCCGCCACAGTGCGTCCTGCTGGACCACTGCGGCTGCCGGAAGCACTGGCACGATCAGGGCATTCCGACGGACATAAATATGAGCAGGCTCATGCAGGTCTTGAACATAAAACGAGAGGAAGCTGTCCCGGCGGCGCAGACCGTCGGGAACTGTGAGGTAAAACGATGAAGATACTGGCCGTGATGGGCAGCCCGAAGGGAAAGGGCAGCGGATACCGGGTCGTGCAGATGATCGAAAAGCGCATGAAGGAGCTGGGCGACGTGGACTTCGAGTACCTGTTCCTGAAGGACGCGAACCTGCAGCCGTGCAAGGGCTGCTTCGCGTGTGTCACCCGGGGTGAGAACCTGTGCCCGCTGAAGGACGACCGGGCGCAGATCGAGCAGAAGCTCCTCGCCAGCGACGGCGTGATCCTGTCGACGCCGGGCTACGTGCAGAACGTGAGCTGGCTGATGAAGAACTTCATCGACCGGTTCGCCTACTCCAATCACCGGCCGGTCTTCCACCGGCAGAAGGTGCTGCCGGTCGCCAACTCCGGCGGCGCCGGCCTGAAAGAGGCCATTGCGCCCATGCGCATCGCGCTCGGCGGCGCAAAAGTGGTGCATGAGCTGGGCCTCGGCACTCCACCATGGCCTGTGACGGAGAAGGTGGCAGCGAAGAACGACCTGGCCGTGCGGGAATCGGCCGAAAAGCTGTACCGGGCCTGCCTGAATACGGCGCTGCCGAAGCCGGGGTTCAACGATTACGTGCGGTTCGTCGTCCAGCAGCGCATCGGCACCGACTGCCGGGAATGGCTGCCGGCGGACTACGAGTTCTATAAAGGGAAGGCATACTATTACGATGCCCCTGTCAGCCCGCTGATCAGGCTGGCCGCCTCCGTGATGCTGCGCTTCGCGTTCTTCATGATGAGGGACATGGGCCCGGGCAGTGTCAGGTGGCCGCCCCGGGAAGAGAAGAAGGTGGGACCGTGAATAAGACCAAGGGCGTAAGAGGCGGAAAAAACGAGATGAGCGTCGGGGGCGTGGGCCCGCTGATCATCGTCCCGATGATCGTCATGCTGGCGTTGACCATCGAGATCAGTATCATATACCGGCTTAATATGAGCTTCCTGCCGCGGGGACTGACGCTGGCGCTCGGGGCGCTGCTGCTGGTCATCGGCGTGCCGCTCTGGCTCTGGTCCGTGGTGACGTTCTTCCAGGCTTACCAGAAAGGCCAGATGGCCACGGGCGGGCCCTACCGGATCATGCCGAACCCGATCTATAGCAGCTGGATCGTCTTCATCGTCCCGGCCATCGCGATGCTGCTCGACTTCTGGCCGGTCCTGGCGACGTCGGTCGTCATGTACCTGTGCCAGCTGCGGTTCATCCACCGGGAGGACGAGCAGATGCGGAAGAAGTTCGGCAGGGCGTACGAAACATACCGAAAAAATGTATTGATCAAATGGTTGTAGGATGGTTTTGACATGAAAGCGTTAGTCGTATATGGCACGAAGGGCGGCGCCACGAAGGAGATCGCCGACGAGATCGGAAAAGTGCTCGGAGATCATGGATTCGCCGCCACGGTCGTGAACGCGGGCGAGTCCCATGGCGTCGACATCGGGCCCTATGACCTGGTCGTCGTGGGCAGCTCGGTCTACATGGGCAGCTGGAACGGGAAGGCGATGGGCTTCCTGAAGAAGAACCAGAAGACCCTGGCGGGGAAGAAGGTCGCGATCTTCTCCTCCGGCCTCGCGGGCAGCGACCCCGCCCAGAAGGGCGCGTGCAGCGAAAGCCTCGCTAAAGTGGCCGCGAAGGTCCCGGCGATCAAGCCCGTGGAGCTGGCCTATTTCGGCGGCCTGATCCGCTTCGACGGCCCGGGCCTGATGGGTAAGATCTTCGGCGGCGCCATGAAGAAGGACTACGAGAAAAAGGGCGTCGACACCAGCAAGCCCGTCGACCTGCGGGACTGGGACGCCATCCGCAAATGGGCCGCCGACGTCGCGGCGAAAGCGAAGTGAGCGGCGAGTGCGGGCACACGATCAGGAAAACCGCATGTTCGGTCGGCGTGAGGAAAGGGCAGGGCTCTCGCCGCTTATCCGCGCTGCCCCCGCGCACGCGCGAGGCCGCCGGCCCCGGGTCACCGATTTATTTTAGTTTTATCATGCACCTATTATTGTTGAGGAGATTATCTTGATCGCCTGGAAAGAAGTCACGGTCCCGACCGGCGCGCGGGTACAGTTGCTGGACGTCACCCGGCACGCGGCCGGACAGGTATCTGCCAGCAAGGTGAGAAACGGTATGTGCTACCTGTACGTGCCGCATACGACGGCGGGCATCACCATCAACGAGAACGCCGACCCGGACGTGGTCACCGACCTCGTCGGCGGCCTCGAGCGGCTCGTGCCGCGGGCCGGCAACTATCGCCACGCTGAGGGCAACTCGGACGCCCACATCAAGGCCACGCTCACAGGCTTTTCCTGCATGGTGCCGATCGTCGACGGGCGGCTGGCGCTGGGGACCTGGCAGGGCATCTACTTCTGCGAGTTCGACGGGCCGCGCAGCCGGAAATTGCTCATCGGCATCTCGGGCGAGCCGTGAGCATACTCTCGCCAGCAGGGAGTAAAAGTAAACAAACGTTAACTTTATATAGTATTCGTGTATTTAGTGATTTGTTAATGTAAGTAAACATTTACTTACATTTAGGACAATCTGTGACAGGAGAAATCACCGTATGAAAGCGTTAATCGTTTACGGCAGCAGGAGCGGCGCGACAAGGGAGATTGCCGGGGAGATAGGGAGAGTGTTAAGCGAGCAGGGCTACGCTGTGACCGTCGAGGATGCACGGCGGTCAAAGGGCCTGGACGTGAACAGGTTCGACCTGGTCGTGGTCGGCAGCTCCGTGTTCATGACCATGTGGAAGCGCCACGCGACGGCGTTCCTGAAGCGCAATGCGAAAGCCCTCGCTGTGAAGAACGTCGCATTGTTCTCGTCGGGCACCGCGGGCGGCGACCCGGCCCTGGCCGACTACGCCCGCGAGAGTATCGCGAAGGTCGCCAGGAAGTTCCCGGAGATCAGGCCGGTTGCGCTGGCCTATTTCGGCGGGTACCTGGACTTCAACGACCGGGGCCGCATCGACCGTTTCTTCGGCGCCGTAAGACAGGACTTTGAAAAGAAGGGCATCGACACCGGCAGGCCGATCGACCAGCGGGACTGGGCGGCAATCCGGGTATGGGCGATTGGCCTGGCGACGAAGGTACGGTCGACGGTGCAGGAGATGGCGCAGGCATGAAAAGCGCCACTAAAGTAATGGTCGCCACGCTCGGCACCCTGGCGGGGCTGGCGGGCATCGAGCACGGGGTCGGCGAAGTGCTGCAGGGGAATGTCACTCCTGCCGGGCTGTCGATCGTGGCGTGGCCCGGGGTGGAGCCGTTCCAGGTCCTGAGCGGCGAACCCGCCATGACGGTCGTCCCCAGCCTCCTGGTCACCGGAATCCTGGCCATCCTCGTCTCGCTCGTCTATATCCTGTGGGCGACGGCGCTGGCCGAAAGGAAGCACAGTGCACCGGTCATGATCCTGTTATCCATCGTCATGCTGCTGACGGGCGCAGGCTTCGGATCAGCCCTGCTGGGGCTCATCGTCGGGATCACCGCAACGCGGATCAACGCCCCGCTGGCCTGGTGGCGGGCGCGTCCGGCAGACCTGAGACGCCTGCTGGCCCGGTCGTGGCCATTACTATACGTCGCCTGTCTGGCCTCCTGGCTGTTGCTGCTGCCCGGATCGGTCATCCTGGCCTGTATCTTCGGCGTGGATGTCGTGAGCTATGCGGTCGTCGTCTTCATCCTCGCTGCGTTCGGATTCATGGCAATGGCTTACCTGGCAGGATTCGCGCGAGACAGCCTGCGGCTGGCAGCCGCCGACAGCGAAGCCGGTGCCGGACGGGCAGCACAGTCCAGCAGCGACCGAAACGGTTGTGACAACCGAAACGGTTGTGACAACCGAAACGGTTGTATAGGCGAGGCCGGGAATACGGCTATCAATTGAGAGTGGTGTCATGGGCGTGAAAGGGGTGTCGAAAAGGACCGGCCGCCCGGCAAAGGTCCCGGGCGAGAAGAATACGAAGGAGAAGATCTTCGACGCGGCGATCGATCTGTTCGCGGAGCGGGGTTATGACGGCGTGTCCATCCGGGATATCGCCCGCGCGGTCGGCCTTACGGAGGGTGCGGTCTACCGGCACTACGCGAGCAAGGAAGACATCCTCAACTCGATCTTTGCGTACGTCGAAAAGCTGCTGTACTCGCCGCCTGCCTCCGGGGACAGCATCGAAACGTTCGCCGACACCATGTCCTTCCGGGACGTCCTCGAGGGCATGCCCCGGTTCATGATGGCCGACCCGTACATGAACAAGATCGCGCGCATCATGGTCTTCGAAATGTACCATAACGACAGGATCCGGGACTACTTCCAGCGGGAGCTGTTCGTGCGGCCCGTCGACGAGACCGAAGCGCTGTTCCGGAGGCAGATGGAGCTGGGAAAGATCCGGCGATGCGACCCGCGGGCGCTGTCGACTCTGTACATCTCGTCCCTTGTCTCCTGGTTCTTCCAGGCATACATCATGGGCAGCGGCGAAACGCCCGGCCCGGCCGCCCTCGATAAGCCGTTGCAGGTGCAAATCGATCTCCTCACGGAACTGCTGGCGCCGGAGACTGGCAGGAATTAATGGACGCACGGTCCGACGAGATGCCCGCGCTCCGGTGGGAAGGCGCGCCATCCGGAAGATAACAGGGCCGGGCACAGGCGCTGCTTTCACAGTCAAGAGAAGAGACTCAGGGATAACCGCTCGTCGTGCCGGAGGGATGACCTGCTTTACATACGGGCCCTTGTATAAAATATAAAGTGCCGGACTCCCGGCACTCGTTGATGTTTGTGTCAGCTATTTTTTGTCGTCCCGCCCATCTTGTCCTTAGCGAGGTCCAGTACCTTCATCAGCACCAGGAACGCGCCCACTGCACCGATGACAAGGCCGAGGACGTCCAGGGACTGGAGGAACAGGCCCACGGCATGCTCGGATATGCGGCCGTACACCGTCGGGTACATGCCGTTCCACAGGATGCCGCTGGCGATCCCGTCCAGCTGCCAGAGCACGACGAGTCCGATCAACACGAGCACGAACACCGCGATCATGTTTCGCACGTTATTGGCGTTAACGCGGTTGACCCCCAGCAGGAGCAAAAAGATCGCCGCCGCCATGATGTATACTTTGTTGACCAGAAGGTAATATAGCGCCTCGTGGGGCATGACGTATTTCGCTGCCTCACCGATCACTGCCACCAGAACACCCCCCAGAGCTACCATCGCGACGATGGTCGCCAGCTTTCGCAAATCATCATTGCTGATAGTGTTCAAGTTACTTCACTCCATGGGCTTACCCATTGATCTCATGTTTCTACGACCCAATATTTAACTATTTCAGTAAATTGTCAATTATTTTGATTTATTTGCATAATATGACAACTACTTTTTTACATGTAATAAATCTAAGAAAATAATGCGGGGCGAGATTAAGCCGACATAATGGCTAATCTTAGCCAGCGTAATGGCTAATCTTAGCCAGCGTAATGGCTAATCTTAGCCAGCGTAATGGCTAATCTTAGCCAGCGTAATGGCTAATCTTAGCCAGCGTAATGGCTAATCTTAGCCAGCGTAATGGCTAATCTTAGCCAACGTAATGGCTAAATCCTGACAGTCACATAAATGATCTTAGAATGGCTGGCACAGACCCCGAAAACGGACTAACGAACGGCTTCCCTGAGGATATCGGCCCGATGATCGCTGACCAGGTCATCGGGCGCAGCCTCGCCCTCAAGCAGCCGTTCAAGGTCAGCTTCGACGTGGAATGCAGCTTCTGCCGCAAGAACCGGCAGATCTACCGGGTCAACGAGGAGTTCGAGCACCCGGAGCCGACCTTCATCAAGCGCATGCCGGTGAGCGTGGCCGCCCTCAGCTACGACCAGACCTGGCCCGGCCGCTCCATCGTCATCCTGCGGGACCACGAGACCGATATGAACTATTTCATGAAGACCAAGCAGATGCTGTTCATCGCCTTCTGGGAGGACGTCTCCGCAGTGGTGGACGCGATCGAAGGGGCCTGTAAGCCCGACCGCATGAACTACTCGGTCTTCATGAACCAGAACAATCACCTGCACGTGCACCTGATCCCCCGCTATCGGGCGGAGGGCACGGCCTTCAGCGAGCCGCCGCCGTTCCGGGGGGTGAGCGAGCTCGTGCCGGGCTACGACTACCGGTCGCTGGCGCTGCGGATCCGGAGGCGCATCCGGCATAAGTTCTCGCCGTTGAGCAAGTACTGCGAAAAATTGATCGACGAAGGGCTGCCGCGCTGATCTTTTCCGTGCCGGTCGGCGGCGAAGCTAAATTTATCAACGGCACTTAATATATACTTTGTCACCTGAATGTAAGGATTGCAGCGTAGTCGCCGATAGAGGAAATGGTGCTCCGGATTTTACCGCGGTAAAATTTTTCCCGGCCGTAACCAGTTGCGTTAACAACACTCAAAATATGATATTACATCTGTTTAAGCTTGATCATTATTCATAAAAATTCATAATACGCATCATTAATCATTACCAAATAAATATATAAACTGTATTTTTTTTAAAAATTTAAAATAGTGATATCATGAACGGGTATATGGATAAGATATTATTCGTTGATCTCAGTAAAAACCGGCTGGAGATTAAGCCGTTTCCTGACGAGCTGAAGCGGAACTACCTCGGCGGGCGGGGCCTCGGCATCAAGATCCTGGCCGATGCCCTCGACTCCATCGGGGACCCGCTGGATGAGAGCAATGTGCTGATCTTCGCCACGGGGCCGCTGACCGGCAGCGGCGTCCCGCTGGGCTCCCGATATAGCGTGATCACGAAGTCGCCGCTGACCGGCACGGCGACGAGCGCCGACAGCGGCGGGAGCTTCGGCTGGAAGATGAAGAAGGCCGGGTTCGACGCAGTGGTCATTAGCGGGAAAGCCAAAGCCCCGGTATACCTGTACCTGAAGGACGGGGCGGCCGAATTGCGCAACGCAGCAGGCCTGTGGGGCAAGACCACTTCGGAGACGACAGCCGCCATTATGGCCGACGTCGGTGACAGCGGCGCCAAAGTCGCCTGCATCGGCCCCGCCGGGGAAAAGCTGAGCCGCCTGGCGTGCGTGATGAACGATCGCTTCCGAGCAGCCGGCCGGGGAGGCACTGGTGCCGTCATGGGCTCGAAGAACCTGAAGGCCATCGCGGCCTCGGGCGATCTGAAGATCGAGGTCGCCGACCCCGCCCGGGTGAAAGCGCTGCAGAAAGCGCTCGTCACGAAGCACGCGGAGAATGGGATCGCTAAGGCCCTGCACGACTACGGGACGGCGGTCCTGGTCAACATTATCAACGAGAACTACATCCTGCCGACGAACAACTTCCAGGGCGCCCACTTCCCGGCGGCCGACAAGGTGTCAGGCGAGACGCTGGCGAAGACAATACTCAAGAAGCCCAAAGGCTGCCACTCCTGCACGATCCTGTGCGGCCGCGGCACCCTCGTGGACGGCGTGGAGACCGAGGGCCCGGAGTACGAGACGACGTGGGCGTTCGGCCCGGACTGTGGCGTGGACGACCTGATGGCTATAAAAAAAGCCAACGACCTCTGCAACGAGCTAGGCATCGACACGATCGGGACCGGGGCGACAATCGCCTGTGCTATGGAGATGTCCCAGCGCGGCTACATCAGCGAAAAAATCAAGTTCGGCGACGGGGCCGCTGTCGTGGAGCTGGTGCGCAAGATGGGCTACCGGGAGGGCATCGGCGACGAGATGGCGGACGGGTCCTACCGGTTTGCAGAGAAGTACGGCCACTCGGAGCTGTCCATGAGCGTCAAGCGGCAGGAGATGCCGGCGTACGACGCCCGGGGGCTGCAGGGGCACGGCCTCGAGTACGCTACCTCGGTGCGCGGGGGGTGCCACGTGTACGGGTACATGGTCTCGCCCGAAGTCCTGGGCTCGCCCGAGAAGCTGGACCCGTACGTGGATAAGGACAAGGCCAGATGGACGAAGACCTTCCAGGACCTGACGGCCACCATCGACGCGGCAGGCATCTGCCTGTTCAGCTCTTTCGCGATGGGCGCCCCGGACTATGCCGACTCGCTGTCGGCGGTTACGGGCTTCCCTGTCGACGATAAGGAGGTACTGAAGATCGGCGAACGCATCTGGAACCTGCAGAAGCTGATCAACCTGAAGCTCGGCTTCACCCGGGCGGACGACACCCTGCCGAAGCGCCTGCTCGAAGAGCCGCTGGCGGAAGGTGGGCCCAAAGGCCGCGTCTGGAGCCGCACGCCGCTGCTCAACGAGTACTACCGGGAGCGGGGATGGGACATCGCCGGCCGGCCCATGAAAGCAAAGCTCGAGGAGCTGGGGCTCGAGGCGATGGCACCGGTGCCCTTCGCGAAGTAAAAGCCAGGCAAGCGGCGACATGAGCGTAAAGGTGAAGGTATTTGCCGGCCTCCGGGACCTGATGCCCCGGGAACTGGAGGTCGACGGGGCCGGCGGGGCGAGCGTTTCCGCGCTGCTGGACCGGCTATGCGCCCGGTATCCCGGACTGCGCGAGCAGATCTTCGACGGCGCGGGGGCGATCAAGCCCTACGTCAACGTCCTGAAGAACGGCCGGAACGTCGCCTTCCTGGAGGACCTAATGACGGTCCTGGAGGACGGTGATATCGTGGCGATATTCCCGCCGGTGGCGGGCGGCTGACCGCGTGCCGGGCGCACCGTCTCCGGTACTTTCAGCGTACTCTATAGTAACCGACATATAGACAGACGCCTTTTTTTTATAAACATGTCAGCTATTGGGGGCGGGAATGATCGGGATCGCTACTCACCGATCATCGCCGACGTCCGGGCCTTTTGCGCGGCCAGCGCAAACGCGGAGAACGTGAAAAAGTACTCCCGGTATTTCAAGGAGGGCTACGACGCCTATGGGCTCGGCAACGAGAAGATGGACGAGCTCGAGGATGCGCTCGTGGCTAAGTACGGCGATAATCTCGCGCTGCCGGACGTCATCGCACTGGGACACCTGCTGATGGCCAGCGGCAAATACGAGGAGGCGTCCATTGCCATACGCCTGGCGAGGCGCTATAAAAAAGCGTTCGGGCCGGCCGACTTCGAGGCGCTGGGCGCATGGCTGGACCGGGGCATCTGTAACTGGGGGCACACGGATGTCCTGTCCGGCGATCTCCTGTCGCACTTCCTGTTAAGAGGCATCGTCGGCCCGGATCGTCTCCGGCCCTGGACTGCCTCGTCGTCCCGGTGGAAGCGCCGTGCCGTGCCGGTCACCCTGATACCTTACGCGAAGAAGGCGGCGGATATCGGGCCGCTGCTGGAGATCGTGCGCCCGCTGATGGGCGACAGAGAGCGGGTGGTCCACCAGGGCACCGGCTGGTTCCTCCGCGAGGCCTGGAAAAAGTTCCCCGGGCCCGTCGAGACGTTCCTGGTGGAATACAAAGATACGTCCCCGCGGCTGATCTACCAGTACGCGACCGAGAAAATGGGCCCGGAACAGAAGGCGCTCTTCAAGGCCGCGAAGAAAAAGACGCAGAAAAAATGAGATAGTATGCGTTTGAACATGTCACAGATCATGTGAAAAAGCAGGGCATTTCGGCGATGTGGGAGGTCGTTGGCGGGCTCCGGCGGGTTTATGGGCCCGGGTGGCAGTCTTTGACGGGCTCTGGCGAGCGCCATCGCGCGCGCGTGCGGACGCTCTGGCAGGACATGCGGCGACGGCGATGCTCGTTTGCCGCCTTCGGCGGGCCATTCGTACTGCCCGCCCTACCGCTAACAAGGGACGCCGCGGCATCGTATATGCGATGCCGATGCGTCGGTCACAGCGCGCACGCGCGCGACAGGCCTTCTGGCGATTGGCCTGTCCAATTATCGTTATTTATACCTGACTAAAATCCCGGTCATCTGCCGACTCTCTGGGTCCGTCTCTGCGGTCTCTGTTCCAGTCTCTGCGTTCTCATGAAACGCTGATGTGCCTGCTGCACAGGCATATACTATGAAAAACGGTTTAAAGGTTGTATTGTTTTTTGTTTTTGTATGGGTGATGAGGCTGTAAAGTTTTTTGGGTTTAACCCGTCTATGAAACTAGCCTGTTTTCTCGTAAGCATATATGGCGTAGTGAGCGCGTATACTAAAATTGTGCCTGCGAGGTATTGTTGTCACCCATACAAACACAGGAGTTTTGATGGTTGAATGTTTGAATAAGGTTTGTGGTGTTGATGTTCATAAGCGGTTTATAGCTGCCACGATCCTCTCCAGGGCTGGCGAGAAGGAGTATCGCGAGTTCGGCACTGAGCTCGGTAGTCTTCTCGAGTTTAAGGATTGGGTGGTTTCTAACCGTTGTGAACGTGTAGCCTTTGAGAGTACGGGTGTGTATTGGATTCCGGTGCACATGGTGTTGGAAGGCCATGTTGAGTTGTTGTTGGCTAATGCCCAGTTTATCAAGAATCATCCGGGGAGGAAGACGGATAAGATTGATAGTGGGTGGATAGCAGAGCTGTGTTTGAACAATCAGATCGTTGCTAGCAGAGTGTTCCAGGGCACGGACCGGGAGTTTCGGTGGTTGACCAGGCATCGTGAGAATCTTGTCAATAATGTGACTCAGTGCAAGAACAGGATTCATAAGGCGTTGCAGACGAGCCAGGTCAAGCTTAGCAGTGTATTGAGCGATGTTTTTGGCATGACTGGTATGATGATCGTGGAGGGCTTGTTGCGTCGTGACGATCCTGAAGTGATTGTTAAAAGGATTAAGACTCGCGCGTTGAAGGAGAAGGCTCCGTTGATCTTGGAGGCTATCAGGACTGGGCTTGACCCGGTGAGTTGTATGTTGATCCGGGATAACCTGGCGATCATAAACGCGTTGACTGAACGGATAGAGGATGTTGATGCGGAGATCAACAGGTACATCCTGGCTAGGGAGGAGGATTTCCGTATCGCGTTGAGCATGCCGGGAATGGGGCAGGTGAACGCCAGCGCGATCCTCTCGGAGATCGGCGATTACCATGATTTCAGGAATGGTGACAGCCTTGCCCACTGGTTTGGCATTACTCCCAGTTTGTATCAGAGCGCCGATAAGCGGATCAACGGGAGTATCACTAAACGTGGAAGTCCTCACGCCAGGAAAACCATGGTGGAGGCGGCATGGGCAGCCATTAAAGCCAAGGGCACCATTTTTAACAGGGCGTATCTCAGGATCAAAGCGAGACGAGGTGCCAAGGTGGCCATCGTGGCAATAGCCAGAAAAATGTTGTGCATTCTCCACCATTTACTCGTCAACCGTGAGATGTATATGGAGAAGGGCATTAAGGAAAAGCACTTCAAGATCAAGACCACTGCTTCCTCAAAGGTCATGACAGTTGAAGAAATGATCAAATGCCTCCACGAGGCAGGTTACATCGTCAGGAGGGATAAAGGTTTTAAAGGCTGCACGTAGCAGCCTTTCACTTAAAAGCCCGAAGAAGTTTTTCATACTAAAAGACATTTCGTATACGGGTCCTGGCGGCACCTTTACCGGATGCCTTAAAAGGGATAGTACGGATAATTGCTA
>MVRA01000160.1 GCA_002067315.1 Methanocella sp. PtaU1.Bin125 | reverse complement strand
TATTACCGCCCGGATGGCGGCAGGGACGAACGATGGCCGTAACGGAAACCCAGCCCGATGGCGATACGCTCCAAAAGGTCGAGCTGATCAACAGGAAGATCGACGAGATCAACCAGCGGAAAATGGGCATCCATACCACCGCGCTGGAAGACGACCTTGACCGGCAGGAGCTGGAAGCGTACATCGGTAGCCTGCAGCTGACCGAGGAACAGCGCAGGCTCGTGGACCGGTGCAACCGGAACAAGGAGCGGCCGGTCCGTGTCGGCAACGAGTGGATCGTCTTCATCATCATGACTGCCGGCATCTTTCTTCAGTTTTATATCGGCTTCGAGATCTACCGGCTGATCTCAAAGGGCTCTCTGGTAGCCTATGAGGCGGCATACCTCGGGCTGCTCGTGCTGTTCTTCCTGTTCAACGCGTTCCAGATGCTCCGCTACATGCGCATCGTACGCTGATGGAGGCCTCAGAGGTTTCAGGAAACCTCGACAGTCTCGAACAGACACTTGCCACAGGCAGAACAATAAGATATTTAAGAATTGCCTCACTACTCTTTATAAAACCCTTCATTATATTGACGGTGGACAGATGGAAGACATGATCGCGCCCATCGCGGACGAGCTAAACCGGGCGCTTGGCATCGACAGGGACACGCTTGAGCGCGAATTGACGTTACTTATCGTAGAGTTTAAAGTCCCCCCTGAGGAGGCCCGGCGGTCGCTGCTGAAGAAGCACCGGCAGGCGGCCCCGGTCGGGCAGGCGAAAGCACTGAGGGAACAGGCCCTTGTGCGACAGGAGGATACGGCGCCGATCGAGGAACGGGTCGTGCCGCTGAAGGATGTCCGCACCGGCGACGCAGGCATCACGGTGATCGCCAATGTCATCGACCCGCAGTACAGGGAGATCGTCACGTCGAGGGGCAACGTCGCGGTGATCAGCGGCATGCTGGAGGACGCGACGGCCCGGCTGCACTTTACCGCCTGGGTGGACGTGCCCGACATTTTCAACGTGAAGACCATCGTAGCCCGGGACGTGTACGTAAAGAGCTTCCACGGCATGCCGGGCATTAACATCAACGAGAAAACGGTCCTGGAAGAATACCAGGGCACCGTCGGCGCGTACGTGAGGAAGCCGCGCACGCTGGGCGATCTGGTCCGGACGGACGGCGCCTGCGACGTGGAGACCGAGGGGGACATCCTTTCCCTGCGGCCTGGCTCGGGCATCATCGAGCGCTGCCCGACCTGCAGCCGGGTCATGCAGAAAGGGCAGTGTCGGGCCCACGGCCGGCTGGAAGGCGTACGGGACCTGCGCATCAAGGCCGTGCTCGACGACGGCACCGGGTCGATCATCTGCGTGCTCGATCGCCCGCTAACGGAGAAGATCGTCGGCGTCCTGCTGGACCGGCTGGCGGCGGCCCCCGAGAAGGCCTATGAGACCATCCGCGCGGCGATCGTCGGCACGCCGGTGATCGTTACGGGCAACCTGACCAAAGGCGACTACGGGATGATCCTGGTCGCCGCGGACGTCGACCGGCCTGCGGATAACGCCGCCGCCCTGGCGAGGACGCTGCTGGGGGAGCTGCGATGACCGAGCGGGAGACGGCGCGCCGGGCCTTCGCCCGGGAACTCAACGATGCCACGCTGACCTACGGCGAGCACACTGACCGCACGCCCAACTTCGTCGTCACCCCCACGGGCGCCATGTGTAACCGGATTTTCGCGGTCGGCGTCCTCACCGAGGTGGAAAACATCGGCACCGGGGGGCAGACGCTCTATCGGGCCCGGCTGGCTGATCCCACCGGTGCGTTCACCATCTACGCGGGCCAGTACCAGCAGGAAGCTGCCTCGTTCCTGTCCGCTGCGGTCACGCCGATATACGTGGCGGTCTCCGGCAAAGTAAGAGTATTCAGTCCTGAGCCGGGCACCTCCTACACGTCGATCCGGCCGGAAGAGATCAACGTCGTCGACCGCTCCGTGCGGGACCGGTGGATATACCATACGGCCGCCCTGACGCTCGACCGCATCAAGGTCGCGGAGAAGGCGCTGGCCAGCGGGTTCCGGGGGGAGGAGCTGACCTGGCACCTCATCCACCAGACGGATGACGCGCCGGGCCTGTCCCGGGCCATCGACCACTATCAATTATCGTATAACGCGCTGCAGGCGTACCGGCAGATGGTGTTCAACGCGCTTTCCACAATTATCGAGCCCGTCGCACCCGAGATCGACCTGAACCAGCTGGTCATCGAAACAGTCGACCGGCTGGACACGGGCGAAGGAGTGAAGCGCGAGGACATCGTCGCCGAGCTCCGCGACGGCGGCTACGACCCGGAGAACGTCGAGGCTTCCATCAATCAGCTGCTGGGCGAAGGCCGGTGCTACGAGCCGAAGATCGGGTTCATCAAATCAATATGATTGGATGATGATACAAAGACATCCGGATGAGCACGCTGGCCATCCTATCGCTGCCATTTTTATCATCATCGCCTGCGCCCATATACTAATCGCTGTGCGCGTGTAGACAGCAAAGCACTTAAACCCGAAGGTTTTTTAGACTATAGGAGGAATGGATGTGCACGGCAGGAAAGGGCCGAGCAAGATTGCTAAAAAAACCGGCAAGCAATCAACGCTGCAGGAGCCTGTCAGGGAGGAGCCCCTTCGCACGCCTGAGCCACAGGCGAGCGAGCAGATGGCACCCCACGAGATGAAGCTCGAGCCGATTAAGGATAAGCGTTCATATGATCTCTTCATCAAGACGATCGCGTTGCGTATTTATCACGAGTTCGAGACCGCGCTCCGTACCGAAGGCGTGGAACGGCCGGAGATCAGCCTGGTCGGGCTGGATTGCCGTAAGGCTGCGACGCCGTCCGAATTGCGGATGGCCGACTACCTGGCGCTGAACTCGAGACTGATCGTCGAGAAGGCCTTTGTGGACCTGCCGGAGTTCGCGGTGAAGCACATGCCCCGGGTGATGCGGGACATCCACGCGACCGGTGGCAATAACCTCGCGGGATACGTCGAGGGCAAGGTGCAGCGGGACCTCCTGATGGAAATCCGGGCCATCGCGATGGTGCACATCCCCGACGGGGAACGATACCGGTACGTCAGCAAGCTCAAAGAGTTTTAGCCGGCATCCACGTCCAGCGTATACGTCTTCTCCCCCGCGCTGGAGCTTTCCCAGGGCCGCTTGTAGACGCCCGTGACCTTCTGCGGGCCGGCCTCAGTCACTTTGAAGACCCATTCGTGCGTACCCGGAGCGCCGACCAGAAGCCGCCCAGCGGTTCCGGTGCTGCCCTGGCGGTAATCGTCACTGACCTTCTCCAGCCCGTCGCTCCACGTCATTTGCCAGGAGTACCCGGTCGACGGGTTTTCCGGCAACTCCAGGCGGACCGTATCCCCGACGCGTGCGGCGACGGCGTCGGAGGGCGGGACGTCCGTGTGAGTCACTTTAATCTCCCGCGGCGCATTCGCCATGCGGGCCGCGGGCAGAGGCGGTACGGACGTCCCCGCGTTCAGTATGGCCGGGAATTGCGGCAGCGACAGGCCGCTGAGCAGGCCGGCCGTCTTCGATGTGTCCGGTGCGGACAGCGGACTGTCCCGCCCCGTGATGATCGCCGGCAGACGGAAGATGCCGGACAGCGGGCTCCCGTCGACCACGTTTACGATAAGCGTATAGTTCTCCAGGGCCCCGGACGCAGGGTCCCCGGGTCGCATGTAACTGCCTGTCAGTTTCTGCAGCCCTTTCTGCGTGGCTTTAATCTCGTAGGAGTGGGTCCCGCCCACGCCCACCTTGAACCCGCTCCGGTCGGCCGGTTCGTACGTGTCACTCAGCTTGGTCAGCCCGTCGCTCAGCTTCAGGTCCCACGAATAGCCGGTCGTCGGGTTCTCGGGTAGCTTCACCCAGAAGGTATCTCCAGTGCGTACAGTCACGTTTTTACCGTCGTCATCAGCGCCGAAAGTCGCAGGGGACAGCAGCCCCATGCCGGCAGTGCCTGACAGTAATAGCAATGAGAAAGAAAGCAATAGCAGCAGCCCGATCATCGATCTGTTCATAATTCCAGATACATAAAAATCGAATATAACCTTTATCCCATTTTATCGCATGATCTACCCGGGCAGGCTACAGGAGACGAGTAACCGGCGCATGCCTGCCTGCCGGTATCGCCTGTGACAACAGTGACGCAAGATATAAATCATTATGAAAATTATGCATTTATTATCAACCCCTTGGGGGGGTATGGTATGTTCGAGAGAAGAGGATTAATCATTCTGGTGCTGGTCGCGGCCGTGCTGGCTGCCGGGTGCACCTCGGGCCCTGCAGGCGCCCCGGCGACACCGGGACCGGAAAAGCAGGCTGCCCTGAACGCAACGCTGGAGAAAGCAGCGCTGGTTAGCAGCCTGGAGAGCGCATATGCGAAAATCGGCAGCGATATCGCTGCCGCTAGCTTTACGCCGCCCCCACAGCTGAACAAATCGATGGTTGAAGCAGACATCGCCACCGTCGACAGCTACATGGCGGCACTGGCCGACTACAGGACTGCGTCGGCCGGCTACCGGGCGTTCCTGGACAACGGAAGCGCGGAATACCGGCAAGCGGCAGACAACGAAACCGGTGCGGAAACGAAGCGGCAGGAAGCCGCCGGTTTGAAGCAGGACCTCGGGCTTGTCAGCGACTGGCTGGCCGAGTACGACATCTGGAAGCCCGTCAACGACACGGCGGGCGAGCGGATTAAGGAGATGCTGTACTTCGCGACGCTCACCGACCCGTACCACCAGTCGTCGCCTGCCGAGGGCATCCGGTTCTTCGACCAGGCCCGTCCGCAGTTCATCGCTTACCTGAACGAGAGCGCGGTCATGATCGACCGGACCGACGCGCTGATCGGGGCCCTGGATAATTCCACCGCCCGTAACTCGCTCGTCCGGTTCAAGGCCGACATCGAGTCCACGAACGGATGGGTGAAGACCAACTACAACCTGATGGTAGACGCTTTCAACGACAAGACAAAGGGGCATTTCGGGGTCCAGGAACGGATCGGCTGATCTCCCGGCCCCTTTTTCATCTCTTGAAAAAATCGGGTATTTCAGCGATTGCGCCGGTCGCTCGCGCGCGCGTGAGAATGCTCTGGCCGAACATGCGGCGACAGCCCGGCCGATAATAGTAACTGCACTCTTAGCCCTCCGCGACTCACGGATAGTAGATCCATTCTAATCTAAATATCCATTTATCATCGACGAGTCCCGTAGTCGCTTCGCCATTTTAGCCGTTTGTTACGGGAAAAATAAAAATAGTACCAATGTATCTGATAACACAGACGCCCATGAGAAAACGAAAGCTCGAGATGCTCTTAGAGAAAGTGAAAGGGTTCGATCGGCCCGACGTGAGCCGGGAGCAGTACGCCACGCCTGCCACGGTAGCCGCCGAGCTGCTGTACTTCGCCTTCATGAACGGCGATCTCGAGGGGAGCGTCGTCGACCTCGGGTGTGGCACGGGCGTCCTCGCCATCGGCGCCAGCCTGCTGAAGCAGGATGCCAGCCTGCAGAAGCAGGACGCCGACCTGCTTGCGAAGGACACCGGCGTCACACAAAAGATTATAGGCATTGACAGTGATATAAGCGCGTTGGAAACTGCGAAAGACAACGCTCGATCGCTGGGCGCAAGCGTGGAATGGATCTGCTGCGACGTCAGGGATGCCTGCGGGCACTTCGACGCCGTGATCATGAATCCCCCCTTTGGAGCGCAGGAAAAAGGGAACGACAGACCCTTTTTAGACAAGGCCCTGGAATTAGGGTGCGTGATATACTCGATACACAACGCTGGTTCTCAGAGTTTTATCGAGAGCTATATCAGGGGCAGAGGCACTGTCACCGACGTGGTTCCGCTAAAGTTTCCGATGCGGCACACGTTCAGGTTCCACACGAAAGAGATTGCATACATAGACGTTGAGCTTTACAGGATAGAGCGAGTGAAAAATAATTGCAGAGGAATGATACAATGGCAGAAGATAAAATAGTCATTCCCGGAGACATGGTTGGCACGTCCGAAGAGTTCCTGCCGGGCAGGGGGACGTACGAGGAGAACGGCAACATCTACGCCAACACGACCGGGAGAGTCGCGATCGACAAGAGAGAAAGAGCTGTTTATATCGAGCCGGTGACCAAGACCCCGCCGACGCCGAAAGAGGGCGACATCGTGGTGGGCCGGGTCACGGACATCAAGGGCTCCGTGGCGCTGGTCGAGCTTTCGAGGATCAAGGGCTCGCTGGACAGGGAGATCGCCGGGAACACTTCCGCGGCCATCCATATCTCGAACGTGAAGGACTCCTATGTGCAGGACCTGCAGCAGGAGTTCGGGTACCAGGACATCGTGAAGGCCCGCATCATCGACACCAAGAACATGCGGCTGACGACGGTCGACAAGAACCTCGGCGTCATCACGTCCCACTGCTCGCGATGCCGGTCCCCGCTGGTCTATGAGAACGGCAAGCTCAAATGCCAGCAGTGCGAGCGCAGGGAGTCCAGGAAAGTATCCTCGGACTACGGTAAGGGCGTCATATAAGGTGATCCCCATGGAAGTCAAGATCATACGGAAGACGGATGACGAGATCGAGATGGAGATCCGCGGCGAGACCCACACGCTCATGAATGCGCTGAAGGCAGCACTGCTTGAGGACAGGAGCGTTGAGACGGCGACGTACACCATCGAGTTCCCGGGCGTGAGCGAGCCGGTCCTCTACGTCAAGACGAAGAAGAACTACGACCCCATCGAGGCGATCAAGAAAGCCTCGAGCCGCCTGTCGGAACAGTGTGAAGACTTTTTAAAGCTATTTTCGAAGAAGGCCAAGGCGTAAGCCCGTGCCTTCATCACTTTTTGGGGCTCACGATGGGCGACATTGTCATTCTGAGGCTCGGCCACAGGCCCGAGCGTGACGCGAGGATTACGACGCACGTCGGGCTGACCGCGCGGGCGCTGGGCGCAAAGGGCATGCTGCTCGCTACTGAAGATAAGACCGAGGCGGAGAGCATCAACCGCGTCGTGAAGGCGTGGGGCGGCGACTTCTTCGTCCGGACGGGCGTCAGCTACCGCTCGACGATGAAGCAGTGGAAGGACGAAGGCGGCTTCGTGGTGCACCTGACCATGTACGGGATCAACCTGCCGGACTGCATCGACGCGATACGGACAGAGTGGCGCTCGTCCCGGGACCTCATGGTGGTCGTGGGCGCCGAGAAGGTGCCCGGCGACGTGTACCAGATCGCCGACTTCAACGTGGCCGTCGGCAACCAGCCGCACTCCGAGGTGGCGGCGCTGGCGCTATTCCTGGACCGTTTGCAGGAGGGCCAGACCCTCAGGCAAGAGTTTAAGGGCGGCGAACTGAAGATAGTACCCAGTGAGCACGGCAAGGACGTGCGCAAGGGACAATGAGCAACCGGTGATCACACATGTCGGGGTCCGTGCTGGTAGTGGGGTACAATTCCCGCGTAGCCGTCTGCTCCGCGCACAGGGCGGGCTGGGAGGCCTGCTCGCTGGGCCACCACCCGGACGTCGATCTTTTAAGATGCGTGAAGAAGCACGTCCAGTTCGACGAGCACCCGAAGAGCCTGAAGCCGTACCTGAAGCAGTTCGACGTTGACTATGTCGTGCTCGGCGCGGGCTTCGAGGATGCTGATGTCCCGGCGTCCATGGTGCTGGGCAACGACCCGAAAGTCGCACACAAGGTCGTCGACAAGGTCTGGCTTGCGAAGAAGCTGGACGGGCTGGGCATCCCGCAGCCGGAGCTGTTCGATCACGACAACGTCCGCTACCCGTGCATCGCCAAGCCCATCGTGGGCGGGGGCGGCCACAAGAACTTCGTGGTGCGGGACGAGTCTATGCTGCCGCCGGAGGACGAGTATTTCCTGCAGGACCTGGTCACCGGCATGCCGCTGAGCACCTGCACATTCTCGACCGGCAGCGAGGCCGTCGCGGCCACGGTCAACGAGATCCTGGTCGGGAAGAAGTGGCTGGGCACGGAACTGCCCTACAACTATTGCGGCAACGTGACGCCGTACGTCACGAAATTCCGGGAGCAAATGTGCGCCATATCCGAGAAGCTGATCCCGGAGCTGGGGCTGATCGGCACCAACGGCATCGACTTCGTGGTCAATAAGGACGGCCCGAAAGTGCTGGAGGTCAACCCGCGCTTCCAGGGCAGCGTGGACGCGGTCGAGCTGGCCACGGACATGAACGTGTTCCAGGCCCACGTGGACGCGATCAACGGGAAGCTCTACCCGTTCAGGATCAAACGGTACGGGTACCGGGGCATCATGTTCGCCACCCGCCGGACGCCGGTCGGCGTCGACCTGTCGGGCCCCGGGAGAGCGGATATCCCGCCGAAGGGAACGGTCTATAATAAGGGCGATGCCGTCTGTACGCTGCTGGGTAAAGGGCGTACGAGAGGCGAGGCCTCCGCCATGGTCAGGGACAACCTCCGCCAGGTGAAAGCGGAGCTGTACGCTTCGGGGGCGGGGCGGCACAACGGCCGGAACAGCAGGTAATGTTTATATCTGTTCATCGTGGTATATAATAGCGAAGATCGACGACGATGGTGAGGTAAAAATCATCGTCATCCTGATTGTTGCGTGTTTATCATATCGCAGGTGAAAAATCGTGTCGGCTCTGAATAACAAGGCTGTCTCCGGATACATTCATAAGCTCGTGGGCGACGAGGGCATGATCGTCGTCGAAAAGATGCTCGACGAGGTGCCGGACAAGGAGGTCACCGACGAGAAGGTGGCCGAGATCAGCGGCATCAACCTCAACCTCGTGCGCAAGACGCTGTACATTTTATACGAGAACCACCTGGCCATCTACCGCCGGGAGCGGGACAAGGACAGCGGCTGGCTGACCTACCTGTGGAAGCTGGACCTCGACAACGCCGAGCACATGCTCCGCAACGAGACCCGGAAGCTGATCAAGAAGCTGGAGCGCCGGCTCGAGTTCGAGAATAACGAGTTCTACATGTGCCAGGACGAGCCGCCGCACCGGATTTTATTCGACTATGCCATGGAAGCCAACTTCATGTGCCCGGTGGACGAGTCGCCGCTGATGCACTACGATAACACCGAGGAAAAGCAGGCGCTGAAGACCCGGATCGAGGCGCTCAAGCAGACCATGGCCCAGTAGCGATGAGAAGTAAAGAAGCCTTTTCCCTTTTAAGAAAATACGGCGCCACCGACAGCGTCCTGGCCCACATCAAAAAAGTCCGGGACTACGCGCTGGAAATCGCGGCGGGTAACGACTGCGACATCGAGCTGGTCGAGGCCGCCGCCATTTTACACGACATCGGCCGCACCCGGACCCACGGGATCGACCACGCCATCGCCGGGGCGGAAATCCTCCGCAGGGAAGGCGTGGACGAGCGCATCGTCCGCATCGTAGAGCGGCATACAGGGGCCGGCCTGACCAGAGACGAGGCCGCGTACCTGGGCCTGCCGCCGGCCGACTATGTCCCGGAGACCATTGAGGAAAAGATCGTCTGCCACGCGGACAACCTGATCGGCAACAAAGAGCGCATAACCATCCACGACGCCATCCGGACGGCGCGGGAAAAATGGTCCCCGGAAGCGCTGCAGCGGCTGATCGAGATGCACTTTGAGGTCTTCCGCCCGGAGACCGTGACGATCGATAAGCGCCTGTGCGACGACATGACGATCGATAAAGCCATCGGCCGGATGGACGTGCTTTTTAAAACCCGCCCCGCCGGAGCGGGCTGTATCGTATCCGTGTACGGCCATGATGCGAAAAAAGCGGTCGCCAGGCTGAAGAAGCTCAGCAGATCTTCGGGTACTTCCTGAGCGCCGTGACCCACCCTTCCGTCAGCGCGTTGTTATAGCGTATCGTGGCCGTATAGGAGTCGTCCCCGATGTCGAACGAGATGTCCTGCTCCTGGTGGTCGCCCTGGTGTTGTACCGGCTGTATGCGTTTGATGCTGTCCTTCCCGGCGATCTCCCGGATGCGGTCCACGATGCGGTCGCGGACCTCGAAGTCCCGCTCGCCCGACGGCTGATCGGCGGACGAGCCCCGGCCGCCGGCCCTGACAGTGATATTCTCGATGTCCTTGAGATTTCCAGGCATGTCAATCCAGATACAGGTTCGCCCCGGCCGGACATAAACCTTGACAGCAGAAACAACGCCCCTGATGAATAATTAAGTTTCCAAGTGGCCAAGAGAAGAGGCCAAGACGCCACTGTAGAAACTAAGAGACGCCAAGGGACCAAGTGTATTTTTTTATCAAGAGGCCAAGTTTCTAAGATTATGTCAGATGCTTAATGTTTTACTAAATTATTAAAAACTTGGACACTTGGCCCCTTGAACATAAAAAACACTTGGCGCCTTGGCGCCTCTTAGTTTCTACAGTGGCGCCTTGGGCACTCTTCTTGGACACTTGGCAGCTTTGCTACTGGATGGTGACGCTGCGGACGGACTTGAGCTTCTTGAGATCGCTGACCAGTTCGCCGGGGATGGGATCGTTGGTGATCAGCGTCATCTTCGGGTCGTCGGAAAAATAGGGGTCGTCGGTGACGCATTGCCTTATACTCAAACGGTACTGGCCCACGATGCCCGTCACGTCGTGGATGATGCCCACGTTCTGCGCGTTGTCCGGGGTGATGATGATCACGCCGAGGCCTAACAGTGGGGCTACGTCGCGGAGCGACGCGATCGAGCGGATGTTCTGGAATACCCGCTTCAGGACGTCGTCGCTGAGGATCATCTCGGTGGTCGCGTCGACGACGCGGCGGTCGACGCCGGCCTCGCGGGCGATCTGCGTGTGGGGGACGATGATCTTGCCCGAGCAGACGTGGCCCTCGGGGGTGACCTGGAAACCCCGCTCCAGCAGCAGCCGGATGACCTTCTCCTGGGACGGCATACCCTTGAACTTGCCGATGATCTCGCTCCACATATCAGATCAGTAGTATTACATCCCAAGCGATATAAGTATGCCGTTCAGACGGTCGATACCGCTTCCCCTGAGTGTTCAGGGACGGTCACCGCTTCCCGGGAGGGGTCAGCGGTGTGCCATACTGGTTATGGAACGCGATCTCACTCAGCGGCTTCCGGGAGGACGCGCCGACCGCGGCCCGCATGACGCCGCTCACGATGCCGCCGAGCCCGCCCTCGGCCGGGTACCCCAGCGGCGTGATCGCGACCACGCGCAGGCTTTCCGGGACCCCCAGCGCCTGCCGTATCGCGGCCTCTTCCAGCCGTCCGGCGACCCAGCAGGTGCCCAGGCCTTCCGCGGCCGCCGCGAGCACCAGGTGCTCCATGGAAATGGCGGCGTCGACGAGGTAATAGTCCTTGCCTTCCCGCTGGCCGGACTGGGCGGGGTCGGCGCACAGCGCGATCATCGTCGGCGCCCCGAATGCCTTGACCGTCGCAGGGGCGATCCTGGCCACCAGCCCCGGGTCGTCGACGATGACGTAGCGCCAGCACTGCTTGTTCGCCCACGACGGGGCCAGCCGCGCGGCCTCCAGGATGCGGAGCAGCACGTCCTCCGGCACCTTGTCGGGCTTATAGCTCCTCACGCTTTTCCGGTTTTTCACGACGTCGTAAAAGTCCATGCATGATCACCGCTAATAGACTAATGGCGAGCCGAACGTCCACTGTTCGAGCTCCAGGGTCTTTTCCCATAATGACTTGCAGTCGCACTGGAGGCTGTCGAAGACGGAGACGTCCTGCGTCAGCGAATATTTCCTGATGGCGTCCGAGAACGCGGAGTCGCACCTGTAACAGTTGTGCGGGCCCCGGGGCTGGCCGGCGGCCAGCGGGTCGGACGTGACGGTCGAGCCGGTCCTGCCGTGTACACGCTTCAGCACCTCGACCACGCTCCAGAGCCAGGGCGGACGGTACGCCTTGCGATAGAACAATTCGTCGACGAGCGTGCCGCGCTGGACGTTGCAGAGGTTCATCGAGATCGTGCCGGCATAGGGCGCCGCGTCCATGACCGATTTGACCATGTCCTCCAGCGCGTCGCGCTCCGAAACGAAGGGCGGCTTCATCATGAGATATGCCTTAGTCGTGACGCCGTGTGCCCGGGCGACCTCGCAGGCGCGGACGAAATCCTTGAACAGGAAGTTCTTATTAATGCTCTTGATGCGAATGGCGTCGTTCGAGGTCTCCAGCCCGACGGCGACCTCCAGCTTATCCGACTGCATCGTGGCTCCGGCGAGTATCTTATCGGTCACGAACTCGGGGCGCGTCTCGACGATGATCTTATCCGCAAACAGGTCGAGCTGCGACAGAATCTTATCCCGGACAGGCACCGGCACCTCGCCGGGGTCGAAAAAGCTGCCCGAGGTGAAGATCTTGACGATGCCGTGGTCGATCCGTTGGGACACGGAATCGAACTGCGCCAGCAGGTCCTCCGGGGTCGGCGGGCTCGACGCTGCGTCACCGATGTACCCGCACATGGTGCAGCCGCCGCGGAGGCCCCAGTAGCAGCCCCGCGTGCGGAAAATGATCGTGCTCGACTTCGTCGGCACGCCGTTCAGCAGGTCCTCGCCGGTCCAGAACGCGGCCACCTCGTTCGGGGGCCGCTCTTTAACGGGCTGCCGCTTACGGATGTCCAGCATGATGTCGCCTATTGTCATAATCGCTCCACGTGTCTCAGTTCCACCGCCATCCCGCGGGTCGACTCGACCATCTCCAGGCCGCTCATCTTCGCTTTCCCTACGGCGATAGCGTGCTTGCCTTTGACGAAGACGTCGTCGCCGGGCCGGATCTGCGGGTCGGCGTTCTCCACGCCAGGGGCCAGGATGCTGCCCTTCGGGACGAAATCCCCGATCTCGACGAAGTATGCGTCGTCGAGCCCCATGCGCTTCGCGCCCTCCACCGTCAGCGTCAGCGAGCCGTACTGCGGCGAGATCGAGCAGAGCTGCTCCCGGCCGTCGAAGAGGACGTAGCCCGGGAACCGGCCTTTGACCGTGCCCTTCGCGGGCACCAGCCGGTCGCCCCGGCCCCGGCCGAACTCGTAGTCGGCCATCTTCCGGAACATGTCGAGCATGGCCTGCTCGTTGTTCCGCGGGGCGGGGTTGATCTCTTTGACCGCCAGCGCTACCTGATCGACCAGCGCCTGCAGCGACTCGTCGCTGGTGACGCGGCCGGTGCTGGTGAAGATCATCTCCCGGTCTGCCTGAGCACACACTTCGACATACGGCCCTTCGACGTGGGCGATGACCCGGGAGAACCGGTTATTGTCGATGAAGTCCCGGAGGCAGCCCGACACCCAGCCCCGCTCCTCGAGGTCCCAGTAGCCCGTGACGGCCACGTCGTAATGCGCCGCAGGGTAGACCAGCTCCAGCTCCCGCGGCACGACGCCCATGGGCGAGGTCAGGACCACCTCGCGGACGTAGCGGCGGTATCGGCCGAGCGCCCGCGCGATGGCCATGTGGGATTGTGACGTCGAGTAAGGCTTCCGTGCCGAGCACGGTATGATCAGCAGGATCTGGCCGTCGGAGCGGAACCGCGTCCGCACCCGGTCGGCAAACCGCCTGACCTCGACCCGGTTCTGGGACTCGGCCGAACATGCGAGCAGCTCCGACGAGCGATAGGTCGGGGTACGCTGCTCCATATAGGCATATTCGGCGTCGGCGAGCCGCATCAGCGCCGTCAGCCAGGGGCGGGAGCGGCACTGCTTCTCCACGTACTCGCGGAGAGAGCCGTCCCGAATGTGCCGTCGCACCCTGCGCAGCTCCATCTCGAGACGGACACGGTTGTGCTCTGCGATCAGCTCGTACCGCCCCGGCCCGGATCGCATTTCGGCCGCATGCTTCGCGCAGGCATCGCAGGTACAGGGCAGCTCATCCAGCTCTTCGATCCGGTACTCGCCGTCTTCGGTCAGGTAGAGGCCCTGGTATGCTTTGATCACGGCCAGCACGTCGTCGACCACGTCGGCGCCGAGCCAGACGAGCAGCGAGACGTTCTCCGGCGTCGCCATGGCGGGCAGGTATAGCGCTGTATCCGGCTTTGTGGTGTCCCTGATCCGGATGATGCTGTCCAGCACGGCCCGGGCATCACCCTCGATCGAACGCGCGCCTGCCAGGATGTACATGTCAGCGCCAGCCTGCGCCTTCGCAGGTCCGACGACCGCGCCGGAAGGCGTTTCACTTGTCAGCTCCTGTAGCGGGTACAGTTCTGCGATCTCCTGCCGCACCCTCGGCGGGATACCGGTATATGGTTGTACGGTGTAAGCGTCCGGCCGCCCTTCCAGCGGCCCGTTGACCCAAGCGTTACCTCCGTTAATGATGAGATCATCGCCCCTCCCGGGGCAGAACAGGTA
>MVRA01000159.1 GCA_002067315.1 Methanocella sp. PtaU1.Bin125 | reverse complement strand
CAGGCTGCCCGGCATTTCGACCTTCGGCATAACGGAAACGTAATATGTCGCTCAAAGAGATATATATGTTGCCGTGCCGTTACAGGTCCATGCCACGCTCTACGGCGTCGACGCTCACCGTAAGCGCGGTGCGAAAGTAATCGCCCGGCCAATATCTATGTACGGAATGGAACACTTCATTGTGCTCGCAATCTGGAACGCAAGGAACAGTAAAAGGCCGCAGAGAACGCAGAGGTCCGCAGAGTACGCGGTTTCTTTTTAGTTTTAGTAACTGTTCAGGTGTTCCTTGAAAGTCCTGTTCAGGCTTCCGGAATAGCCTTTGCGGAGACTTAGCGCAGGACTGCATTCTCGCGACGGGCGCGAAGAATTTTAAAGGATAACAGATTGTTATATCGTTCCTCGAGAAACGTCGCGCTCGTCGCGTTTCGTCGCGCTCGTCGCGGGAATCAGTACTGCGCCTGGCCGCGGTGGAGCATTCGTCGCAGCCTCGATAGGCAATTCGACGGACGGTATTCCCGCGACGGGCGCGACGAAAGCGACGGGCGCGACGACGGTTAAAGGATACCTGAACAATTACTAGTTTTACACAATACGATATCAAAAAGTGGAACTGCGGTCTCTGCGGCCTTTAACCGCGCCCTGTGTACCTCTACGCACAGCCAGAAAACGATCTGCGACCTGCATACTCAAAATTTTTATTTACCCGTGTCGGCCTTCCGGGGCTCTTTTCGGTAAAGCTCGAGCAGCTCGTCGCTGTCGTCCAGCTTCTTGAGCTCCTCGCTCTCGATGATCACCGTGTTGCCGATGGCCTTCGACTGGTGGGCCCCCTTGATGATGTATAAGGAGTATGTCCCGGCCACGTCGGCCAGGCTGGACATGAACCGCGCCTTCTTTAGCATGACCTCGCTCACGTCGCTGACGCCGGTCAGGACCTTGTTGTTGTCCTCGCGGGACAGGGCGTTAAACGGCGCCCGGGTAGTATGGTATACGTCGAAGCCGATGTGCATGAGCGCGCCGAAGGCGTCCTTTTCCAGCTCGCTCGCATTCCTCAAGTCGTTGGGCGTCTGGGCCGCCGGGCCCGGCCGCTCGAACTTCACGATCATGTTGATGGGACAGGCGATGGGCGCGTCCAGGATCTCTTCCAGCTTCAGCGCCGCGTCGATGGTCGCGTTCATCCCGCTCTCGTACTTGCTGATGGTCCGCCGCGACACGCCCAGCGCTTTCGCCAGCTCGCCCAGCGAGATGCTCTTCGACTCGCGGAGGCCCCGCAGCGTTTCGCCGTCGATCTCCACGTAGAGCCCGCCCGGCGCCGCATAGACGAGGGGCGGCACCTCCTCGATGAAGTAGTCGTGCAGCGTCTCGATGTTGATGCACGGGATGCCGTACCTGAGGTACACTGCCCCGTTCTCCAGCGGGTGGTCGTTCGTGTGCTCGCCGACCACGATGGGCGAGCCGCTAAAGAGGACGGCCAGCCGCCGCATCTCCTGCGAGGTCTCCTCGCTCAGGCCTTCGATGTTCGACAGCACCTTGATGAGAAGGAAGACCTTCCCCCTCCGGCCGCCCACGTCGAAGCTGCGGGGGCGGATGTCGCATTTCTCGGAGAGGATGAAGCCGGCCGTCGTCAGCAAAACGATGACTCTGTCGAGCAATGTCTCTCTGGTCATAGTCGTCGGTATGGTTTATTAATAGGGTTGTCTCCGGCTTCATATATTAAAACATTCTCTTTTAAAGGGGTACAAATGGACAGTATGAACGGCCTGGATATAGCATTCCTCTGGCCGGCCGGCAGGTATCGGGCGCGTGCGAGCGGCCGGCGATGCGGGCCCGGCCCGTGATCGGGAAGAAAAATATTTCACGGACTTGAGCTTTAGTGTAACAATATATCCATGATCTACCTCGGAATCGACGACACGGACTCGAAACTTGGCATGTGCACGACGTACCTCGCCGCCGTCTTAGCGGAGCGTCTTTCGGGATTCGGCCTGACGGACTATCCCCGGCTCATCCGGCTGAATCCCAATATCAAGTATAAGACAAGAGGCAACGCGGCGCTGTGCCTGACGCTCGACGCCGGGCCGGAAGCGATGGACGAGGCGGAGCGTATTGCTCTGGAGGCCGTCGGGGAGTTCGCCCGGTTCGAGGACGAGAACACCAACCCGGGGGTCGTCCTGTACAGCGGCGAGATCACGGCCGACCTGAAGGAGTATGCGCTGCGGGTCGTGAGGGACGTGGTCGAGATCGAGGAGGCCGAGACCCTGGCGAGGAGGCACGGCATGCGCGTGCACAGGTTCAAGAACGGCCGGGGCATCGTGGGGGCTCTCGCCGCCATTGGCCTGGAGCTGTACGATTTCACCTACGAGCTGCTCGCCTACCGGATGCCCGGGAACTACGAAAAGCCCCGGCAGCTGGACCGGGACTCGGTCTACGCCATGGACGCCGCCACGTACCCGGACACCTGGGACAACGTGGACCTGGCGAACAGGGTGATTGTCTTCTCCCCGCACACGCCGGACCCCGTGCTGTACGGCATCCGGGGCAACAGCCCGGAAGTCCTCCGGCGCGCGCAGGCGATGCTGAAGACCGAGCCGGTCGAGCGCTCGATCATCTTCCGGACCAACCAGGGCACGGACATGCACCTGCTCTGCGGGTCGATCGCGGAGGCGCGGGACGACCGGTCCTACGTGCTGAAGGGCACCGTGACTGAGGCGGCGCACGCCATCGAGGGCGGCCACCTGTTCTTCGCCATCGGCGACGGCGGGGCGACCATCAAGTGCGCGGCCTTCGAGCCCACGAAAGGGTTCCGCAACGTCGTGAAGAGCCTCATCCCCGGCGACGAGGTCCGGGTCTTCGGCAGCGTGAAGGACCGGACCGTGAACCTGGAAAAGCTGGAGGTCATCCGGCTGGCGGAGGACGTCCGCAAGGTCACGCCCATATGCCCGTCCTGCGGCCGCCACATGGAGTCGGCCGGCGCCGGGCAGGGCTACCGCTGCCGCCGGTGCAAGACAAAAGCGCCGGCGATGGCTGTCGAGAGGCATGAGCGGACGGTGGAAAAGGGCCTTTACGAGGTGCCGCCGTCGGCCCGGAGGCACCTGGCCAGGCAGATCATCCGCATCAGGCAGCCGTGGTGCGCCGTGCACCCGAGCCGGTAGCACAATGGCCCCGTCACAGCCGGTAGCACAATGGCCCCGTCACAGCCGGGCGCTCGCGCGCGCGAAGGCCGCGGTTCCGGACGGTTGAGAATAATAAAAAAGGTATGCGGGGCGGAGGCCCGCCCGCTGCTGTTTTACGCCTTCGGCGTCTGCGCTGGCTGTTTCTCTGCGATGACGGCGAGGAGCTCCCGGTCGAGCAGCAGGCCGTCGAGCTTGTTGTCGGCGGTGATGACCGGCACCTGCTCGATGCGGTTCCGGCGCATCTTCTTCGCGCACTCGGAGACCGGGGTCTTGTGGAACGCGGTGATGACGTCCTTGATCATGACAGTCTTCACGGCCACGTCGGGCAGCGATATCCGGGAGACGCCGTAGTACAGGCTCATCGTGTCCCGCATGCTCTCCCAGGTCCACTTGTCCTCGTCCGAGGCCGCCGACATATCGGACTTCTCCACCGTATCCTCGATGCGGCTGAGGTTGATGATGTCGGTGATGCTGATGATACCCGCCAGCTGGCGCTTGTTATCCAGTACTGGCAATGCGTCCCGCTTGGAGAGGCGGATGATTTCAGAGGCAACCGGCACCGGGGTCTCTTCCCAGATGGCTACCACGCCGTCTCTGATGAAATTTTTAATCGGGTCCTTGATCTCCATCTGGCCGATGGCACCCACGATATCGCTGACTGTGACGATGCCCACGAGCTTGCCGCGGACCACGACGGGTAACCTGCGCAGGCCGGTCTGCATGAGGATAGCGGCCGCCCTCGACAGCGGCGCGTCCGGGGTGATCGTGATCGGGTCGCGCGTCATGAGCATGGCGATCTGCTCCTCTTCGGGGTGCTTGAGCAGGTCGATGCGGGTCACGATGCCCAGCAGCGTGCCTTCCTTGACCACGGGTACGGCAGATATATGCTCTTTTTGCATCAGCTCGAGTACCTCGTCCCGGGTCCCCGGGATCTCGATGCTCTTTACGTTTTTGATCATGATGTCGTCAACAGTCAGTGCTTGCTTCATAGCATACCTCGAAAGCCTCTTCTAATATACATACTTATTTATTTGCCAGTTTGTTTCTCGCTCTTTATTACCAGTACCGGACACGGAGCGATGCGCACGACCTTCTCCGCTACACTGCCCAGCAGGATGCGATCGATGCCGCTCTTGCCCAGGGTGCCGACGACGATGAGGTTCACGTCGTTGTCCTTGGCGAACTTGGTGATCTCCAGCGCGGGGTTGCCCTCGAGCACGTGCGTCTCCACGTCCGCCCCGGCCCCTGCCGCCTCTTTGACCCGGTCCACCGCCGCTTCGCCTTCTTCCTTCAGGAGCTGGTACATGTTCTCCCAGGTGACGTCCATGGGCACGGAGGTAAACGTCACCGTGTCCACGACATAGACTGCATATACTTTAGAGCCGTGAGCCCGAGCGAGCTCCAGGCCAGTCTGCACCGCACTCTGGGTCCGCCGGGACCCATCAGTGGCAATCAGGATTTTCTTGAAGAGTTCTGCCATATTCTGCCTCCGCTGATAAAATGACTGATATCGTCCGGGCGCGCCCGCCTCACGAGCGAGCTCAGAAGGTTCTTAGAGCACCTCAGGTTATTTGAACTTTTGTCTAGGACGATGAGATCGGCGTCCTTTCCCGCCCGGATCGAGCCCTTCCTGTCGCCCATTCCCAGGAGCCTGGCGCCGTCCAGGGTGGCCATGCGCAACGTGCGGACGTCGTCGTGCAGGAACGCCTTGGATACCCATTCCATCTCGGCAAGCATGTCCGGGGCGTTGATCATCACGTTGTCCGTCCCCAGCCCGAGCAGCAGCCCGGCCGCTATCATCTCCTTCAGGGGCGGAACGCCGACGCCGGTCGCCACGTTCGAGCGCGGGCACACGGCCACCGGTATGCCGAGGTCGCCGGCCCGGCGCAGGTCATGGCCTGTCGCATGGGTCATGTGCACGAGGAATCCCGGCTTTAGTTCTAGAGCAGTATCCACGTCGCTTCTATTTAGCTCTCCGGCGTGAATACCGACGATCTTGCGGCGATCTGTCGCTTTTTGAGCCATTGAGAACAGGGCATCGCGGGGGATGTCGTTCGCCCCGCTGAGCCCGAGGCCGTCCGCGTACTCCAGCACGTCCTCGACGGTGTCGGCTTCGGTCGCCCGGCCCAGGATGGTGGCCCGGCCGCCGGCCAGCTCCCGGAGCAGCCGCACGCCCTGCACGCCGTTCTCCCGGAAGTCCGCGCAGTGCCCGGTGCCCGTCGCCGCCATGTCGGCCAGCGTCGACCGGATGCCTTCGGCGATCTCTTCCGGCAGGGCCGCCCGCAGGATGCGGTGCTTGAGCCCGTCCGGGGGCCTGACCAGGTCGTCCAGCGGCATATACGGCAGGTCCTTGGCGACGGAGTCGCCGACGTGGGTGTGCGCGTTCACGAACGCGGGGCAGACGAGGCCGCTGACGTCCGACGCCACGCGCTCGAAACCCACCTCATGGATCCGGCCGTCCCTGACCACGACGTAGCCGTCGCTGACCTCGAAATCGTCGCCATGGATGAGGGTACCGGAAACGATTAGCTCGACGGGCATTGTAAAACTAAATTGCTTGGTGATACAAATAATTTTCTTATCTCCCGGGGCCAGAGGAGCAGCAGAATGGATGGTACCCTTGGGAAAGACTTAACTACTTCCTGATGTTAGTATACGATCTGGAGATTCAGACATCATGGCGAAGAGAGAATCCGGAAGCGGGCTCATGTCCTCCGCAGGCCTGATGCGTTATTTCGAGGCCGAGGACTCCGCGATCAAGATCGACCCCAAGACCGTCGTCATCGCAGCCGTGGCGCTCGGTGCCATCGTGATCTTCCTCAACTTCACGGTCGCCCACACGCTGTAAGTAAAACGGCAATAGAAAAACTGTTTTTAACGTTTTCTGCCGCCGTCGTTAGCTCTGTCTGTCATCGGCACACTCGGGGAGCCTTTTACCCCGGACGCATTCGGGCTCGCCGCCTTCTTTGCCTTCCCGGGGCTCCGCCCGCGGGGGCGCCTCTACCACGGTTTTCTTTTCCTCCGGCGGCACGTACTGGATAGGCTCATCCTCTTTGTCACGGGCCATAATAGAATCTTGACATGCGAACAGTTTAAAATAATCCGATTTTAATGTGGAGATTACGGTAGTGATGCCACTATCATAGATCGGTTAGCACGCTTTCCGTGGCTGATAAAAATTCCCCGGCTACCTGTATCGCAGTGAGCGCATCATGTTTTCCAGCATCGAAATCGAGCCCGTAAATCGCTTCATGCCGCGATATCCTGTACGAGTCGAGCATGCTGGCATAAGCGGATAATGCCGGATACCGGCCCCGGATGAACACCGGGATACACTCGTGGCTTCGTTCCTTAACGCCTTCATGAAAAAGGATAGCTCTGGCAGCGTGGAACATTGAGGTATAGCTCGCGATGATGGTTAGGCGATAGCTATCGATTGACAGGCTCTTTTTCGCCACGACTATATATTCACGTGCCAGAGATAAGGACCTCCTGGCACTATCGTAGTCCGCCTGAACATTGACTAAAAGCCTTCTCCTGAAGCATTCTGATATCTCCACTTAATATCACTTCCATGCAAAATAATATAATCTCGCTCAACGTTCTTATAGAATGCGTCTTCAGAGTCAGCCATCGATTTCCAGTCCGAAAGACGGAATACGGTAAGATTGGCTTCGATGCCCAGATCGTCTTCGATTGAGCGCAGGGCGGACATGAGCTTCGACCTGTCACCATGTGTCAGTACCAGAAAGTCAATATCGCTCCGCTCGTCGAAGTCGCCCCGGGCATAACTGCCGTAGAGAGCGAGAGAAATAATTCCCGAATCGGCCGCAAGAAATGCTTTTTCAGGACGGACGGACAAGATCAGGGCCAGACCGTATGCCTTTTTTAAGGGCGGCACGATGCAGTTTTCAATATTCAGGGTAAAGAAATGCTCGCGACCCCGGACTTCTTTCCGCAGGATACCGTCGGATTCGAACGATTCGAGGGCACGAACGACTGCAGAAGGGCTCATATCCAGCTTTCTTGCCAGCTCCCGCTTATAGAAGGCCGTATGTGGATGGGACAGAAAGCATGCCAACACTCTCATGTCGGCATATTTTTTAAATTGTTTGATCAGGCGGATCACCGTACTATTAATAGTACTATCGTACTATTAAAAGAACTTTCCTTTTACGATAGTTATACATATCTTCAACTTTCCTTTTAGATTGATGTCGCTGCAGGACTACAAATCGTTCGAGCAGATGCCCGCGAAGCACGAGATCGTCTTCATCGGCCGCTCGAACGTGGGCAAATCCACCATCATGCGCGAGCTGATCGGCGCCCGCGTGGCCGTGGGCCGCCGGCCCGGCGTGACGCAGAAGCCGAACTACTACCAGTTCGGCGACCTGCTCGTCACGGACATGCCCGGCTACGGCTACATGAGGGGCGTGGACCGGGCCAAGCAGGAGCGCATCAAGGACCTGATCGTCAGGTACTTCGAGGACAACGCCGGCCGCATCCTCTGCGCGGTCCAGGTGGTCGACACGAAGGCGTTCGTCGACATCGTCGACCGCTGGGACGGCCGGGGCGAGATACCGGTCGACATCGAGCTGAACGACTTTTTACACGACCTGGGCATCCCTGTCGTCGTCGCCGCCAACAAGATCGACAAGATACCCTACGCGATGCGAGACGGCGTGCTGGACGGCATCTGCGTCCGCCTGCACATGCTGCCCCCCTGGCACCAGTGGCTGGGCCAGATCGCGCCCATATCGGCCAAGACGGGGGAGCTCGGGCCCCTGCGCACTATTCTCAAGGACCGGCTCCGCGCGGCCGGGCTGGAACGCTACGTCAACGTGATCAAATAGGCGCCGACGATGAGAGCGCCCGAACGTATGCGAGAGGCGATGCCCCCCCTGTTCGTCGAATCCGCGGGCAACGTTTGTACGCATACAGGGAGATTATAACATCACTGAGGCGCCTCTGAGCGGTGGCGCCGTTAACAGGAGGAGAACAGATGGCACAACAAGAGAGTTGGGATCCCTTTGACGAGCTGAGGAGGATACAGGACAGGCTCGGCCGGATTTTCAGCGAGTACCCGATCTCCGGCAGGGAGGGCCGCATGATGGAGACGCCCAGCGTGGACGTGATGGAGCGGGGCAACGACGTGATCGTGACCGCGGATATGCCCGGCATCAACAAGGAGGACATAAGGCTGGAGGTCCGCGAGGGTAACGTCCTGGACATCTCGGCCGAGAAGAAGATGGAGAAGAAGGAAGAGGAGAAGGGTTACGTCCGGCATGAGCGCAGCTACACGGGCTATTACCGTTCAATCCGGCTGCCGTCGCCGGTCGACAAGACGAAGGCAAAGGCCATCTACAACAACGGCGTCCTTGAAGTGACGCTGCCGATGGCCGAGAAGCCGAAGGCGAAAGTCAGCGAGATCCCCATCAGTTAACACGATGGGCACAACAGGCACAATGGACATGATGGGGTACGGTTAAAGAACGAGCGATTACTCCATCGTGTCTGTCGTGGCCTTCTTTAGCCGCTCGAAAACGACATATACGACGGGGCAGACGGAACAGTTGGCGACAGTATTGGACAGCCTGCTGACGAAATGATCTTTCTGCAGGTGCGGGTAAGAGGCGCAGTCGTGTGGGCGATGCCCGTAGCACGAGCACCGGTCATTTTTCAGCAGCGGGCACGGCGATCGGTTAAAAGACCAGCCGCCGTACTCGTCGTTCCGGACCAGGTATTCGGCGATCACGCGGTCCTCAGGCATACCCAGCCCGGCCGAGAGGCGCGCGATGTCCTCCTCGTCCAGCAGGGGCGAGACGCCTTTGCAGCAGCTGGCGCATTCAGCACAGTCGAACGCAGCCGACTCCTGCCGGTATAGCTCGTGGACGATGGCGTCGATCGCGGCCGGGCTGATGCCGGATTCCTTGAGCCAGTCCCGGAACGCCCAGTTCTCCGGCTCCTTCCGCCGTGCAAGGCGGCCGACGTTTGCTGCGGTGACTTTCCTGATGAGAAGACCTCAGTCTGCATTATCCTATGCGGGTATAAACAGCTTCCCATGGCCGCAGAATCTGGCGGGGACAGTTAAAGTTTTTACCCTGCCCGTCCTTATTATATTAAGTTTAGAGGTAGCGGTATGAGCTTGAAACCGAGGAAACTTCTGGGGACACCGAACGCGAACGGGGCCAAACTCCTCTTCCTGGGCGCGGGCGAGCTGGGAAAGGAGACGATGATCGAGGCGCAGCGGATGGGTATCGAGATCGTGGCGGTGGATCGCTATGCGAACTCGCCGGGCATGCAGGTGGCCCATAAATCGTATGTCATTAACATGAAGAGCGAGCGGGCGCTGATGGCCGTCGTGGAGCGGGAGCGGCCGGACGCGATCATCCCGGAGATCGAGGCGATCAACATCGACACCCTGTTCAAGCTCGAGGAGAAGGGTTTCTTCGTGGCGCCGAACGCGAACGCGGTCTGGACGGCGATGCACCGCGAGCGGCTGCGCGAGGCGATCGCGTCGACCGGCGCGAGGACCTCGAAGTACGCTTACGCCACGGACCTGGCGAGCTTCAGGGCGGCGTGCAAGGACATCGGGTTCCCCTGTGTCTCGAAGCCCATCCAGTCCTCCAGCGGCAAGGGGTCGTACTTCCTCCACAGCGCTAAGGACGTCGAGAAGGCATTCGAGCAGGCGAAGAAGGCCCGGGGCTCGTCGGACAAGATCATCGTTGAGGAGTTCATAGACTTCGACATCGAGACCACGGTGCTGTCGGTCCGCTACCTGAACGAGAAGGGCAAGCCCGAGACGAAATTCGTCCGGCCGCTCGGCCACTACCAGATCGAGGGCGACTACCACTCGTCCTGGCACCCGTGGGTGGAGGGCGAAGACAAGAAGATACAGAAGCTGGAGAAGGAAAGCTACGACTACGCCGGGCGCATCATGGACAAGCTGGGCGGGTTCGGCCTGTTCGCCCACGAGATGTTCGTGGACACGAAGGCGGGCAAGGTCTATGCGAACGAGACCGCGTGCCGGCCGCATGACACGGGCCTGGTCACCATGGCCAGCATGCCGCTGGGCTACTCGGAGTTCGCGCTCCACGCGAAGGCGGTCCTCGGCATCCCCATCGTCTGGGACAGGGACGTGATCGAGCCCCGCTCAAAGGCGGCCTCGCACGTCATTCTCTCGCATACGGAGTGCTGGTACCCGCAGTACCAGGTCGCGGGCGCCTACTCGCCCGGCACGAGCGTGCTCATCTTCGGCAAGCCGGAGTGCTACGAGGAGCGGCGCATGGGCGTGGTGCTCTCGGTGGCAGACACCGTGGAAGAGGCGCGCCGCAAGGCCGAGAAGAGCGCCCACACAGTGAAGATGACGTGCGACCCGGACGGCAAGAAATGGGTGGGACAGAACATAGCCGAAAAGCATTATAAGTAGGATGGCGATCAGGCTAAACGGTTAAACGTTTGGTAATAAAAACGGAGGATCTGGATTGAGGATCACGGAAGCTTGCGTAGGGTGCGGGCAGTGCAAGGTCTTCTGCCCGGTCGACGCCATCCGGACGTGCGGCGTCAGCGTCATCGGCGAGGAGTGCACGGAATGTGGCACCTGCAAAGGGTACTGTCCCCTGGGCGCTATCATGGAGGACTGAGATGAGGGTCTTGCGATGAAAATCGCCGTCATCGGTGCCGGCCTCGGCGGCCTGCTCGCGGCCGCCGCGCTCTCCAAGGAACACGACGTCCGCGTTTTCGAGCAGCTCGACATGTACGGCGGGCGGTTTACCAATCTGCCGTACAAGGGCTTTCAATTGAGTACGGGCGCCTTCCATATGATACCCCACGGTCCGACCGGACCGCTGGCACAGCTCTTGAAACAGGTCGGCGCAAAGGTGGAGATCGTCAAGTCCGACGTTCAGGCGACCTGGATGTCGAAGGACAACCGGCAGGTACCCTTCATGGGCTTCAAGGAGATCCTGTCGCCCGCGGCCCAGGCAAAGGCCCCCGTCGCCATCCTCAAGCTGATGGGGCTGAAGAAGGGCACCGCGGCCGACATCGCCCTGCACGACCCGGAGATCATCCGGCTCGCCGACAGTGCCTGCGGCTGGGCGCTGTCCATGACGGCGGCCAACACGCCGGCGGCTGAAGTGGTCACGATCCTGAAGAACATCCAGAAGTACGGCACACCGGGAGTGCCCATCGGCGGATGTGGCGGCGTCGTGGACGCCCTGGCCCGGGTTATCGGTAATCGCGATGGCCAGGTCGTGCTGGGCTCGAAAGTAGACTCGGTCCGGGTCGAGGACGGAAGGGCTACGGGTGTAACGGTTAACGGAGAGACGTTCCCCGCCGACCTGGTGATCTCGAACATCGGCCACCAGCTGACGGCCGGCCTGTACGACCGGAGATACCTGGAGCCGAAGTACGCGGCCGTGCTCGGCAAGCTCCGGCCCTCCGCGGGCATCAAGATCTGCCTCGCGGCCGAAGAGCCGCTCGTCGGCCATAACGGCGTACTGTTTACCCCGTTCACCAGCCGGGTCAACGGCATCAACGAGGTCACCCACATCGACCCGTCGCTGGCCCCGGAAGGCATGCACCTGACCATGTCTCACCAGACCATGCTGACCGGGGACGTGCAGGACGAGATCAGGCTCGGCCTGCAGGACCTGAAAAATCTGTTCCCCGGCAAGAAGTACTCGGTGCTGATGGTCCAGTCCTACCGCGACGACTGGCCCGTGAACCGCGTGGCGTCCGGTTACGACCTCGGCAACCTCACCCCGGTGAAAGGCCTGTTCGTCGTCGGTGACGGTGCCAAAGGCCACGGCGGCATCGAGGTCGAGGGCGTGGCGCTCGGCGTGCAGAACGCGCTCGACCTGATCAGGAAGGCCTATTCTTAATGAGCGGGGACATAACTGCCTGCCCGCAGTGTGGCGCGATCGGCTGCCGGGACAAATACTACGAGATCCTGGCGTCGAGTTCGAGCAGCCCGAGGTTTTTGGCGCGGCGCACCACGTGACGGTCACGTGCTACAACCTACAGCACCCGTGCTTTTTCAGTGACGAGGCGCTGACCTCGATGCGGCCGTCGCTCCGTGCCATCGTCGAGGAAGACCTCTCGGGCCCGGACCTGCTGAAACGCGCGAGGAGCCCGTTCAGGGGCGACGCGCCGATCAAACGACGTACTGCACCTTCTTCAATACTGCCGGAGACTAAGTGGTCGATGACCGTGACGGACATACGCACCGAAGACCCGGAAACCAGCGTCACGGACATAAAGGCCTGGGCACAGTCTATATTGAACGATCTCTGCGAGACGGGTCAAGCCTCAACCAGATCCGCGCTCCCGATGACCATACAAAAATTAAATAGGCTACATCGATATATGATTGATCACACGGCGATTAGTGTCGTTAAAGGTGTCAGCGCATGCGAAAGAAACTGGTGAATGCGGTGGTCGTTATCACGGTCATGGTAGCGATCATAGGGCTGATGGCTGTCATGGCCACCGGCTGCGGGGTACTCGACGATTTCGGCAATTTCGGAGGAGAAGACAACGGCGGTTCAGGCACCCCGTCCAAGAAGCCCAACTTCGGAGGAGATGACGACGACGATGACGGCACACCGACCAAGAAACCCGGACCGACCATACAGCCCTACAACCCCTCGAAAAAAGCTGTGTAGTATCAGCCAGCATTAATGTTGATAAGCTGGTCATTGTTTTTTTAAGTTAGCAGGAAAGCCCGGAAGAGCGTACTGCAAGCCTTGATGCCTGACAAAACGTTTATAGACTTTACTATCGTTCAACAACTTAACAATCAGCGTAATAAGGGTGTTAGAACATGGGACGAAAACTAGTGAATGCGGTGGTCGTTATCACGGTCATGGTAGCGATCATAGGGCTGATGGCTGTCATGGCCACCGGCTGCGGGGTACTCGACGATTTCGGCAATTTCGGAGGAGAAGACAACGGCGGTTCAGGCACTCCGTCCAAGAAGCCCAACTTCGGAGGAGATGACGACGACGATGACGGCACACCGACCAAGAAACCCGGACCGACCATACAGCCCTACAACCCCTCGAAAAAGGGCGCGTAATAGCACCTGAACCGGCTGGCATTCTGTGCCCGCAGGCAACTCAAAGTTTATGATAAACTTTGATTGTAAACTCAAAGTTTATGATAAACTTTGGTAGCAAACTCAAAGTTTATGATAAACTTTGATTGTAAACTCAAAGTTTATATCTAAGGATGTCTATTATCATCGCGGCAGCATTTTACATGCTGTACAGCAACCTGTATGCCCCTATAGGGTAGTGGATATCCTTGGAGCCTCCGGAGCTCTAGACCGGGGTTCGAATCCCCGTGGGGGCGCTAAAAGTTTTGAAGGGCGCCCGGGGGACTTTTTCAAAAGTCCCCCTGGGTCTCGACACCAAACACATGTGCCGAAGGCACCGTTTTTAGTATCGTTTTTGAGGGGGTGCAAGCGGGGACTTTTTCCCAAAAAGTTCCCACTGTACGCTTTTTAATAACATTCACCAGTACTATGCCATTCAATAAAATATGGATTATATCATATATCGGCACTCCATACGTGAGCGATACAGGCCGGGAAATGCACCAAGCCAGCCCCCGGCCCGCGTGCGCGCACGCGTGATCGACATGCAGGCTTCTTTCAATCCCCAAACGCTGATATTCGCTATTACACCCCCATGTCTCCGACCAATTAATATTTGAACCATTGTCAAATAATCTGCTGAATAGCAATGAAAAAACGTTTATCGCCATCAACAGGGCCGATCGACAGCCGTTTGACTCCTCTGCCAGAGCACCCCATTTTTTCAGGTCGATAGCATGAGACTGTTTGACGTGCTGGGATACGCTGTCTCCGATTACCGGGACAGCAAGATCAAGACGTTCCTTTCCTGCC
>MVRA01000158.1 GCA_002067315.1 Methanocella sp. PtaU1.Bin125 | reverse complement strand
CGGTCCATGTCCCGCGGGCCCAGCCGGCCCCCGGCCCGCAGCGTGTTACGGAAGTCGAGCAGCAGGTCGTCGATCTTGCCGATCTCCCCGGCCATCTGCCTTTCGCTGTTGTCTGTAGGGATGATCTGCCGCATCGCGCCCTGGCCCATGACGATCCGGTAGTCGGACAGCAGCGCGATCCTCGGGTCGTGGGTGACGAAAATGAAGATCTTCCGGTACTGGCGGAGCAGCTCCAGCGCCCTTGTCCGGTGGATGCCGGCGTTCTCGATCTCGTCGAGGAGGATGATCGGCGCGTTCCCGATGACGACTGCGTCGGCGATCAGCAACGACCGCGTCTGGCCGCCGGAGAGCCCGGTCATCTTGCAGTCCAGGTCGATCGGCTCGCCGGTGAGCTGGTTGGCGAACTCCAGTGTCTCCTGTACCAGCGAGGCCGGGTCGCCGCTTTTACGGATGGTGGCGTGGGTACAGAGGAACTCCCGGACCGGCAGGTCGGAGAGAAAATTCGTGTGCTGGGAGATGAGCGCGATAGGGTTCTTCGACGGATCGCATTCAACGTCGCCGGAGCGCGGGGCGCCGTCCATGAGCACCCGGCGGCCCGAGGGCGTGTCGCCGTCGGCGAACAGCTCGATGTCATTGATCAGCGTGGTCTTGCCGCACCCGGTCGGGCCGACGATGCTCACGACGTCGCCCATCCGGAACTCTACCCTGTCCACGGGCTCCGGCAGGCCGTCTTTTCCCAGGCCGCCGATGACGGTGATATTTTTAATGTCCATAGCGAGGCTCATCTCCGTGCATCTGTTCTTGTTAAAAGGACGTCTATCCCAAACAAAATAAATCTTCCCATTGAATGTCCAATAAAACATTACTTTTTATCCAATCAGGATAAACATTCGTACAAAAGGATAAAACAAGGTGAAAGAGGTGCAATGGCTCGACGATTCTATGAAAAGCTCGTCGGGTTTGCGCGCCGGGATGTGTCGTTTGCCGCCTCCGGCGGGCCATTCGTACTACCCGCCCTCCCGCCCATGGCGCGCATGCGCTGTTCTGATCGACGATATTATGGGGGGAGGTTATCCTTTTTTTTCATCATCTCTACCTGACCAAAACCCCGGTCGTCGACCGGCCCTCAAGAAAAAATGTTGTTATCCGCCCGAAACCGGCGGGAACAGCGCGATCTCGTCGCCGTCTTTCACTGTCATCGAGGCGATCTGCTCGCCTTTGACGGTCTGCCCGTTCAGCAGGACGTTCACGTACTGCTTCAGCCGGCCGTCCTGGAACATCATCGGCTCCATAGCCGGGTACCGGGCCAGAAGCGCCTTGATGGCGTCGCTTATCGTGTTGCCGCCGCTGACCGCGACATCGACGTCTTTCTGCTTTGCTGCCTCTCTGAAGTTGGCGAAGAGCCTGAACCTGATCATCATGAATATCATACCAGCCTGTAACAGTGCTATTTCATTGTCTTTATACTCTCTGATAGAGGCATGCCGTAGTGAGGCGGTTCCGGATGCACGATGTCGATAAGCCTGCGGTCGAAGACCTCTGCCTCGGCCAGCGTGCGGGACGTGTAGCCGAGCTTGTGCAGCACCGCAGCAAACCGCATGGTCGAGGCGACGTATCCCTGCGACAGCGCCGCACAGTACCGGGGCGAGACCCGGTAGCACTCGAGCACGTAGTCCTCGTCCACGATGCCGGTGACCTGCGCCACGATCTTTGCCGCCGCCAGGGGCTCGTCCCGGATGAAAGCGCTGGCGCGTTCGTGGGTTCGCAGGAATGCGGCGGCGACGTCGTCCCTTTTTATCGTCTCCGCCGTCGCCACGATGCCGTAGCTCGGGTTGTCGGGCCAGAGCCGGTGCGGCGGTATGATGATCTTCCCGCCTGCGTATCTGCGAGCGCCCACGGCGAGGGCCGGCGTGCCGATGGCCGCCTCGATCTCGCCGTCCTGCAGCGCGGCGAGCGCATAGTCGGCCCAGTCGTAGTTACGGACCTCGACATCGAGGCCGTGCCGGGCCAGCAGGTCGCGGATGATGATATCGTGGATGGAGCCCTTCGGCGGGCAGCCGATGGTCTTCCCGGCCAATTGCTCCAGCGTGGCCTTCTCGCCGCCAATCTCCTCGATCGTCCGGTAGTTCCCCTGCCCGACGAGCACCGTGCCCTCGACGTGGCCGCCGGCGATGCATTTGACGGGCAGGCCCCGGTCGATGCCGATCATGGCGGGCGGCAGGCCGATGTAGGCCAGGTCGATCTCCCCGGCGCCCATGGCCTTCATGATGTCCGGCCCGGACGGGAACAGCTTCCACGATGCGTCGATACCTGATTCCGTCAGCCACGGGGTGCCGATCAGGATAAATGCCGTGTGATAAAAAGTGGACAGATGGCCGATGCGGAGCCGTCCGCTCATCTATTTCTTCTCCGCCGGACCCGTGCGGTCCGGCAGCCGCTTCCGGTAGTCATCGATCGCGGCCTTGAGCGCGTCGGCGGCCAGGTTGGAGCAGTGCATCTTCTGGGGCGGCAGGCCCTCAAGCTCGCTGGCCACGTCGTTGCGCGTGATCTTTAGCGCCTCCTCGATCGTCTTGCCTTTCGCCATCTGGGTGATCATGCTGCTGGTCGCGATGGCCGCGCCGCAGCCGAAGGTCTTGAACTTGACGTCCTCGAGCCTGTCGTCCTTCACCTTGATGTAGATGGTCATCAGGTCGCCGCACACCGGGTTGCCCACGGTGCCGACGCCGTCCGCGTCCGGGATCTCCCCCACGTTCTGGGGGTTGGAAAAGTTCTGCATCACTTTGGGGGAATACATTATGCCGGCCTCCTGTATAACGGCGACATCTCCCGGAGCCTCGCCACGATGCCCGGAAGGGTCTCAATCACGTAGTCGATCTCTTCCTCGGTGCTGTACTTGCTGTTCGTCATGCGCAGCGAGCCGTGGGCCTCCTCCGCGGGCAGGCCGCAGGAGAGCAGCACGTGCGACGGCTCCAGCTTCGTCGAGGAGCACGCCGAGCCGGTGGACACCTCGATGCCCGCCATGTCAAGCAACAGCACCATGGACTCGCCCTCGACGAAGCTGTAGCTGACGTTCACGTTGTTGGGCGACCGCTGTGCGCCTCGCGGCCCGTTCAGCCTGCTATGCTCGATCTTCAATAAACCGTCCATCAGGCGGTCGCGCAGCCGCGTCATGTGCGCCACGTTGCGCTCGAAGTCGCGGGTCATGACCTCGCAGGCCTTGCCCATGCCGGCGATGCCCGGCACGTTCTCGGTGCCGCTGCGGATGCCCCGCTCGTGGCCCCCGCCGTGGACGAGCGACCGCACCGGCGTGCCCTTGCGCAGGTACAGCGCGCCCACGCCCTTGGGGCCATGTATCTTGTGGCCGGACAGGGAGAGCAGGTCGACGCCGAGATCGTTGACGTTGACCCTGACCTTGCCCATAGCCTGCACGGCGTCGGTATGGAACCTGATGCCCTTCTCTTTAGCGATCCGGCCGATCTCCGCGATCGGCTGGATAGAGCCGATCTCGTTGTTGACCTGCATCACCGTAATCAATATGGTCTCTTTCGTGATGGCCGCCGCGAGCTCGTCGACACGGACGATGCCCTCCGGGGTCACGGGCAAATAAGTGACCTTGAAGCCTTCCTTTTCTAAATAGCGGCAGGTCTCGAGGACGGCGGGATGCTCGATTGAAGAGGTGATGATGTGATTACCTTTTTTCTTGCCGGCCAGCGCGCTGCCGACGATCGCGATATTGTCCGCTTCCGTGCCGCCCGAGGTAAAAATGATCTCCGCCGGGCTCGCGCCGATGGCCGAGGCCACCTGCTGCCGGGCGACCTCGATCGCCTCGCGGGATTCCCGGCCCAGCGCGTACAGGCTGGAGGGATTACCGTATTTCCCGGTGAAAAATGGCAGCATCGCGTCGAGCACTTCGTCGTCGACTTTACTGGTAGCACTGTTGTCCAGGTATACCCTCTTCATGTTCTCAGCTCAAGTATGTGGTAATCTATGTGTTCATTTTTATTTAAACTCTCTCCGGCGCAGGTACCGTGCCGGCTTTGACCGTTTCGGCGCGGCCATCGCCCTGAGCATTCAAGTCTTTAATGTCTTGCAGCCTGACCGGGTTCTCGCAGTACGGGCATTTGTAGTCGCAGGCCCTGCCCTCGTAAGGGCAGATCACCATGGAAAGCTCGGCCAGGGGATGCCCTTTGCTCTTGATCTCGTATTCCTTGTACCAGCCGAAAGGCGCCCTTTTAACCTCGACGCCCGCCTCTTTCAGCCTTGCTGCGAGGCCCTTTAATAGCGCCAGCGCGACGTCGGGAGCCCCGAGGGCCGGGGTCAGATGGGCGAACGGAAAGATCAACACCCGGCTGGCCTTTAGCAGCTTCAGCCTGTCCGTGACCTCGCCTACTGCGGCTGCGATCACGAGACGGGGATTCCTTTCGTCCAGCTTCTCCACGGAGCAGAGCAGGACGACGCAGTCCTCCATCGCGTCCTCTTTTGCCTCGATCTCTTCCGCAATCTTCGTCCGGCGGTTGGCCCTGTAGCTTATGCGGTCCGCATGTATCGCTACTATCCTCAATTTTTCATCTCCATATGATCCATGTACAGCGGGATTCTGGTCATATACTCGTTTACGGGTAAGCGCCCCCTCCAAAACATTCCTTTTTATGCCTGAGGCATTGGCGTCCGGTGTCGCGGCTCAGGGGGCTTTTAAAAAAGCCCCCGGGAGCCCCTCAAAACTTATAAGCAGGAAGGAAGATTCGAACTTCCCTGAACCGGTCTGCAGCCGGGTGCATCGCCACTCTGCCATTCCTGCATTCGTGATTAACAATTGTTATATTTAACAATTGTTAATATTATTACGGGTACTTATAGGTTGTGATACTGGTTACATAGAAATTTAGGGAAAAATCAGAGGCTATGGGGCCTGTTGATGTCGAAGCAGACGTCGCAGTCTTCGAGGCCGCCGTTCTCCTTCCGGTGCAGGTCGCACAGCGAGCCGCTGGACTTCACGATGGCGCAGACCATACAGATGCCCGGAATGGTCTCTTTCGGCTCCTTCTCGGTCATCACCTGCTTCGCCAGCGTCTTGATGCCCCTGCGGACTTCCTTGTTGATGGGGATGCCTTTGCCCCGCTTGTCCTTGATGTATTGCGAGACCGCCGACTGGGTGATGCCGAGCCTCGTGGAGATGTCCTTCTGGGACATGCCCATTTTCACGAGCTCCTTGGCCAGCTCGGCGCGGATGGTAGGGATGACGTACCAGACAATGACTTCACAGGGAGGCTTCATCGTATCACGAGCTATTAACAATTGTTTATGCGGGATTATAAATAGTTAACTATGTCATTCCGGACAGGTGTTATAACTATACCCGGGTCGATCTCCGGGCTGTCGAAAAAGAAAGATCTGAACGTCCGACCGGGCAGGCGTACGCACACGGGCGGCCGCTGCCTGCCGGATTCTGAAGCATGAGCCTATTTCCGGTCCTCGATAGTGCCGAGTACCCTGACGCCGTTCGCGTCCACGTCGATCTTGACCAGCGCCTTGACGTCATAGCCCATGTCCTCGATGATCTTCCGGCCGTCGCCGCGCTCGATGATCACGACGATGTCCTTGATCTCGGCGCCGGCGATCTCGAGCGCCTTGATGACGGCTTTCGACGTGCCGCCCGTACTGATCACGTCGTCGATGATGAGTACCCGGTCGCCCTTGTTGATGCCGTTCAGGTACAGCTCCCCTTTCGAGTACCCGGTCGCCTGGTGCACCGCGATCTCGCCGGGGAGGCCGTACTTCCGCTTCCGGACGATGATGAAGGGTATGTCGGTGATCTGGGAGAGCGTCGAGCCCAGCGGCAGGCCCATGGCCTCGATGGTGACGATCTTGTCGACGTCGAGATCGGCGCACCTGACCACGCAGGCGATTACCTCTCTCAACAGCTCAGGCCTGACCAGGGGGACGCCGTCCGAGATCGGATGGATGAAATAGTTATACTCGCCCCTCTTCACGATCGGCGCGTTCTTCAGCGATTCCTTGAGAATTTTAAGCACGTCTGTCACCTACAGCACTTTTTTCAGGTCGGCCGCGAAGGCCCGCACCACGTCCTCGCTCACGTGGGGCATGACCACCATGCGCAACGCACACGGGCGCACGGTCGTCGATACATACCAGTTATAATCGCATAACCTCTTTCTTATACCCTGCGGGTCACCCTGCGGGTCACCCTGCGGGCCGGAGGTCCGGCCGGAGGCCCGGGCGGGGGCGTGGAATGCCGCGATGTTAAGCACCGGCTCGATGACCGGCTGCAGCCCGAGGTCAGACAGCAGGTCGACGAGCAGCCGGGTGTTGTCCATGCACTGCGCCACGATGTTCCTGTAGCCGTCCCGGCCCAGGTACCGCATGACCGCATACGTGGCGGCCGCCGACGCCCCGCTCCGGGTGCCCGCCAGCGACGTCTGGACCTGCGAGGTCAGGTACTGGGCGCTGATCTCCAGCGGCTGCATAAGATGCTCATCCCGGTAAAGCAGCCCTCCGGAAGGGATCGTGCTCATGCCCATCTTATGCGGGTCGATCGCGATCGAAGAGACGCCTGGCACCTCGAAATCGAACTTCGGCTGGCACCCTTTGAGAAACGGGATCACGAATCCGCCGAACGCCGCGTCCACGTGGAGGTACGTGTCGGACTCCAGCGCCAGCTTCCCGATCTCCTCCACCGGGTCCACCTGGCCGAACTCCGTCGTCCCGGCCACTGCTACCAGCGCGACGGTATGCTTATCGATCAGCGAGGCCATCTCTGCCGGGTCGGCCCGGAGCTCGTCGTCCAGCGGCGCTTTGCGGAGCCGGATGCCCAGCAGCTGCGACGCCTTCTCGAAGGAGTAGTGGGCAGACTCGGGCACGATGACGTTCGCCTTCGCCCGGTCCACCCTGCCGTGGCTCAAGACCGCGGCGCGGAGCGCCTGGATGTTGCTCTCGGTACCGCCGGTGGTAATGTACCCGGGCGCCGCTGGCATGTGGAGCAGGTCGCCCAGCATCTCCACGCACTTGCGCTCGATGGCGGCGGTGCCCGGGAACAGCTTCGGGTCGCCCAGGTTCGTCCGGATGAACGTCCGGTGGGCCTTCGCCGCGATCGGGTGGGGGGCGGTACACATCGAGCTGAGGACGCGCCCGTAGGGCACGTCCTTCTTTCCTGCCTCGCACAGCTCGTCGAATATCTGTCGCTCGTCCGCCCCGTCCTCTCTCAAAACGCATCACTCACAGTTTTTTCCTGGCCGCTTCCAGTATCAAAGCGTGCTCGGTCCTGGCCACCATCTCCCGGACAGTCTCTACCGCGTCGATGTTCGCGGAAATGCTGGTGATGCCCATGGCCACTAGGCGCTTGGCGACCTCGGGCCGGCTGCCCGCCTGCCCGCAGATAGAGGTCTTCACGCCAGCCTTGTTGCACTCGCCGATCACGTACTCGATCAGCTTGAGCACCGCCGGGTGCAGCTCGTTGTACAGGTCGGCCACCAGCTCGTTGTTCCGGTCGACCGCCAGCGTGTACTGGGTCAGGTCGTTGGTGCCGAACGATACAAAGTCTAATCCTTCCTTTATAAACTCATCGATGATGAGCGCGGACGCGGGTATCTCCACCATGATGCCGATCTCGGCCTTCTCGATGTCGATGCCGGACTCGACCATCAGCTCTTTAGCCCTGCGCAGCTCATACGGGTGCTGGACGAGGGGCAGCATGATGCCGATGTTGTCGTAGCCCATCTCGTAAAGCTTCTTGAACGCGGCCATCTCGAGCTTGAAGTGCTGCGTCTCCCGCAGGTCGCGGCGAATGCCCCTCATGCCCAGCATCGGGTTGTGCTCGTACGGCTCGTTCTCGCCGCCCTTCATCGCCCGGAACTCGTCGGTCGGGGCGTCCAGCGTCCGCACCCAGACGGGCCTCGGGTAAAAGGCGTCGGCGACGGTCCTGATGCCCTTGACCAGCTCGTCCACGTACTCGTTCGACTTGCCGTTCCTGATATAGACATCCGGGTGCGTGTTCAGGCCCAGGATCATGTGCTCGATGCGGAGCAGCCCGACGCCGTCGGCCATGGTCTGCTTCGCCCGCTCGGCCGCCTCCGGTATGGAGACGTTGACCTTCACTTCCGTGGCCGTGATCGGCTTCGTCTTCGTCATAACGGCCTTCGGGGCCGCCGCAGCCTCCTCGCCCTTCACGGCCTGGGCCTCCTTCTTTATCGCGCCCAGGAATACGCGCCCCATCTCGCCGTCGACGGTGACCACCTGCTCGTCCTGGAGCACCTTCGTCGCTTCCTTGGTGCCCACAACCGCAGGCGTGCCCAGCTCGCGGGACACGATGGCCGCGTGGCAGGTCAGGCCCCCCTCGTCGGTGATGATGGCGGATGAGCGCTTCATAGCCGGCACCATGTCCGGGGTGGTCATCTTCGTGACCAGGATATCGCCCTCCAGCACCCGGTCCAGCGTGTCCATGCCCTTTATGATCTTAACCTTGCCGCTGGCGACGCCCGGCGAAGCGCCCAGGCCTTCCAGGATGATTTCGCCGCTGGCCTTGCCGCCTTTGGCCTCGCCTTTCTGGATGGTGGTGATCGGCCGGGACTGGAGCAGGTACGTCTCGCCGTTCTGGATCGCCCACTCGATGTCCTGCGGCTTCCCGTAGTGCTCCTCGACCAGCTTGCCCAGCTTCGCCAGCTTGATGATCTCGTCCTTGCTGAGCACCTGGGCGTTCTTCTTCTCCGCCGGGACTTCGATCTTCCTGGTCTTTCTCGTCTTCTTGTCCCTGACGATCATGATCTCCTTGGTGGCGACTTTGCTCTGGAGGATCTTATTATTCTTTACCACGTAGTTGTCCGGCGAGACGGAGCCCGATACGACTGCTTCGCCCAGCCCCCATGCGGCCTCGATGATCTCGATGTTGTCCCCTGTCGTCGGGTGGCGGGTAAACATGACACCGGCGCTGTCCGCGTCGACCATCTTCTGGACCACCACGGCGATGTTCACCATCTCGTGGGGGAACTTCTGCTTCACCCGGTAGTAGATCGCCCGGGCGCCGTACAGGGATGCCCAGCAGTTCTGGACGGCCTTCAGGAGTTCGTCCGCGCCCTTGACGTTGAGGAAGGTCTCCTGCTGGCCGGCAAAGCTGGCCTCAGGCAGGTCCTCGGCTGTAGCGCTGGAACGTGCGGCCACGTAGACCTCGCCACCTTCCCTGCGGCAGAGCTCCTCGTAGTGGGATCGGACGGCGTCCGCGATCTCTTTCGGCATCGGCTGGTCCTTGATGAGGCCCTTTGCGAAAGCCTCCGCCTTCGCCAGCTCCTTCTGGTCGTCCACGTCGACCTCCAGGCCTTTGAACAGCCGGTCCGCGATGCCCGCGTCGTCGATGAACTTCCGGAACGCCTGCGCCGTGACCACGAACCCGCCCGGCACGGGCAGCTGCTCGTTGATCATTTCCCCGAGGCTGGCACCCTTGCCGCCCACGATGGGGATGTCGGTGTTCCTTACGTCTTCAAGCCATACGATCAATTTATCCTTTCCAGACATATTCAAATCTCCAGCGAGCGAATTGCTTTCTTCCGCTTCTGTTCGTAGCTCTGTAGTGCCAGGTCGATGATGGACGCGATGCTGTCGGGCGGGGCCCCCAGCTCGATGCCGATGCGGCTGAAGTAGGGGTACTCGACGTTCCTGTTCTGCGACCGGTAGGTCTTGACCGCTTCCATCAGGGCCATGACGCCCGAGAACACGTGGACGAAGCCGGTGGTCGGGTTGACCTTCCCGTGCTCGATACGCGAGATCGTCTCGCGCCTGAGCCGCATGATATGGCTCAGCTCGTCCTGCGTCAGGTGGTTTTTGCTCCTGTACGCCTGGATGCGCGGCCCCCGTTCGGGCGCGTTCACGATATCTCCCGCGATGCGGTTGGCCGTCTCCTGTATCCACTCGGGCGTATACATGAAAATCCTCCATGTTACATCTCATGTAACATGGCTACAAAATAGAATAAGGGCTTCATCAGTATTTAATGATATTGTGATGTAAGGTGTCACATATAGAATATAATCATTACCTGCGCTGATATGATGGTGTGACAGTCATATAATGGTGTGCTGACAGTCATATTGTTCCTGTGACATACAGCCATCGCGCACTAGCACCGGGCGGCCTGCGATGACAGCCCTGATATATTGGTCGCCATGGTACTGCCCCGTCAATAGTTGAACAGCCGGGTGACCAGCGGTATCTTGAGCCCGAACCGCGTATCCAGCACTGCCAGCGTGCACCAGGGGATGATGTCGACAAAGGGCAACAGATCTGCGCCACTCATGGCCAGCAGGTTGACGACGGGCACCCCGAGATAGTTGAGGTAAGCGGCCTCGACGACGGAGACTCCGGCCTCATAGCCTACCGGCACGGGCACCAGGCCCATAGCAAAGAGCAGTTCCGACGGGATGGCGTCCGCGAAATCGATCACAAGCGCCAGCGCCAGAGCGCCGACGTTCTGTGCCGTCGAATGTTGAGGCTTTACCGTCTGTGTTTCCAGCTTCGGGGTCGCTACCTCTGCCATAGTCGTCACCTGCTACCTGTTACTTATCTCAGGGCTACGGTTATATATTTTCCCGGTCTCTCTCCGGCCTTTATCCAAAAACTTATCAACATGCAGGTTACATTAGAGTAACACGTACCCTTACAGGGATGATTATCATGAAGGTCCTCGTTACCGATCCAATTTCAGAGGAAGGCATTAAGATCCTGAAGTCCGACCCCGATGTGCAGGTCGACGTGGCGACTAAGCTCACCAAGGAGCAGCTCATCGAGAAGATCGGAGATTATCACGCGCTCATCATTCGCAGCGAGACCCAGGTCACGAAAGAAGTGATCGAGGCCGGCAAAAACCTGAAGATCATCGGCCGCGCCGGCGTGGGCATCGACAACGTCGACGTGCCGTCCGCCACGGCCAAGGGGATCATCGTGGCCAACGCGCCGGAAGGCAACACGATCGCGGCCTGCGAGCACACCATCTCCATGATGCTCGCCATCTCCCGCAACATCCCGCAGGCGAACGCGTCGCTGAAGAGCGGCAAGTGGGAGCGCAGCAAGTTCATGGGCGTGGAGGTTCTGGGCAAGACGCTGGGCGTCGTCGGCCTCGGCCGCATCGGCGGCGAGATCACGAAGCGCATGCGGGGCATGGGCATGGAAGTGCTGGCCTACGACCCGTTCACCACGGCGGAGCGCGCACAGCAGATCGGCGCGAAGCTCACCACGCTCGACGAGATCTACGAGAAAGCCGACTACATCACGGTCCACACCCCGCTCATCCCGAGCACCCGCCACATGGTCTCCACACCTCAATTCGCTAAGATGAAGAAGGGCGTCCGGATCATCAACTGTGCCCGCGGCGGCATCATCGACGAGGCCGCGCTGCTGGAGGCGCTGAAATCCGGTAAAGTCGCGTCCGCGGCCCTCGACGTGTTCGAGAAGGAGCCGCCCGTCGGCAACCCGCTGCTGGAGCAGCCCAACGTGGTCGTCACGCCTCACCTCGGCGCGTCGACCGCGGAAGCCCAGGTGAACGTGGCCATCACCATCGCCGAGCAGGTGCTCAACGCGTTCCGGGGCGCGCCGGTGACCACCGCGCTCAACATCCCCATCATGAAGCCGGACGTCATGGAGAAGGTCAAGCCCTTCCTGCCGCTGGCCGAACGGCTGGGCGGGTTCGCCGCGCAGGTCTCCGAAGGCCAGATCAAGGAGATCGTCATCGGCTACTACGGCGAGCTATCCCAGAAGGACGTCTCGCTGGTGACCGTGGCCGCGCTGAAAGGCGTGCTCGACGTGAAGATGGGCGAGCCCGTCAACTACGTCAACGCGCAGCTGATCGCCAAGGACCGCGGCATCAAGGTCGCCGAGACCAAGTTCGGCGAGACCGGCGACTACACCAACCTGATCCAGGTTACGCTGAAGACGGAGAAGCAGGAATACGTGGTCAGCGGCACGATCTTCGCGAAGGACGACGCGCGCATCGTGGACATCCAGGGCTACCGCGTGGACGCCGTGCCCGCGGGCATCATGATCGTCACCCGGCACCAGGACCGCCCGGGCGTCATCGGCAAGGTCGGCACCATCCTGGGGAAGCTGAACATCAACATCTCCGCCATGACCGTCGGCCGAGACGCTGTCCGCGGGGATGCGGTCATGATCCTGACGGTGGACGACGAAGTGCCTCCTGCGACGCTGAAGCAGATGACCAGCGAGGCCGGGCTTTACGAAGCCAGATACGTGAAGCTGTAACCACAAAGACATGAAGATGAAAAAGGCATAAAGCGCTGACCGGACCTTTGTGCCTCTCCTTTTCCATTTTTTCTATATACTATTGACAGGGCCTGACCGTACATCGATTCCCGGCTGGTATGGCGTGCGCGCACGGGCGGTCGCTGGAAAGCAGCCGGACAGTTTGCCCTGGCATGATGTTAACTATTTCTAACTCAAGCGTCAGCTATAAATAGCTGTTGTTATAATCAGATAACTAATTGTTAGAAATGTATAACATAAAGTGACAATTGCATAACAAACGGGGTAAATATATGAACGCTAACCAAAACGCAAGCCAGCTGGGTATCATCAAGGCCTCGATGTGGCTCGGTTACCTCCTGGTACTTGCCATAGGGGCGGTCCTGGTCTACTTCGAGCCAGCAGATGGCAACGCGTCGTTAACGGTGCTGTTCGTCGTCACCATCTTCACCGCCAATTTCTTCGCCTACATCGGGCTGGATAAGAAAACTCCGGACGAGCGGGCCCGGAAGATCGGCACGGTGGCGGCCACCTACTCGTGGTTCGTCACGCTGTGCGCCATGTGCTTCGTGTACATCTGGGCGGTGGCCTTCAGCTTCCCGATGAGCATGGCCCGGTTCCTGGGCATCATGCTGATCGTCATGGTCGTCACTATGGCGGGCTTCAACGCCTACCTCGGGCGCAAGGGGGACATCGAGTAAAACCGGGGGCTGAGATTATGAGCAACGTTCAGGAAAAAAATCTGGGTATCTTTCGCGTCAGCTTGTGGCTGGGTTCGATGATTATCATCTTCGGGTGCCTCTTCATGATTATAGAGAACTCGCTGGATGGTATCTCCGGTACGATCTTCACCATGGGCATGGTCTGCTACGTCGTCAGCTTTTTCCCTTACATCGGCGCACGCAAGCCCTTTCAGGACGAGCGGGCCTTAAAAGCTGGCACTACGGCGGCCACGGTAGCGTGGTATACGACGATCACCCTGACCTGCGCGCTCCTGGCCGCCCGGGTGGCCTTTGACCGCTATCTCGCCTGGGAGATCGGCGGCTTCCAGTACCTGGGCTTCGCAATGATCATGCTGATCGTCACCATGCTGGTCGC
>MVRA01000157.1 GCA_002067315.1 Methanocella sp. PtaU1.Bin125 | reverse complement strand
GCAAGTCCGCCCGGTGGATAGCCGCCGACGCGCTGCGGGAGCTGCAGAGTGAAAAGGTGCAGCAACGGCTGGCCGGGAAGGCGCGGAAGGCAAAAAGCCGGTAATGTCGCCTGTCCTGTGACTTCATATACGGACTGATAAGGTTTAACACAGGGTTCACAGAGTCTACAGGGTAGATAGAGTACGGTTAAATAAAAGATCGTATCAGAGTATTCCGATAAAAATTCGTGTGCCGTGCGGACTCTGTGAACTCTATGCCAGATGTCAGCTCAATATGATACATATTACCAGTTGAGAGTATTTACGGTTATTTTATCATTTATCGGTTGTTTTACAGTCCAATTAATTTTTAAACGCTTGCTATGCTTTACTTATCGAAACTAACTATAAATATACGTCTATTTGCTTCAGAAGAAAATATTTAACCTATTCCACTATGTGTACGGGTAGTAACTCTGGAGGGGTAATAGCAATCGAAGGTAACTATCCCTCCCCCATAGAAATCTGGGTCATAGTTTGAGAGTTAATATCTTTAAGCATTAAAACTCTGGAGGAGTAAGTCATAAAAAAACGTTCAATACTGGCTGCCCTGTTGTGTCTGGCGATCGTGGCCAGCGCGCTCGTCGTGAGCGCCGGCTCGCCCGCTGCTATCACATCGGACAGCGTTAATACAGATACCTTTATCGTTGTTTTTAATGACGGCCAGGACATGGCCAGCGTTATGGACGATCAGGTAGCGGCGTTCGTCGCCGATAATGACGCGACCGTCCTGCACCGGTATGATATCCTCAACGCGATGGCCATCAAGGTGCCCGGCGGGGACGCGCTCGCGAAGCTTCGCGCCCTCGATAACGTGAAATACGTCGAGCCGAACATCGTGTTCCACGCCATCCTCGACGAGGCCTCCCCCATTATCGGGGCACCGCAGGTCTGGGACCTGGGGTATACCGGCAAAGGTGTCACCGTCGCCGTCGTCGATTCCGGCATCGACGGCACTCATCCGGACTTTAAGGGCCGCATCACCGGGTTCAAGGACTATGTGGCCGGCAAGACGTCCGCCTACGACGACTTCGGCCACGGCACCCACTGCGCAGGCATTATCGGCGGCAGCGGCGCCGCCTCGGACGGCAGGTACAGGGGTGTCGCCCCCGAAGTCTCCTTAGTCGGCGTCAAGGTACTGGGCAAAGACGGCTCGGGCAGCCTGGACAACATCCTGGCCGGCATCAACTACGCGGCCCAGACCAACGCAGACGTCATCTCGATGTCCCTGGGCTCGAACCAGCACTCGCAGGCCATCGACGACGCCGTCACGAAGGCCGTGAAGGCCGGCAAGGTCGTCGTGTGTGCCGCGGGCAACAGCGGCCCGGGCGCGAAGACCATCGGCTGTCCGGCCGACACACCTGACGCGCTGACCGTGGGCGCCACGGACAAGAGCGACGCAATCGCATCGTTCAGCTCCCGCGGCCCGACCCGCGACGGCCGCATCAAGCCGGACGTCAGCGCCCCGGGCAAGGACATCGTGTCCTGCCGCGCGACCGGCACGAACGACGGCAAGGCCATCGACACCTACTACCTGTCGATGAGCGGGACTTCCATGGCCACGCCCATGGTCTCCGGCGCGGTCGCCCTCATGCTGCAGAAGAAGCCGGACCTGACCCCGGCCCAGGTCAAGGACATCATGGAGAAGACCGCGAAACAGCTCGGCTCCGGCGTGCCCAACAACAACTACGGCTACGGCCGGATCAGCATCAAGAACGCGATCGACTACCTGGACGGCAAATTCACGCCCGCCCCGTCGCCCTCGCCGACGCCGACGCCGACCCCGACGCTGAAGCCGTCGCCGACCGCAACGCCCCGGCCCGGCTACCCCGGCTACCCGTACCCCGGCTATCCGACGCCGACGCCGACACCCAAACCGGGCAACCCGACGCCGGCTCCATCGCCGACCCCGACACCCGGCCACCCCGGCTACCCGTACCCGGGCTACCCGTACCCCGGCTACCCGTACCCGGGTAACCCCGGCTATCCGAACCCCGGCTACCCCGGCTACCCGTACCCCGGCTATCCTTACCCCGGCTACCCGTACCCGGGATATTATTCCCGGTAAGTGTGAAAAGCGCATAAACAGGATAACGTTTCAGGCCATTACCCGGCCTGGAACCCTTTTTTATCAATGACGCCGGCGATGGCCGGATACGGATCTGGAAGGTAAGGCTTATTAACGTGTCCTGCATCTATAGTGCGTCCGTTAGGTGGTATTCCTGCCAGGCAATACGATCACGCCGAACCCCGATATGCTGAAGAAGTATAACGCGGACGTGTACGATGACGCATCCGGTATCTACGACACGTACGAAGGGCTGTTTTTCCCGTACCTCTTCGGCCGGATCCGCGAGCTGATCGTAAACCGGCTCATCCCGGCGCTCCCCGGAGGCGCAAAGGTCCTCGACGTCGGCTGCGGCACCGGGCAGCAGACGCAGCTGTTCCGCCCCGCAGGCTTGAGCGTGACCGGCATCGACATCAGCGCCGGCCTGGTCCGGGTGGCCAACCAGAAGCTGGGCGAGGGCATTTGCGCCGTCTCGGACGCCTGCTGCCTCCCGTTCCACGACGCGGCCTTCGACGCCGTGTCCTGCGCGGGCAGCACCGTGAATCACATCCCCGACTACCCCTGCTTTTTCGACGAGATCGCCCGGGTGCTCAAGCCCGGCGGGCTGGTCTTCCTCGAGTCGGACAACAAGTGGCGGCCCGACATGTTCTGGTGCCTGCTGAGCACGGCTGTCGGCGACCCGCTGGAGTATAAGGAACGTATCGACAACGTCATAGGCTACTTCCGGCGGCCGATCGGCGAGGGATATCCCTATGAGTTCCCGCTCCACTTCGACGGCGACAAGGTGCGGATGCTGCACCTTCGGACCTTCACCTGCACCGAGCTAAAGCGCGAGCTGCGACAGCGCGGGTTCGAGGTGCAGGCGATCTACGGCATACATGCGATTAACAACCTCCTCCCGAGTCCCCTGATGCTGAAGGATAAGCCCGGGCCTGCCACCCGGGCGGTTTTCCGGGTACTGTCTGCGGTGGAGGACCGCACATATGGCCTGTGGCCCGTGAACCGGTGGGGGATGAGCGTCATCGTCATCGCCCGGAAAAAGGGATGACGTCACGCTCCTTTCAAATCATGCGGATGCCCTTGTTCAGGCGATGCGACCACTGTCCCGTTGCCAGGGGCGGGCAGGAGACCGGGCTCCCCTGCCAGGTTATGCCGATGAAAAACGGGCTGAATGTAACGATGTTTGCCCATCCTTGGCCGCACGTGCGCGCGCGAAGCCGCTCCCGGTAGTCACCATTACCTTTATATCGCGACTTACGATCTATGATCACTGTGGTATTATGAAAGGCCTGAAGCCCTTATTCATTCTCATTGCGGCCGCCGTGATGGCCGCCGTGTTCCTGGCGGGCTGCACGACGCCGACGCCCACGCCCGCGCCGACTGCGACGCCGACGGTGCCCCCGGCGATCAGCCCCGCGCCGACGCCGGTGGTGACCGATGATAAGGCAAACATCGCGTTCTCCTACATACAGCGGGAGTACAGCCAGAGCTACGAGGGCATCCCGGCGGGGCCGGGGGAGCTCATCTATGCCTTCGACGTCACGGTCGACGCGGATAAGCCGATTTATACGGACGGCTCGTGGTTCACGATCGAGTACCGGCAGAACGCCTCGGCCGAGCTTAAGACATATGAGCCCATGACGATTATCGGCTACCCGTCGATGACCATCGGCAATGGCTCCGGGCCTGCTAAGGGTCGCCTGTTGCTCGCGCTGAAGGCGCCCGGCGAGGGTGCCACCGGACCGACGCCCGTGTACTGGAAGCCCCTGGACCGGCAGGAAGGGCCGAACAAGGTCTACAGTAAAGTCTACGGGGTCATCCGTACGTCATGATGTCCGTCGCGTTTCCTTATGGGCGCAGGCATGACGTGACGGCCCCCTTTTAACAATATGCAGGGGGCATCATTTATATCATAGAACGTGTATGTGAGATACCATGAGCGATTTCGCCGAAGAGATCTTTAACCTGCTCGGAAATCCCAACGACAGCCTCCGGCTCTCGTCGCTGGTCGACTCTTTCGAGATGAAGGAAGGCAGCGGCGACCTGCCGGAAGTCGTGGTACACGTGAACAAGTCGACGCCGCCGTCGGACGTCCGGTGGATCAGGGACACGCTGTCCGATTACGATATGTTCTATCATTTCACCGTCATCCAGTAATGGGAAAACCTTTTCGGTTCTTCTGTGTTTTTCGGATCGGTCGGCTTGATGAAAATGGGCTTTGTTTCGGGGGCCTGTCGTACCAGTACTCGCGACGATCGCAACGTTTCTCTAAGTTCTCGCGACGATCGCAACGAAACGCGACGGGCGCGACGACGGTTAATGGATAATCCGCTATATTATCATTCTTAGAAACGTCGCGCCCGTCGCGTTTCGTTGCCGGACATCAGCAGATGTCCACGTCGTCGCGAGAACATAGATAAACGTTGCGATCGTCGCGTTTCGTTGCGGTCGTCGCGAGTACTGGTCGACAGGCCCCCGAAACCAAGCCCATTTCATTGAATCGGCAGATCCGAAAAACGCAGAAGAACTATGAATAAGTCAAATATGTTAAAATAATACTATGCTTTTATAGTATAGTACGACGAGCTCTAAAAAGTAATCGACTGACGTCCCTGTCGGGACGCCAGCAATTTTAATTATTCAAGTCGACTTGGGCGTAGCCGCAGGTCGCTCGATGTCTACAATCGTCACCAAGAAGTGCAGTCTCTCTCCTGCCAATGGAAGGTTAAAGTCAATTATTACTGTGGTATTGTTAGGAATGGCTACCACTTTAACCGGCTGCATATTATAATATAGCGTGTCGTTAACTTCTGGTGTGATGTTATAAGCCTGCAGCACGCTCATGTTAATAGGTTTGACTTCTGACTCCTTATGTTCTCCATAGGCATCTTTTGCCTCAATGGTAAAATTTTTCGTCTCCCCCACCTTCATACCGACGACCGCGTCATCGAATCCCTTAATGACTTCTTCGTTGCCAACTATGAACGAAAAGGGTGCATATATCTGGGTGGGGTCGTAGATGCCCGCATTGTACGCGACGGACGCGTTGGACGTGTCGAATATGGTGCCGTCGTCGAACCATCCGATGTAGTCGACGGTCACGTTGTCTCCGGCCTT
>MVRA01000156.1 GCA_002067315.1 Methanocella sp. PtaU1.Bin125 | reverse complement strand
GCGAGGGCGCCAAGCGCGTTAACTGCGGCGACGCGGACCTCGCTTACCGGATCACGGGCCGCGTCGATCAGGGCGTAGGTGGCACGCCGATCGCCGATCTCGCCCAGCCGGGCGGCCGCCTTCCCGCGTATGGCAGGATCGCTGTCGTATAACGACCGGATCAGGCCGTTGATGTCCCTGGCCGGGTATCGCCTGCGTAAATATCTGGAGATAAAGTCGATAGCCATATGTCTCCCTCCCGTATGGTCCGCGAAATTGCCCGGGGCTCGTACAGCATGGCTTTTTTGAGGCTTGCCGACAATCAACGCGTCCACCGGAATAAAACAGAAGCTATCAGCCTTGCGGCGGTTTTGCTGTTAGCCAGGGCGAGCTTCATCGCCCGTTGAAGGTATGATATGCACTGTTAGAAAATATAACTTTCCCGGACACTGACAGTTCATTCACGCCCATAACCCATGTCAAATATGATATACCGCTTATCGGTAAAGCTTCTAAGCATCAGGAACACTGCGAGAAAGGCCAGGGTTGCCAGCAACAGGAGTAAAACCGGCGCCCCTCGCAGTCCGAATAGCCATATGACGGCGAGATCGGAAGCAACGGCGAAGAGAGCGGCACGGTTTAACCCGATGGCATAGATCAGGTCCGGCAGGCGCTTGTTACGAGAAAACACCTTCTTGACAGCGCCCGGAAAGTCACGGGGCACCAGCCGTGTGTCTGCGATATTGATTGAGGCGTAGGAGACACAAATCACGAGAGTCAGCGTCGGGTATGCCGACTGATCGAAATGATTAATAAAGACCCCGTCCACCTGCTCATCAGCTTTTATCCGTTCTATGCCATCGTAATTGGCATCGGTAAACGTATACAAAAAGTGATTAGTTTCGATCTCGGCCTTGAACGTCCCGAAATACTCTTCGAACAGCCGGCAGATATCCAGTAAATCCCGATGATAAATTCGGGTTACCGGTAACCGGATGACCTTAGAAAATTTCCACTTGAGATCTACACTCATCCCGGGCCTCCGCAACAATGCAGCAAATGGGTTTATGACGCGTTTTGCCACGCAGTGCTCATCGAAGAATAGAAGCTATCAGCCTTGCGGCGGTTTTGCGGTTTGCCGGGTGAGCTTCATCGCCCCTTGAAGATGATGAAAGCACTGTTATAAAATATATCTTTCTTATTGTACAATTTGAATTGGTCCGGAGCGCCTTACATGCACTGGTAACTACCTCAGAACACACAGAATAATTTATCATTGACCGATGAATTGCGTAAGATTATATCATAAAATCCGTTGGGACCTTCCGACATAACGATTATATCCGATCACACATCTACCTGTTGCCTATGAGTAAAATGACAAAGCAGGCTGTTTTGGAGAGGGCGGAACAGCTCAAGGTCGAATTTGTCAAGCTCCAGTTTTCTGATGTTTTCGGCACTACGAAGAACGTGGCGCTGCCGGTCAGTCAGCTTGAGAAGGCGCTGGACGGTGATGTCATGTTTGACGGCTCGTCTATCGAGGGGTTTGTCAGGATTGAGGAGTCTGACATGTACCTGAAGCCGGATCTCGACACGTTCACGCTCATCCCGTGGCAGAGCGAGTATGGCAATGTGGCCCGGCTCGTCTGCGACGTGTACCTGCCCAGTGGCAAGCCGTTCCCGGGCGATCCGCGGGTCAACCTGAAGCGGATCATCAAGGAGGCCGAGCAGGCCGGGTTCGTGATGAACGCTGGCCCGGAGCCGGAGTTCTACCTGTTCGAGCGGACTGAAGATGGCAGTCCGACGATACAGACCAAGGACAAGGGCGGCTATTTCGACCTCTCGCCCGTGGACCTGGGCGACGAGGTGCGCCGGGCCATGGTCATGGCGCTGCAGGACATGGGGTTCGAGATCGAGGCGTCCCACCACGAAGTCGGGGAGGGCCAGCACGAGATCGACTTCAAGTACGGCGACGCGCTCACTACGGCGGACCGCATGGCGACCTTCAAGTTCGTGGTGCGCAAGATCGCGATGAACTACGGCCTGCATGTCACCTTCATGCCGAAGCCGATGTTCGGCAAGGCCGGCACCGGCATGCACATCCACCAGTCGTTGTTCAAGAAGAACGGCAGGGTGAACGCCTTCTACGACGAGAACGGGAAGTACCAGCTCAGCAAGACGGCGCTGCACTACATCGCAGGTTTGCTCACCCACGCCAGGGGTTACTGCGCGGTTACTAACCCGCTGGTGAACTCTTACAAGCGGCTTGTTCCGGGATACGAGGCGCCCGTTTACATCGCGTGGTCCGAGAAGAACCGCTCCCCGCTGGTGCGCATCCCCGCCCGGCGCGGTTTAGGCACCCGGGCGGAACTGCGCTGCCCTGACCCGGCGTGCAACCCGTACCTGGCGCTGGCCGTGACCTTGAAGGCCGGCCTGGACGGTATCAAGCGGAAGCTGGACCCCGGCGACCCGGTGAATTTGAACATCTACCACCTGACCGAGGACGAACGCAAGCACTACGGCATCCGCAACCTGCCCGCCAGCCTCTCGGAGG
>MVRA01000155.1 GCA_002067315.1 Methanocella sp. PtaU1.Bin125 | reverse complement strand
CGTGACGAAGATGCACCACTTCACCATCTCCAGCAGCCCGACCGAGGACTATCTCATGTTCACCAAGAAGATCACAGACAGCCCGTACTCACAGGCGCTGGACCGGATGAAGGGCGGCGAGTGGTTCCGACTCTGGGGCCCGTACGGCAACTTCCACTTTTCCGGCGAATACCCGAAGCTCGGGTTCCTGTCGGGCGGCATCGGCGTGACACCGCTGCGCAGCATGCTCCGGTACATCATGGACAGGAAGCTGTCGACCGACGTGAGGATGCTTTACGCGAACAAAACTGAGGCCGACATCGTCTACAGGGACGAGCTGGAGCAGCTGCAGCGGCAGAACAGCAACGTCGTGATCAGGGACGTGCTCACCCGGGCGCCGGACTGGCCGGGGCTGAAAGGGCATGTCAACGGCGAAATGATCAAAGCGCAGATACCCGACTACGAGGAACGCGTCTTCTATATCTGCGGGCCCCCGGGCATGAACGAGGCGATGAAGAAAGCCCTGAAAGAGCTTGACGTGCCCGACGAAAAGATCAGGCTCGAGGATTTCACAGGATACCAGTAACGATCTTACAGAGGGCCGCGAGGTAGTTTTCGAACTCGTAGCTGTCCATGTCTTCGAGGACGTTCTTCTTCAGCCTGAGCGCCATCGGCTTATCCGCCACGGCCAGGCTGACGGCCAGGCCCACCTTGTCGATATGGTTAAAAAATGCCATTTCACTCCCCGTTTCGCCTCGATGATACCGCCCGCTGCAGAGGCCGTCGAATCGCCTCCGCGACCATAACTCTTTCAATCGGATATTATTTTAATATTTTGTAATAAAGTTGAAATTAAAATAGTATAATCCGGGAGCCGCCATCCTCACTGCAATGTCCGGTCCGATATCAGGGCCGCGAAATCCGGTAGCCCGATCGATATCTCAGGGGATGATCTCGCAGCTGTTATAGCGCATGTGATCTAAGTCGCTTTCCTTGATTTTACCTTCGGCGATCATTTGCCGGACGTCGGGCAGCGCGGCCTGTAGCTCGCCGATCAGGTGCCGGATGGTGCCGCAGACCTCGTCGAAGCCGTCCGGGCCCCACTTCATCGTCACGTTAGCGTAAAGGCACCGGCCGCCACAGAGTCCTTTCACGTCGCAAGCGTCGCAACGGCCCCCGATCAGCACCGGCTTCAGGTCCGCGGGGCTGCCGTATATGTCGCCGGCATAAAAATCCGTCATGCCGGACATGACCGGGCAGGGGGAGACCTTGCCGTCGGTCTGCACGTTGAACTCGGCCCATCCCGCGCCGCAGCGCAGCGGGGTCTTCTCGCCGTTCAGCAGCGACTGCATGACGTCCACGAACGGGTACATCATGAGCACTGTTCCCTCTTCTCGCATCGCGCGCACCCACTCGCGGACGAGGCGGGTGATGCCCGGATTATAGCTGTCCCGGGCCCATTGCGGGAAGTGCCTGCGGCTGCGGTCGTTCCGCCAGAAGAGCGCGTTCAGCTGCCAGTGGACGCTGTCGAAGGCAAAGTCGGGATTGTCCAGCAGGTGAGTGACCTGACGATAGATGTCCGTGTCCTCCATGACCGTCATGCGGGCGATGATCTCGCCGTCAAATCCCTTCTCCCGCGCCCTGCGAGCGTTCGCCGTAATCCGGTCGTACACGCCCTCGCCCCGGTAATAGTCGGTCGTGGCCCTGTCGCCGTCGATGGAGACAGAGATAGTGTGCAGTCGCTGAAGATAAACGGCAGGAACCCGGTCCAGCATGGTGCCATTCGTGTGGAGCAAAAACCGCTTTGCGGGCAGCGCGTCCATCAGCTCCAGCATCTTCGGCATGGCCAGCAGCGGCTCGCCGCCGTAGAAGATGACCGTCGGGTCGGGGTCCCTGGCGAGGAATGACTTCAGCGCTTCCGTCGGGTATGCGACGGCACGGGGCAGGAAATAGTCGTACGCGAAGCCGTCGTCGTGGCCGTCGAAGTCGTCGCAGCACTCGCCATAGCAATACCTGCACTCCAGGTCGCAGGCCGTCGTCAGGGTGATGAAAAAGTTCATGCCGGAGCCCCGTTTGCAGGGATTTCCATAGGCGCAGCCGGTATTTAAGCATATCGAAGCCTGACCGGGCATTCGTATCATGTCAGGCGCGCAACATTTCATAAACTTATTTGGACACATTCGCTGATTCAATAGCGGGGATGAGAGTGTGCATCTGAAAACTACTATCTTCGTATTCGCGACGCTGGCCGTTGCCGTCTCACTGGCGGCCGCCGCCATGCCGGCGACATCGCAGGGCACGGCATCGATGGACGGCATGTCGACCGGAGACCTGTCAGGCCTCGCCGCAATGGCCATGCCTAAGGCCGTCATGCTCACGGTCGAGGCAGGCAACATGACCGACGGAAACCTGACCTACACCATACCTTATGCGGCCAGGGTACAGCAGCTGGGCGACAGGGATATCGCCATCGTGGCGACCTACGACCGGCCGCTGACAAAGACCGTTAACGTGCCGGCAGGAACGGGGATCATCTCGATCGATGAGGCGTTACCCGCGACGGCGAAGATCGATTACACGAACAGGTCGTCCATTCCGGTCGCCGGCGCGAACGCGGTCGTCGTCTTGCGCCAGTTCGAGTTAACCGGCGTCGCGATGGAGAAGGGCGATATCAGCTTACAGGTAGGGAGCATAACGGCATATCTGCCCGACGGGACCGCGAAGGCCATGAAGCTCGACCGGCCGGTCAAGATGACCATGTCATTAGACCAGATGAAGCTGCGAGTCGACGCCGGCCCGGAACTGGCCCGCGCGATGGCGGATATGCTGACAACCGGCCCCGGATTCCCGGCGGATGCGAAGCCGGTCGCGCTGAGCGACATCCTGGCAGCCAAATAGGCCGCCAGCGGCTCATAAACCGACATCGACCTTATCGACTGATCGGCTCAGGACACAGTCCGGAGAGCGATCGCGTGCTCGGCCCATTTGATGTAGTCGCGTTTGCCCGCGTCGCGCAGGCGGACGGCCTCTGCGCACACATCGTGAACGAGGCGCTGCCCTGCGGGCCGGGAGAAACGTGTCTTCAGCGCCCGGGCAGTCGCCCCGTGCAGGAGATAGCTGGCATCGCCGTCCCAGACGTCGGCCACCAGCGCCGGGCTGCGTGCGAACAGGAAGAGGTCGCACGACCGTTCGCCTGACGGGTACGTGACCGGACCGCGGTAGTGCCGCGGGTCCTGCATGAAGTGGACCAGCTCGTGGCCGATCACATAGACGCTGCTCCCGCCGTTTACCCGTATGGTGCCGCTGCGAAAATCGTAATAAGCGCTGCGCGACGCCCGCCCGAACCGGGCCTCTTCGATCTCCGGGAAGAAGTCGTTGACCGTATGTTCGATCCGGGGCTTCAGCGCCGGGCGCTTCGCCATCAGCGCCTGCAGCTCCGAAGAAAAATAAATGTTCGCCATATGTGCGGTTGTGTCCTATCCAGTGCGCATTGACTGCCGGATTGTCCCTCCGGCTATTTTTTCGTCAGCCGCAAACCGGCCCACGCAATGCCCACCAGGGTCAGCGGCAGGACCAGCGAGCCCAGACAGAGGCCGCCGGGGCTGGCGACCGGCGAGCTGCCGGATGGCGCCGGCGTAGCGGTCGGGGTGGCCGTTCCCGGGTATTCCAGGCGAATGATCTGCTGGTTGAACCCCATCACAACGATCATTTCCGTTAGTTTCCGGTCCTTCGGAATATTGATCTCGATCGGCCGGGGCGCCCCGGTCCTGCCGGGCTGGATCGGCTCGAGGGTGCCCTCGTCCCGCTTCTCGTACACCTGGCCATGGTCGTCGATGAATTTCACATAGAGGTGGCCAGACTCGGGAACTGAGCCGACGTTCTGGTAAGCGTACCAGAGGACGGGATAAATGACCTGACCCGGGTCTTCGGCATATGAGCCGCCCTGGGTAATATCGTGTATCGTGAGCTGGATGAAGTTCGCTTTCAGGTTGGGGCTGATCTGAACGGACTCATTCAGCGGGATCGTAACGATTTCTTTCGCAGACGCCGGGCTGGCAGCGATAGCGACGATGATCGGTGCGACCAGCAGGAATGCAATGATAAAGGCAATCGGCTTTCGCATGATGGATAGAAGATTGTGCTAATATAAAGGCTTATTCGCACGATCAGTCAACAAACCAAAGCGTAGCGGCCGTAAAACCCGGTCAGAAGAGCCGGGTTTTAGCGATGTACCAGCCGACCAGGCCGACGATGACGAGGATGATCGGGATGATGAGCAGGTTGCGCAGGTTGTCGTCCACGACCACGACGATCTCGGGCGACGGCGTCTGGGTTGACCCGAAAGCCGTCGATGACGACGACCCGTATTCGACGGGGATGAGGACCTGCTTCCCGGTCCACTCGTCGATCACGATCACCCCGGCGAGCGTCCGGTTCTTCGGTATGGCAATTTCCAGGGTCTGCGGCGGCGACTTTTTACCCGGGTAAATGGGGCCGCCCATATAGACGTCCTTCTTATCATACACTTCGCCGGCGCTGTCAGTAAACTGCATGTGCAGGCGGCCGGCGACCTGCTGGATGCCATAGTTCTCGTACTGGAACAGGAGGACCGGCCATATCGAGTTCTCCGGGTCCGGAGAATAGGCCCCGCCATAAGTCTCGCTGGATATGGTAACCTGAAGAATGTGGATGGTCAGGTTCGAGCTCAGGTTGACATACCGGTCCAGCGGTACCGTAAACTCGTCGCGCACGATGGCGCCCGTTGCCAGTCCGGTTGCCAGGATGAAGGCAATAAGTACGACCGCCAATAAAGCCAGCGGTTTTTGCATAAAATAAGGATAGTATCAGGTATTATTTAGGTTTATTCGTTATAAAAATGAAAGCGTGGAGGCAATAAAGGCTGTAACGGCTGTATAGGCAGGAAAGACCGGTATCGGTCAAACGAATGTTTCCTGCCGTCCATATCCATAGTACCTTCAATGTCCTCTATGCCCTTTATGCCCTCTGTCAGACGCTCAACCAAGCTCTGCGCGCAGCTTGCCCATCGTGGTGGACAGCTCGGCAAAAGCGTTGTGCTGGTGGATGCTTTCCTCGTTGATCTGCTTGATCTTGACGATCGCGTCGTCAGGCAGGTCTTTGAACTCCGCGGCCACGCGTTTCGCCATGTCCCTGACGCAGTCCTCGACGAACTTGGGGTTCAGGTGGGCGTTCAGGACCACCCGGTGCTCGTCGCCGCGTTTCAGCAGCTCATAGCTCATGGTGCTCATGGAGTGCTCGATGATGTCGATGATCGTGTTGAGGGACACCTGGTTGTTGCCCGCGGTCTCGACCGACACGATGCCGCGGCCGCGCTGGTTGTGCGTTGCCATCGGGATCTTCTTGAGGAAGGCCTCGATCTTTTCCGGGGGGACTTCCAGCCTCCGCAGCTCTTCGTCCGCCGTCGCGCGCATGATCTCCTGCGCGCACGGGCACGCGGTGATGCCGATGACCTCGGCGCCGATGACCTTCCGCACGTCGATAGTCTCGCCCCGCATGGCCACGGCCTTCGCGAAGACCTTCACCACCTTCTGGGAGGCCATCTCGGTCTCCGGCGTCTTCCGCCGGACGATCAGCTCGCTGTCCATGTGGACCTCGGAGCGCGTCGCGTACTCGTGCCGGTTCAGCAGGCGCCGGGCGACCTCGCCGCAGAGGTCCTCGATCTCGTAGACCGGGGACTTGACCATGTCCTCGAGGACCTCATCGATCACCTCGAAGTTCCGGGAGAGGTTGGCGCCCCTCCGCTCAGAGGGCAGGTCGACGTACATGTTGAACGTCGAGATGAGAATAATAGGCCTCTTGTTGGGCCGGGCGACCTTCACTAGTTTCTTTACGTTGGTGACGCCGACGCGGGAGAGGTTGATGGCGACCTCCGAACGCGTGGCCTGGACGTCGGGTAAAATCATCATGATCGACCTGGGTAACACTCGAATGTTATTGTATCAGATAACAGTCAATGACTTTAATAGTTTCGGGTACCCCGTTGCCTCTGTGCCCTCGAATCATTCCGATACCGATCGACTACGCCACGATTATCCGCCAGCATCTCCGGGGCGGCCGTGCCCCGCCGACTCCCCGCATAGAGAAAACTTAAAAGCCAAGTTCGGCCATTACATCTTGGTGATATCTTTGATAAGCGTCAACGAACTTGCTTATTATATCGTCGAGGACATGCTCGACATGGCAGAGGACTACAAGGTCGAGCCCCAGACCCTTGCCAACGACTCTGTCGTCATCGACTGCGGCGTAAAGGCGAAGGCCGGCTACGAGGCGGGCCTGCTGCTCACGCAGATCTGCATGGGCGGCCTGGCCAGCACGAACATCTCACACAAGAAGCTGAAGCACGAGATCCTCTACCCGTTCATCGAGGTCTCCACGGACTACCCGTCCATCGCCTGCCTGGCGGCCCAGAAGGCGGGCTGGCGGGTCGCGCAGGACGGCTACTTCGCCATGGGCTCCGGCCCGGCCCGGGCGTTAGCGCTCAAGCCGAAGCACACGTACGAGGTCATCGAGTACGAGGACGACTACGACTTCGCCGTCATCGTCTTAGAGGCGGACAAGCTCCCCAACGAGAAGGTCATGGACTACGTCGCGAGCGAGTGCGGCGTAGACGCGTCGAGCGTCGTCGCGCTGGTCGCCCCGACCAACAGCCCCGTCGGCTCCGTCCAGATCGCGGGCCGCGTCGTCGAGATGGCGATCTACAAGCTGGCCGAGCTCGGCTTCGACACCCGGCACATCGTCAGCGCCTTCGGCAGCGCCCCCATCCCGCCGGTCAAGAAGGACCCGGCCGTCGCGATGGGCACGACCAACGACGCCTCGATCTACCACGGCAGCGTCACCCTGACGGTCAACGGCGGCGGCATCAAGGACTACGTCGCCAAGATCCCGTCGAAGACCTCCAAGGACTACGGCCGGCCGTTCTACACCGTGTTCAAGGAAGCCAAGTTCGACTTCTACAAGCTGGACCCGTCGATCTTCGCGCCCGCGGAAATCGTCGTCAACGACATCGCGGCCGGAGAAACCTACGTCGCCGGCGCCCTCAACGCCGACGTAGTGATGGAGTCCTTCGGGTTCAAGAAGCTGTGAAAACGGCTTCTATTCTTTCTTTTATAGCTCTTCATTCTTAAAAATTAAAAAAAGGTCATTTTTTCACAGCCACCAGTCATGAGACAGGTCGGGATACCCGGGAGCCGTTACCAGCCACAGCTCCTGATAACAGTTTTCCCTCTTCAACAGACGACCGGAAGCCCGTAAGGGCCGATGCCCAATCCGGCGGCCCCGAAGCCGCTGAACCATGGCCCGCCGCCCCAGACGTGGAGCCCGAAGCCGTTGATGGTGCCGAAGGGACACCCGCAGCCCCACATACCGCCCATGAGCGAGCCATACCCGAACGGGGCCGTGGCGGCCGCCGGCGAGGCAAAGGCCGCGATGGCGATGACAATGGCCAGCGCTATGATCAGTTTCTTTAGCATGCCTGCACAATCCTCCTACAATAATAATGATATCGAGGCGTTCAGTTTAAAGTGATCGACTCATTTAGCGAAATGCCGGCAGTTCCATAAAATAAATAGCAGGGATGACGCCCTGCCCCGTAGATATCCGCCGGTTCGGATATTTCAACAGAACGGCAAACCCCAGCCGCCCGGGCCGCCCAGCCCCAAGAAGCCGAACGCGGCGCCGAGCACCGATTCCATCATGGCCAGGCCGACGGCGACGATGTTGCCGAACGGGAGCCCGACGCCGAAGCTGCCCAGGCCAAACGGCAGGCCGATGCCGCAGCCCACCGGGCCGGGGCCGAAACCGCCGAACGGTGCTCCGATGCCGCAGCCCGCGGGTATGCCACAGGGTACCTGGGCGACGGCCGGGACAACTATCGACAGCACGGCTACGACTGCAGCGGCTGTGATTATCATTTGTTTACGCATTCCAATTCATCCTCCTACAATATGGAGTATGCATAACGCCGAGTTCAGGATGACTGCCAAAATCGGCGAAATATCCTGCGATAAAAGCTTTTTTAAAACAATAAATGTTGATAGCTCAATAATCGAATAGTGATGAACTAATACCCTCTTTCAATGGATAGCGGTAGCTATGAAATCTTATATGGCAGGACACAGGGCGCGGTTAAAAACCGCAGAGAACTCAGCGGATGAAAAATGGTTTTTCACGTTAAGGCTAATGAAAATCAGGCCTTGTCCATGCTATTCGACTGCTGTCACGCCCGCCAAGAGCGCCATGGGGCCAAGAGCGCCAAGGCTTAACATACAAATAAGGATATGACAGTTTCTTATCAGTCCTTGGCGCTCTTGGCTACCTGGCGCTCTTGGCGAGCGTGACAGGAGTCGCGTAGCCTATACAAGGCTTGATTTTCATCAGCCTTCTCATGAAACGCCGATGTGCCTGCTGCACTGGCATATACGATGAAAATCCTGAAAATTTTCATACTAAAAACATGTTCATCATCTAAACCTGACCGTACAGACGGTCATCGATCGACTCAGATGAAAACTTATTATATACGAGTCCTGGCGTCCTGACGGCACCCGTACCGGATGCCCTGGCAGGATAGCCTCATATATAACTAAACATCTTCATGGGGCAAAGCTATAAACGGTCTGCCATTTTGAAACGCCGCGCTCGCTGCGCTCGCTGCGGCCTCGATAAAAAGTGTAATAGAATTTTTTAGCTGAGCACCCGGCCGCGGATGACGCTGCGCTCGTTCTCTGCGCCGCTGATCAGCACGCCATGGTTGTTGGGCTCGGTGATCCAGCTCTGGTTCTCGATGTCCATGTCGCTCAGGTAGTCGCAGACCGCCTTCTGGATCCGCTCCGCCTTACGCTCCGAGTCCGCCAGCCCGAAGACCGTCGGCCCGAAGGAGCTCATGCCGCTGCCGTAGGAGCCGTTGTTGTTCATGATCGCCAGCATGTTGGGCACCAGCGGCGCCTTGAGCTGGATTTCGACGTTCTTGAAGCCGAGCGTCTGGATGCCGTTGATCGCCGCACCGAAGGTGGCGATGTCCTTCTCCAGGATGCCCGGGACCATCTGCATGAGGACGATGCGGCAGATGCGCTCGACTTCGGCGGCATTAACCGGGAAGTTCGACTGGAAGATGTCGACCTCCGATTTGCCGTGCGACCCTTCGTAGTTCAGGGGAGTGACCAGCACGAAGCGCCAGTGCTCCGGCACGTCGCACCGCATCACCTGCGGGGAGACCTTCGCCTTCGAAGCGGACGACGGCAGGCAGGAGGTCTTATCCTTGCCCGGGCCGAAGCTGTGGCCGCAGTCCAGGATGAAGCCGCCGCGATCGAAGGCCCGGACGCCGATGCCGGACGTGCCGCCGCGGCTCACCAGCCGGGCCAGCTCGTCGACGCTGGCGTAGGTGATGCCGTACTTGCGGCTGATGACATAAGCGAGCGCGAGGCTGATCTGGGTCTTGGAGCCAAAACCGGCGTGGTTGCAGATCTCCTCCTCCACGGTGATTTCCATATCCGGCAGGGGCTTGCCCAGCTTGTCGCAGATCTTACGGGCGATGTCTTTCACGAGGGCGGGGTTCGGCCCGTTCACCCGGAAAGCATCGGAACTGCAGGCGGACAGCACGTTACGCGGGCGCGAAATGGCGACACCGGCGCCGCCGTCGATGCGGCCCAGCCCGCCGTTAAAATCAATCAGCCCGAAGTGCAGACGCGAAGGCGTTGAAACGGTAACTTTCATGGGGTCTCTCAATCCTGCATGTAAGTGGCTAACTTTTGTCGTTTATCACTTATATACCTAATTATACCTGGCCAGGCGCCAGGCCGGCAACTTCCCGTTGTAAAAACAATCGAAGGAGCTGTCGACTGTAGCCGTTATCGACTATCCGTTCACACGCGGGCCCTTATGTAGCCGGGCGTATAAACAGTCAATATAATACGCTGATTAAGCTTAGTATTTTCGGCATTTTTATGCAGCTAAACGGGTAATATCCTGCATATTAATCGCCAGACCCCCTGACCACACTATTTTTACATTGATGAGACAAATCTAATATAAGCTTAGATAGTAAAAACATGAATGAAATTGCTTTTTTGTAATTAGTACAATGGTTGATAAATGAACAAAAATTTCACGATGAGCAAGCGCAGAAAATTATTGTTCCTTAGATAGAAAAGGATATCATTATTAACGCTTTAATCCATGAATATTGTCAAAATCAATTACTATTTTGAAATCAAGGGCTAAATAGGAAAGATATATATAGATAGGCGCTTATTAGAATTATTTGGCAAAAACCGGTTGGATTTAGCCTCTGGCTAATATCCATACCATTGTGAATCTACAAAACGACGGTCGCACACCCTGCGACTGAAACTTCAAAGGTGGAAATAATATGGCAAGCTTTAAGAAGAATGATGAGGCCGTATCGGCTGTCATCGGCGTCATCCTGATGGTAGCGATTACGGTGATCCTCGCGGCGGTTATCGCTGCGTTCGTGTTCCAGCTCGGCGGAAACGTGCCGAAGCAGAAGAATGTGGCCGTAGAGGTCGCTCGTGTCAACCAGACCGCCATTTATGTGAAAGTCATGGGCGGTACCGATGTTGCCCAGCTGATTGATGCAAGTGCGACACAGGGTTGCCTGAACGTTACTGTCAATGGTATTGAGTCGACTAACATCGTGACTTCTGGTTCACCGGTGAACGATAACCAGGTTGGCAGCTTACAGTACTATGCCTGTGCAGCAAACTCCCAGGTATCCGTCGTCGGTAACTTCAAGGACAACACCCAGACGGTTCTCTGGACTGGCACGATCCAGTAAGTAAAGCGCTAACATCGTTAGAGATACGGGCCGTAGAAAAATCTACGGCCTCATCATTTATTTTTGGGGGGTAATGCTGGAAAGCGATAGCCTATGCTCACAAAAGACTCCCATGCAATATCACCGGTGATCGGTGTCATTTTAATGGCCGCTATTACGGTTGTCCTGGCAGCGACCATCGCGATGTTCAGCTTTAACTTTAATTCCGGCCTGCCGAACTATAACAATGTTATGATACAGGTAGAGCGTGTCAATTCGACCTGTATATTAATTAAAAACGTGGGCAGCAGCGATCAGCGTCATATCTTATTCGACCCGCCAGGGATGCCGAATGGCCAGTCTGGCGAGGATGCGACCGGATTCTATGGGGCATTTAATGTCACAGTCAACGATGTAGAAATATCGAATCATGTGCACCACGGTGCTCCGAGTTGTACATCAGATATTGGCTCGTTGCAGTACTTCTCGCCTGTGACCCCTAACTCAAAGGTCACTGTGATCGCGAACTACAAAGATAGCTCAAAATTCGTTGTCTGGGAAGGGTTTGTATAATAATTACTAATTTACAATTACGATAAGAGTAGAGAATGTTCATAACCCTGTAACCCATAGATATTATCCAAGGAATGGTGCCATCAACTGCATTCCTGGTAAGTGGAAATGGCCGCTTCAAACCTTAACCGGCGTCGGGTCAA
>MVRA01000154.1 GCA_002067315.1 Methanocella sp. PtaU1.Bin125 | reverse complement strand
GAACTGCCGCTGGAGCCTGCAGAGAATGAAACCGGCTTCGGCAATGTAACCACTTATGTGTACGTCGATCCGGCGCTGAAGCCGCTCCGTAATGACAGTGTCATCCGTGTCTCGGGCTTCCTGGAAGTCAAGCTATCCCATAACATGGTCGACGCCAGCCTGGAGAACCGGCGCCTGTTCGAATATCACAACTATGTCTTCAACGAGACCATCCCCGGTGGCGTCACCGGCTATGTGCCAGTCAAGGTGCACTACTTCAGCTGTTCGGGCGTGAACAACTGCGTCAGCAGGCCATAGCGAACTCTGTACAACAATAGTCAGCGCACTCAAGCCATGGCCCGGAAAATGTGAACGGTCAGCCGGCCAACGCGCACGCGCGCGAGGCTGCCGCCGAGATCAACAAGAAAAAATGCATCAGCGTTCAAAGAGCCGGTCTAAGAACCACTGCGTCTCGAACTTTTTTAAATCTTTATACTCCTGTCCCACGCCCAGGAACAGGATCGGCTTGCCCGTGATGTGGGCAATAGAAATGGCCGCGCCGCCCTTGGCGTCGGCATCTGCCTTCGTGAGAATAGTGCCGCTGACGGGCACGGCGTCGTTGAACAGCCGGGCCCGCTCCACCGCGTCGTTGCCCGCGATGGCCTCGTCCACGAAGATCGTCAGGTCGGGCCTGACCACCCGGCCGATCTTTTTGAGCTGCTCCATCAGGTTGACGTTAGTGTGCAGCCGGCCGGCCGTATCCGCTAACACGACGTCCTTCTTGTTGTTCTTCGCGTACTGGACCGCGTCGTAGATCACCGCGGCCGGATCCGCGCCCTGCTGGTGCTTGATCATCTTGACGCCGAGGCGATCGGCGTGTCTCTCCAGCTGCTCGATGGCGCCGGCCCGGAACGTGTCGCCCGCGGCGATGACCACGCCGTACTTCTGCTCTTTCAGCCGTTCGGCCAGCTTGGCGATCGTCGTCGTCTTGCCGGTGCCGTTGACGCCGATGAACGAGATGACGACCGGCCTGGCGTGGTTGCGCACGTACTCGTCGAAGTCCAGCGTGTTGACGTTGAGGATCTTAGAAATAGCATCGACCAGCGCGTCCTGGGCCACATCGCCCGTGGAATGTAACAGCTTCTTGTGCTGACCTGTGAGGTCGGCCTTGATCGTGGCGATGATCGACTCGGCGACGGGCAGCGCCACGTCGCTCTCCAGCAGCGCCATCTCCAGCTCCCACAGCGGGCCTTCGAGGTCCTTCTCGGTGAGGACCACCTCGCCCCGGGTGAGTGCCAGCGCCCGGTTAAGTACACCCGTCTTCTCGGGCTTGCGCTCCGGGGGCGTCGCCGGGGCGGCCGGATGCTGCGGTGCCGCGGCAGGCTGCTGTGTAGCTCCAGGCTGTTGCTGTGTAGCTGCCGATTGCTGTGTGGCTGCTGCAGGCGGCTGCTGTTCAGGAGCGGCTTCCTGCGGCTGCGATGCCGGCGCCGGCTGCGCAGTCTCCGGGAGAGCGCCTGCTTCCCCGGGGCCTGCTCCGGAGACGGTCTTTACCTTCTCGTCGATGGCCTTCTTGAAGTCGTTCAGCTTCTCCTTGAGCTTCTCGAACATTCGCCTGCGCCCCCGCCTTTCCGGGTTACTGCTGCTGGTATTTCTGCGCTTCCTGCTGGAGCCGCATGAGCTCGTTGCCCACCTGGCCGATGGCGCCGGTGGTCTCCGCGAGCACCTTCTCCAGCTCCGTCCGGCGGGACTGGAAGATCGCCTTCGCGTCCGCGGCCTTGCGCTCGACGGTCACGCCGGAGCCCAGGCCGACCAGCACCGTGCCCGGCCGGGATATGGTCGCGTGCACGAAGGAGCCCGCGCCGATGGGCACGAGCATCTCGTGGCCGGTTTCCTGGCCCTCGAGGGAGTCCAGCGCCTTGAGCGCGCGGTCGACGTCTTCGACGGATACCTGCACGAGGTTGGCCTGCTGCTGCAGGAGGTCCAGCCTCTGCTGGTATGCCTGTGCCTTCGCGACCAGCTCGCGCATTTCGTCTTCGTTCGCCGGTGCCGTGGCCATGGTCTCACGCCTCTGTGACGGATTCGATCTTGATCAGACGCCGTTCGACCTTGTGCCTGCTGCCGATGGTGGACAGCATCTTCTCTTCGGCGTTCTTCTGGTTGGCGGCCTCCACTTCCCTGGAGAACTTCTCCCACTGGACGCCTGCCTTGAATTGTCCCTTAACTACAAACGTAGCCATAATGTTCACTCCTCTATGAAGCCCAGGGCATCCTCGATGCGGCCCATCTCCGGGCCGGACGTCCTGGTGCCGGTAATCAAACCTTTCGTGTTCGCGAGTATCGCGGACCCCACGAGCGGGGACCCGAAGCTGACTGTCCCGATATCAACGGGCAGCCTGAACAGGTCTTCGATCGCCGCGAGTTCCTCCTCCGTAGCCCGCGGGTGTACAAGCAGCCCTTTGTTGGTCGCACAGCCAGCCATGCCGACAGTCTTGAGCCCGCCGATAGTGCCTTTGCGCACGTCGACCTTGAGCGCCTTCGCGATGGCCTCGACGTTCCTGTCCGTCAGCGCCGGGTGCACCAGCGCCGCGGTATCGTTGGCCAGGATAATGTTCCCGGACGCCGTCATCTTGCCCTTGAGCCGGACGGCCTTCGCGTGCTTCTGCAGCGCTTTGACCTCCCGGTCCAGGGCCAGGTCGGATACGACGAAACCGTTGCTGTTGCCGGCCATCATGGAGCCGATGAGCGTGCTCTCGTTGACGAGCGTCCGGATGGCCGTGACGCCCAGCGTTTCCTCGACCATGCGAACCGAAGGCCCGTCGATGTCGGGGGGGAGCACTACGTACTCTTCCGTGCACCTGGCGTAGATGCCGACGTACGGGTACCCGTAGAAATCAAGCTGCCTGATCATCGGGCTTCGCCTGCTTACTCGACTATCTCGGCGGTGACGCCCTCGTCGGAGCGCACGGCCTTGACCCGGATCCTGCTGGGCGGCTTCTCGATGCCGCGCGCCCACACCGTCTCGTTCAGCGCCGGGCTGATCTTGATCTTGTCTTCCTCGACCTTCATGTGCTTGCTGAGGTACTCGCGGATGACCTTGATCGCCTTGTTGCTGCGCTTCCACATCTGGTATTCCTTGACGTCCCGGAGCGGAATCGTGTAGATCTGCTCGGTTGCCTTGTTCTCTTCAGCCATAATCAGACACCTTCGTTACTCCGGCAGGCTAGTCCTGCGCCAGCTTCTCCTCTGCGGGTGAGTCATGACCGCCCTGTTGGTCTTCATGATGACCCACGCGGGGACTCTCCTGTTCTGGTTGGTGTACTTGGCCAACCTCATCTTCTTGCCCTTCGACTTCTTAGTCATGATTTATACCTTCTCAGTACCCTTGACTGGGTGTGTTCCGGGGGAAAGATACGCCGGTACACTGCGTCCCCCAGGCGTCCTCTCATTGCCGATCGGACCTCTGTCTCATAGTCTGCCTTCGCCACCGCGGCCGTGTCGCCTTCGACGATCTCGAGGTGCATTGCGACGAGTTCGTCGACGGCGTGCCGGCCGTAGCCTGCGAGAGGCCGTATGTACCGGACGTTGTGCGAGTCCTCCAGGCTCCGGATCTCTGGCATGGTCAGCATCGGTGCGCGGTCATCCCGCCTGGTGCCGTCGGCGATGTGTTTCGCCTCACCCGACACTGCTACGGTTTCGAGCGCCCGCCTGTGCACGAGGTTTATCCCCGGGCGCGGGTACCCGAATTTGAGCATAACGTCGATGCTTTCGTCCATGATCTCGGGGCCGAGCCGCACGAGCTTGAACGGGAATCCTAGTTCGCGGGCGGCCTCACGGGCGTTCTCCCACGAGCTCTCCAGCCCGAACGTGCATGTCACCAGCTCCACTTCGAAGAACGGTTCGAGCAGTATAGCAGCCAGCGAGCTGTCCTTGCCGCCGCTGTACAGCACCTGTATCTTCATCTGCGGGTGATCCTGATGTCTCGCTTTTTCGGCTGGATCTGTTCCAGTATCTGGACGAGCTGTTTGTCGTCTATCTGTTTTGCGAGCCTGCCCGATGCCGCCAGCTGGATGAGTTGCGCTTCCACGCTCTCCACGAACTCCGGCCGTGTCATACGGATGGTGTTAAGCCGCTCGCGGGCTTCCGGAGTGAGGATCTGGCGGAGGATCGTGGCTTTCTGCTGCTCGACCTGTTGCTGCTGCTGCGCCCGGGCAATGTCTTCCTGCTGGGCCCGCTGCAGCTCCTCGAGCTTGCGCCTTCTGATCTCGTTGATTTCGTCGCCGCTCATAACGTATCACTCCAATTTTTATCTCTCAGTCGTCTTAATGACTCCGTCATTACGCATCATCGTGATAATGACGGGTCTCACGCCTGCGCTTTCCTCTCGCCGCTGACCATCTCGGTCGCGATCTTGTCCAGGAACGACATGCCTGCCGGAGTGACCACGCGGCCTTCCTTGACGGACTTGACGTAGCCGGCCTTCTCGAGCTGCTGCAGCGAGTGCCTGATGATGGCGCCGCCTGCGCGCTCATGCCTGTCCGGGCGTACGCCCCTGTTCCTTCTGCCGCCATACAGCGACCTGAGCCTCTGCACGCCCACGGGACCGTCGATGTAGATCCGCCTCAGGATGGAAGCACACCGCGTGTACCACCAGTCGGGCTGTGCAGGCGGCAGCTGCCTGTGCACGCCGGTCTTCACGTCGCCGGCCCACTCGGGCGGGACGATCTTCCCGGACTCCTTTAACTTCTGTGCCGTCTTGTTGATGAACAACGTGGCCGGCACGTCATAAACTACTGCCAACTGATTCCTCCTTGTCGGAAAGAGTATCGTAATCGGGCCGTTCGAACAACCTGGCCGAAGGAACCGATTAGCCGCATCGAGAGGCCCTCGCAATCGATCGTTTTCCATAATCGATAGAGAAGCCTAATCGATAAGGCTCGATAATCCAGCACATTTGATGGGTTGTATATACTTATAGTTTTTCATGTTAATGACTCAGAGGCCACCGGGGCCGTGAAAAGCAAAAAGGGCGCCCGGGGCCGATTCGGGGCCGTTCGGGCGTGGTCAGCGGCATCCTCTGTACCCTTCGTCGTCCCTGTGGCCTCTGTGTAATCTGTGTGACCTGCAGAAGCTTACAGCAGCGGCGGAAAATAATATGGCATTAATAATATAAAAATATATGTCGGGCATGTGGTATTCATATGACGGTACGGTCGCGCTGCGGTCGTAATATGCTGAGCAGTCGTTCGGGGGCGGACGCGCGTACGCGCGAGCGGCTGTCCTGCATGGACGTACTGCCCGGCCCGTTTTCAACACCTGATGCCTGCGCAGGGATCCAGGATGCCCCGGCCCCGATAATCGGGTTGCGACTGGCGCGGTTACGCCAGGATGCCCCGGCCCGTAGGATCGGCGGAGCCTTTGCTACGCTGACTGCCGCCGGCGCGGTCAGGGCGCCTGGCTCTCGCTGATTTTATACGTGCCCGGCTTCACCTGCCGCCCGGACGTGAGCCGGTCGATGATCTTTTCATAAAGATCTTTGTCCTTGGCGTCTTCCTGGCCGTGGTAGAAGCTCGGGTTGTCGTTGATCTCGATCACGTAGTACTCGCCGTCGACCTCTTTGACGTCCAGGCCGTAGAGCCCGTCGCCCACGCACTTCGACACCTTGATCGCGATCTCCTCCAGCTTCTTCGGGATGTTCTTGCGGAAGATGGGGATGGTGTCGCCCCAGACCTGCCGGCCGTCGACCTCCGCCCGGATCTTCCACCCGCCCCGGGGCATGGTGTACTTGCAGAGGTACAGCACCCTGTTGTCGAGCACCCCGACGCGCCAGTCGAAGGCGGTCGGCATGAACTGCTGCAGCACGATGGGGGTGGCGTTCTTCAGGTACCGGGCGGTGATCTCGCGGAACTCTTTTTCGTCATGGGCCTTCTCCACGTGGGAGGAGAACTTCGTATACGGCGCCTTGACCACGATCGGGAACTGCAGGTACTCGAACAGCCGGTCCAGGTTCTCCCGGCCGTAGTCGCCGGCGAACAGGCGCGACCGGGGCGAGGGGATGCTGTTCTGCTCGAACAGCCCGTGGAGGACGACCTTCGAGGAGCAGGTCCGGATGGAGTGCGGGTCGTCGATGACCACCTTGCCCAGCGAGTCGGCCAGCCGCGAGACGACGTAGGCCGTATTCATCGGGTCGGTGTTGGCCCGGATGAAGATGGCGTCGAACTCGGGGATCCGGTTCATGTCCTTCTTGTAGATGAACTCGAACTCGTGGCCCCGGGCCTCAGCCGTGGCCTTGAACAGCTCGAGGGCCTGCGCTTCGTCTTTCAGGTGGAAACAGTACGTTTCCACGAAACAGCCTATCTTCATGAGGTACCACTCGTTTTTCAGGCCGTGTTAGATGGCATGGGCGCTGGTGGCGTGGGCCCGCAGGGTCCGGACCCGGAGGGTCCGCACCTTCTCCCTGACCAGGCCCCAGTCGACCTCTTTCTTCTGCACGGGCTCGAAGTGCGACAGCCGGGCTTCCCCGTCCACGATCTGGACGATCAGCTTGCCGATCGGCACGCGGAACTCGTCGTAGAACTTCCGGGCGATGTCCCGGGCCTCGGGCACGTCGGTCTCCCCGAACACCTGGACCGCCTCCCGGACGTCGCCGATGAGCGGCTGTACCGATACGGGGTACCGGTTGTTCACGCTCAGGCTCTTCATGGTCCGGAGCATCTTGGACTCGGACTTGACGGCGGTGACCGAGTTACAGGTGTAGGGGTTCACCGCGAAGCAGAGCGCCGGCAGCGCCACATTCCGCTCGTACCTCGAGATCAGCGTGTAGGGCAGGCACGGGATGCCGGCCTTCACCGCCCGCATCATGAGGAGCGGGTTCCGGTGCGTGTCGAGGATGTCCGAACACCGCGGGGTTACCGGGTTGCCGCCGAGCTCGGCGTGCATCGATACGTAGTAGCCCATTTTCTGGTAGCGGTAATCGTGCGATACGTTCAAAACGTCGCCCTTCGCGGACGACTTCAAAAAAGTGAACGGACTATAATCCGCCTCATCGTCATCTTCACTGACTACAATAGTCACTGTAAGGACACTTCCACTTTATGCATAATAACATTGAATCACGTATATATCCTTGATGGTTCACGTACTGCGGTTAACCATGGCTCCGGCGGAATATTCCTCGCCGGGCCGAAAATAGTACGGGCTTTCGGGGCCTGACCGTAAAAGTCACGGGGGCCTGTGGCGCCCGGGCACGCGCGTGAGGCGCTCTGCAGTCGAAACGAGGGGGTGTCCGGCCGGTACGGTTACCAGAAAAGAGATCGGACCGCCGGAGGTCTACTCGACGGCGATGGTTTCGAGCTGGCTGGCGATGTTCCAGATCAGCGTCCGCGTGTGCAGCGGTATGTTCGGGTCGTTGGAAATTTCGTCGAGGATGGAGATGCTCGAGGCGGCGCGGACGGCAGGCGTCTCGCTGTTGTTGAGCAGTATGTTTTTTACACTGTCCGCGTTGCGGCGGATGTTGCGCGGCACGGTGTCGTCGTCCTTGATCCGCGACAGCACTTCCACGCATTGCTTGATTACGGCGTCAGCATTTGACATTTTATCACTTCCGGTCTCGCTGGAAAAAATCAGACCAGTATCGCGCATACATATCTACACGGCTGAGATATAAACCTTACCTGACGATATTGCCGAGCGACTGCACGATGTATGACCGCAGGCGCCAGTAGAAAGTGGCGCTGCGCGCGAGAAAGATGGAGGCGACGGACAGCAGGAAATAGCTGACGTACAGGCTCTCCCGGCCTGCGCCCGCCCAGGGAGTCTGCAGCCCGAACAGGCCGAACGCGGCCGCGTAGGCGACCAGCGAGGCCAGCACCATGTAGACCGAGGCCAGCCCGAACATGACCCGCATGCCCTTCCGCTGAGACCGGTACCTGAAGCCATCCCCGAACGCCGCGAACAGGATGAGGAAACAGGCGGCGGATACGAGCATAAACAGCGCGGCGAAGGCAAACGAGTAAGGCGGGACACCATAGGCCTGCTCGAAGTACACGGCCGCCGTGAGGGTGATGGCCGTGAAGGCGCCCGAGAAGACGACCAGCCACTGCTCGATGCGGATGATCTGCCGGGCCTGCCGCTCTACTGCCTTGTTGATCGCATCGCTCATCTATGGTACCTCGCCGTAATACCTGATATATGTTCGTAGCACTCGTCCTCGCCCGGAATGGTTTCCGTCCCGCCGCCGCTCGCGCGCGCGTGCGCCTGTCTCGCGGTATCCCTTATCGCCTGTCTCGCGGTATCCCTTATCGCCTGTCTCGCGGTATCCCTTATCGCCCGGCCTGCCGCATCCCGCAGCCCCTGCCGTGGAAACATAAAATATTTATCGGCAGGCTGCGACGATATTAGCGAGAGGTAGGTATTATGGAGGATAAGGACCTGCAGATGGTGACGAAGATGCTGGAGCGCGGCGGCACGATGCTGGCCAGGCACTGCGACTGCGGCGCCCCGCTGTTCAAGTACAAAGGCAAGGTGGTCTGCCCGGTCTGCGAAGGGAAGAAAGAGCAGCCCGCAGAGGAGCACACAGAGCTGGCCGTGCCCGTGGAGACGAAGCCCGCGGTCGCGTCCCAGGCCGTGGAGCCGGTGAAGAAGCAGCGCATCGCGGAGCTCCCGCCCGACCGGCAGGTGAGCGTGGTCGTCGGGGACAGCACCCTGAACGAGCCGGCGATCGAGGCCGTGGTGGTCGCCAAGATCAACGAGATCTCGACCCGCATGGCCAACGAGATGTACCCCGAGCGCATCAAGATGTACATGGAGATTCTGGAGACCTCGCTCAAGGTGCTCCGCGAGCTGCGCAGCATCTCCCGCTGA
>MVRA01000153.1 GCA_002067315.1 Methanocella sp. PtaU1.Bin125 | reverse complement strand
GGGGATATTATTGGCTTTCAGGTCGGCTAATTCGGCGCTTTGTCCGATACCGGCATTACCCGGGGCGCACCAGATTTGCTCGACCCGGGGGCTTTGGGAGATTTTCCAGACCAGGGCGTGTTCCCGCCCGCCGGAACCGATAACTAAAACTCGCATAGGTTTTTACTTTAATTGGAAATATTCTCTTCTGATGAGGAATTGGCTTTTTCCAGCTTTGCTCTTTCTATTTCCAGGATCGCAAGCATTTGGGCCTCAAAGGCCTGCTGGCGGTCGCTGCGTCGGCAGCGGCGGTGGTGCCCGGCGCGGGCGGGCTGGCGGCCCTGGCGCTTCCCGGGGTCATTCTCACGCTGGCCGGGCTGCATTCGCTGTTCACTGCCATGACGCTGGACTGGTGGGTCGACCGGATGGCACGGACACAAGGGGGAGGATGATCATGCGTATCGTCGTCGACATTAACCACCCGGCGCAGGTGCACGACTTCAAGAACTTCGTCCGGGACATGCGGCAGCGGGGCCACGAGGTCATGGTCACGGCCAGCGAGAAGGAGATCTCGTACCGCCTGCTGGACGAGTACGGCATCGGCTACACGCGGCTGGGCAGCTACGGGACGTCGCTGGCCTCGAAGGCGCTCAACATCCCGGTGCTCGACATTAAGCTGCTCCGGGCCGTCCGGAGGTTCCGCCCGGACGCGTTCCTCGGCTTCGCCTCCGTCCGGAACGCCCACGTCGCCCGGCTGATCGGCCGGCCTGCCATCGCCTTCGAGGACAGCGAGCCCGCCCGCTTCGGCCAGATGCTCTACGTGCCGTTCAGCGACGCCGTGCTCACGCCGGCCTGCTTCCGGAAGGACTTCGGCCGGAAGCACGTCCGCTACGACGGCTACGTCGAGCTCGCGTATCTCCACCCGAACGTCTTCCGCCCGGACCCGTCCGTCCTCGACGCGATCGGCGTGGGCCGGGACGAGCCGTATTTCATCATGCGCTTCGTGGGCTGGAAGGCCGGCCACGACATCGGCCGGGGCGGGTTCGACCTGGAGACGAAAGTCCGCGCAGTAAAGGCGCTGGAGCAGTACGGGCGGGTCTTCCTGTCGTCCGAGCTCCCGCTCCCCCGGGAGCTGGAGCCTTACCGGCTGACGGCGCCCCCGGGCCAGATCCATCACCTGCTCAACTACGCGCGGATGCTCGTCTGCGACTCCGGCACCATGACCACCGAGGCCGCGCTGCTGGGCACGCCGGTGGTGCGGTGCGACAGCATCGTCGCCGCGCAGGACTACGGGAACTTCGTCGAGCTGGAGCAGCGGTACCGGCTCATCTGCAACGTGGCCACGCCGCAGGAGGCGCTGGACCGGGCGCTGGAGCTGGCCGCCCGGCCCCGCCTGAAGGACGAGTGGCGGGCCCGGCGGGAAGCCATGCTCAAGGAGAAGATCGACGTGAACGCGTTCATGGTCCGGTTTGTCGAGCAATACCCCGAGAGCCTGGAAACATGCAGGAGCCTGGAGGTGCCCGAATGTTCGACCGGCTCAAGTTCATAGCCGCCCATACGGCAGGATACGTCGGCTTCTATCCCGAGTACCGCCGGCTGAAGCAGAACGAGCGCAGGCCGTACCCGGTGCTGGAAGCCGAGCAGAAGGCCGGGCTGCGCCAGATGCTGCGCTACGCCTACGACAACGTGCCCTACTACCGCCGCCTGTTCGACCGGCTGAAGTTCGAGCCCGACCGGTTCCGGAACCTCGAGGACCTGCAGCAGCTGCCGATCATGGACAAGACGACGGTCAAGCGCCACTTCGACGAGCTGGTGCCCGCCTGCATCGGGCGCATCCCGCACATCGAGGACTCGACCGGCGGCTCCACCGGCACGCCGATGAAGTTCCTGGTGAGCCGGCGCGACCGGGTGCTGGGCGGCGCGCTGCTGTACCGGGGCTGGGGCTACGCCGGGTACGAGCTGGGCGACCGGATGGTGTTCCTGGCCGGCACGTCGCTGGGCATGGGCGCACCTGGCGCAGGCGCGCATGGCGCGCAAGCCAAAAAACAGATCGTCAAGTCCGTTCACGAGCACTCCCGCAACATCCGGAAGCTGTCCACCCTCAACATGGGCGAGAAGGAGCTCCGGGACTATACCGCCATCATCGGCCGGTTCCGGCCCCGGTTCATCCGGGGCTACGCGTCGTCCATCTACACCTACGCCTGCTGGGCCCGGGACAACGACGTCCGGGTCCACCAGCCACACGCCGTGTTCACCACGTCCGAGAAGCTCTACCCGAAGATGCGCGACACGATCAAGGACGTGTTCGGGTGCGACGTGTTCGACGGCTACGGCCTCTTCGACGGCGGCCTCACCGCCTTCGAGTGCCCGGAGCACACGGGCATGCACGTGGACACGGAACGCGCGGTCATGGAGATCGTGGACGACGGGGGCCGCCAGAAAGACAGCGGCCGCGGCCATATCGTCGCCACCAGCCTGTCGAACCGGGCCATGCCGCTGATCCGGTACGACACGAACGACCTGGGGCACGTGATCGACGACGGGTGCCCGTGCGGCCGGCCCTACCGCCTCCTGAAGGAGATCTGCGGGCGCAGCGGCGACATCCTCTATACGCCGGAGGGCAAGGCCGTGCACTCGCTGCTGTTCGCGTACATCTTCGACGAGCTGCCCTGGGTGAAGGAGTATCAGGTGGTGCAGGAGCGGGCGGACCGGATCACGATCCGGCTGGTCCCGGACGCCGGGTTCGACGAGCGCAAGCTGGACCACGTCCGTGCCCGGATCCGGCGGCAGAGCGAGGCCTGGGACGTCGACTTCGCCATCGTCGACCGAATCGAGAAGACGCGGGGCGGGAAATACCGGTATATCGTCAATAAGATGCTGAACGCCAGTAATTAAAAATATATATTAACATAATTATACATTATATAGCAAACCCCTGCACAGGTAGATATCATGATAGCACAGCCATATGATCTTCTCAGGCAAAAAGATGAGATATGGGGCCTCTTTACCTGCAAGAGCGACTATAGCCGGGATAAACAGGTCGAGCACCGCTCGCTCTACAAGTACGGCGGACATGCCGATATCTCTGTGGCGGCAGTCTCGCATTTCCTCATGGAGCACGGCCTGCGCTGGGAATACCCGGAGGGCCGGTCGTTCGGCGTCTGCCTGACCCATGACATCGACGACATCTATCCGCCCGGGCAGCACATGCTCCTCTCGGCCGCTTGCAGCGCCGCCCGCTTCGACGTCGCCAGCGCCGGCCGGCAGATTGCCTGGCGGCTCACGGGGAAGGAGCACAGCCCGTACCGCAACTTCCGGCAGATCATACGGCTCGAAAAGGAGTATGGCGGCGTCTCCTCTTTCTACTTCCTGGGCCGGGGGGATGACTTCCGGCGGTACCGCTATGACATCGAGGAGCTGGAGGGCGATCTCGGCGGCATCGTCGACGAGGGCTGCGAGGTCGGCCTGCATGGCGCCTACAATACCTACGGCAACCTGGAAGCGATGAGGGACGAGAAACGCCGGGTGGAGCGGGCCCTCAACCGGACGATCTGCGGTTACCGCAACCACTACCTCTCGTTCAAGGTCCCCGACACCTGGCAGCTCCTGGCGGAGGCCGGTTTCGGCTACGACTCGACACTGGGCTACAACGACCGGCCCGGCTTCAGGAACGGCATGTGTCACCCGTTCCGGCCCTTCAGCCTCCGTACCGGGCGGCCGGTCGACATCGTGGAGATCCCGCTGGTCATCATGGACGAGAGCCTCTTCTGGAAGGACCGGACCTTCGACGAGGCCTGGCACGTCGCCCGGCGGCTGGTCGACCAGACCGCGGCATGCGGGGGCGTGATCACTTTGTTGTGGCATAACAACGCGTTCGCCTCGGCCTTCCGCGAGTCCCGGAAGCGCGTATACCGGAAGCTGTTGCAGTATTGTAGCGAAAGGAACGCCTGGATGACCAGCGGCGAAAGCATATGGAAATGGGGGATGAAAAATGGCTATTTCGATTATTGACGACCCGGCGCTCTGGGACCGCACGGTGGACGAGAGCCCGTGGGGCCTGCTGTTCCACAGGTGGGACTTTTTAAAGATCGCAGAACGGCATACCGGCTGCAGGCTGCTGCCCTACGGCATCTATAAAGGAAACCAGCTGCTCTCGCTCTTCCCCGTGTTTTACCGGAAGGACTTCGTGCTCAGGTCGGTGTTTTCGCCGCCGCCGCAGGCGTGTATCCCCTATCTCGGGCCCACGATGAGCGCTCTTACCGCCGCCTCGAAGCCGGGCACACAGGAAAGCCACCTGCAGACAGTGGCGGACGAGATCACCGCCGAGATCGGGAAGCTGCGGCCGGGCTACGTCTATTTCCAGCTGCCGCCCCTGTACAACGACATCCGGCCTTTCAAGTGGAACGGGTACGACGAGGTCTCTCACTTTACGTACTTCATCGACATCAGCCGGCCTCCCGAGGAGATCCTGAAGGGCTTCGACAAGAACCTCCGGTGGACGCTCAAGAAGGCCGGCGAGCTGCCGCTGGAGCTCAGGCGGGTCTCAGACGCCGAACGGTTCTGCGACATCGTGGGAAAGCGGTACGCGGAGCAGGGGCTGACCTTCCCTATCGCCAGCCCCCGGTACCTGCAGGACCTGCTCGAGACGTTCCCGGATCACGTGAAGATGTTCTTCCTCTATCACGGCGGCGAGATCGCTTCCGTGATCACGGTGTGCCAGTACAAAGGACGCATGATCTACTGGATGGGCAACGCGAAGACCGGCAGCGGCATCGCCGGCAACGACTTCATGCTGTGGTCGATCATCCGGATGGCGAAGGAGGAAGGGTGCAGGGAGTTCGAGATCCAGGGCGCCGGCGACCGCCGCCTCTGGCACTTCAAGTCGAAGTACAACCCGCGGCTGGCGACCTGCTACGCCGTCTCGAAAAAGGGCCGCCTGGGCCGGGCCGCCGAGTGGGCGTACTTCAACGTCCGGCGGAGGACGCGGGCGCGGGGCGCTCCCGCGACGACAGGAGGTAATACATGACAGTCAGGCTGATTGAAGACGGGGCGGTCTGGGACCGGTTCCTGGACGAGACCCCGTACGGTTCCATCTTTCACAGGTGGCGGATGCTGAAGATCGTCGAGAAGTACAGCGACTATAAGCTGCTGCCCTACGGCGTTTACCGGGGCGCCGAGCTGATCTGCGTGTTCCCGCTGTTCTTCCGCGCCTACCGGGGCATGAAGCTCGTGTTTTCCCGGCCGCCCCAGTCGCTGCTTCCATACCTCGGGTTTGTCATGGGGCCCACCTACCCCGGGCTCAAGCAGAAGCGTAAGGAGGCGTACCTGAGCGAGGTGGCTGCAGGGATCACTGCCGAGATCCGGCGGCTGTCCCCGAACTTCGTCACCCTCCAGACGGAGCCGTGTTTCGAGGATATCCGGCCCTTCCTGTGGCAGGACTATCGCGCCGACCTCTCGTACGACTACTACATCGACCTGGGCAAGCCGCTGGAAGAGATCTGGGCGGGCTTCGACTCCACCTGCAAGAAGCAGATCAAGCACGCTGGAAGCCTGGGCCTGCGCATGGGCCTGTCGGACGACGTCAACGAGTTTTACCGGATCATGGGCGACAACTTCAAGGCGAAGGGCCGCCGGTCCCTGTACCGGGTCGGGGACCCGGCGTACCTGAAGGAGTTCCTGGACGCATATCCGGAACATATCAAGATGTACTTCCTCTACGAGGGCGAAAAGGTGGCCGGGGCCCACGTCGTCTGCGAGTACCGGGGCAAGTTCACCCTGTGGCTGGGCAGCGCCAGCGGCCATTACAACGAGTACATGCTCTGGGAGCTGATCAAGATGGAAAAGGCCGCGGGCCTGAAGATCTTCGAGATACCGGGCGCTGACGCGCGGCCCGTGCTGCCTTTTAAGTCGAAATTCAACCCCGGCCTGGAGCTCAAGTTCAACGTCTGCCGGAAGGACGCCCTCGGGACGGTCGCCGAATGGACGTTCGCAAACATCGTGAAGGCGTGGATCTAGGATGGGACGCGCATGAAGGTAGCCGTCATTAAGAAGCCCGACCTGGACTACTGCCGTGAGGCCCCGTACCACCCCCCGGAGCGATACCCGGAGTACCCGTTCCCGGACCTCTGCCCCGGCAATCGCGTATATCCGGCCGTCCGCGAGCTGCTGTTCCGGCTGGGCCTGGACCGGAGGCACTACGGCGAGCCCTCCTGGAACCCGCTGGGCGACGTCATCCGGCCGGGGGATCACGTGTTCATCAAGCCGAACCTCGTCGGGCACCGGAACCCGGCCGGCGGCACCGAGTGCCTGATCACCCGGGGCAGCGTCATCCGGGCGATAGCGGACTATGCCAGCATTGCCTTACAGGGCAAAGGGCGTCTGACCATCGGCGACTCGCCCCAGCTCGAGACCGACTTTGCCGAGGTCGTGCGGATCACCGGCATCGGGGAGATCGCCGGCTATTACCGGAAGCAGGGCCTGGAGGTCGGGGTGCTCAACCTCATGAAGGTCCGCGGCCGGCTCCGGAAGATCGGGGGCGTGGAGGTCAAAAAGCTGCACGGCGACCCCATGGGCTACCGGGTTGTGGACCTGAAGTCCGACTCGGAGCACTTCGACATCATCGGCGACTGCGCGAAGTTCCGCGTCGCCGACTACGACCGGCACGAGATGATCCGGCACCACAACAAGGAGAAGAACGAGTACTGCATCTCCGCCAGCGTGCTGGACGCCGACGTGGTCATCAGCGTGCCGAAGCTCAAGACCCACGCGAAATCGGGCATGACCTGCGCGCTCAAGAACATGATCGGCATCAACGGGGCCAAGGACTGGCTGCCCCACCACCGGGCGGGCCCGGCCGAGGCGGGCGGCGACGAGTACGCCCGCAGTGACCTGCGCAAGGACCTGTTCGCCCGGCTCAAGGACTCGATGTCGTCGACGGACCGCCTGCCGCTCATCCTGCCCATGCGGGCGGTGAGCGCCGCGATGATCCTGTCCCGGAAGGCGAAGCCCTTCCGGGACCCCTACCTGCAGGGAAGCTGGCCCGGCAACGACACCCTCCCCCGGACGATCGCGGACATCAACAAGATCGTCATGTACGCCGATAAGGGCGGCATCATGCGGGACACGCCGCAGCGGAAGCTGTTCTTGCTGGTCGACGGCATCGTCGCGGGCGAGAAAGAGGGCCCGATGTCCCCGGAGCCGAAGCGGTGCGGCGTGCTGGCGGCCGGCTTCAACCCGGTCGCGGTCGACGCCGTCTGCAGCCGGATCATGGGCTTCGACTACCTGAAGATACCCTTCTTCCGCTATGCGCTGAACCCCCGGAAGTACCCCCTCTGCGACGGTGAAGTCGAGGACATCGAGATCATCGCCGATGGGTGTGACCGGCTCAGCGACGTGTACGAGGCTTTTAACTGCGCGCTGGAGCCGCCGGAAAGCTGGAAAGGACATATCGAGTATCAGCCTCCGGCAGCGGTCCGGCCAGAGGCGGAGAAGAAGCCCGCGCCACTAAAATCCGCCGTGTTACAGCGACACTAACGATCGCCGCCGGCCGCGCCCGCGGGCAGGCTCCGAAAGTTTAGTTATATGCCGTGATCGCCCCGGAGTCGTAGACGCGGTTGTAGGCGGGCAGGGTATCCCAGACGGGCTGGCTCCGGCTGTAGTAGCCGAACGCGCCCCTTTCCGGCTTGTGGATGTACCGCGAGTCGTCCAGCACCCCGATCCGGAGCTCCCGCTTCGCCTGCTCTCCGTTACGGATGAGGAGCACGCCTTTCGCGTCACGGCGCACGAAGGTCTGGTTGTTCGTGTCCACCTCGATCAGGGTGGTGATCGGCTCGTAGGGGGAGCTTTCGTAGTACCGGTTGGGGACGTAGTCCGACTGCAGGACGCCCGTCACGTGGGTGACCAGCCTGTCCATGCCGGCGATCTCCTGCCCGGAGAAATAGTACGTGTAGAACGGCCGTTCCACCAGCGGGTTATCCGAGGCCACCCAGTCGTTCGAGACGGCGAGCAGCACCCAGACGGCGAACAGCGCGACCACGACGGTGCGGCCATACTTGCCCGTCCGGCTGTATAATCCGGCCAGGCCCGCGGCGCTGGCGAGGACGAGCAGCGGGAACGTGTATTCTGACACCCGCTCGATGCCCAGGCCTTCGGCCAGCTTCCCGATCAGGAGGACCGGCCCCGGGAAGGCGAGCCACGACATCGACAGGGCGGCCACGCCGATGACCCGGGCCCGGCCGCCATAGAGGTCCGGCCTCATCAGCAGGAAGGCGCCGACGAGGATGAGCAGGAGGGACGGGGTGTACTGCAGGTAGTTGAACAGCTCGTTCCAGGGCACGTTCTCGACCAGTGCCTGTGGCAGGCTGATCGGCGTGGACGGCGCGGAAGCGTTGCTGATGAGCCGCTGGATCATGATATTGGCATTCAGCATCCAGTACCCGGCCGTGAGGATGGTCGCGAAGGCGATGTACCCGAGGCTGACGAACCGCTCCTGCTTCCGTACGAAGAGGATTTGCAGGCAATAGATGATGAAGAGGATAAGGATGATGAAGAGGATGGAGATCGAGTGATAAAGCAGGATACCGGCGGTCAGCGGCACGATGAGCAGGTACCGGGCCCGGCCCTTTCCCGCGATCAGCATGTAGAGGAGGAACACCATCAGGACCTGGGCGACCACCCTCGCGATGGTCGATACGCCCATGAGCACGATGTCGGGGAAGAACGAGACGACGAGCGCGGCGGTCAGCGCGGTCCGGTCGTCCCCGAACAGCTTCGCGCCGATCAGGTACACGATGCCGGGCAGCAGGACGAACGCGAGGGCGCCGGTGACGGCCATGACCTTGTAGACCGGGAGCTCCGCCCCGGCCGCCATGCTGATGCCGGCGTTCATGATATGCCAGAGCGGGAAGGGCTCGTAATCGTACAGGACCGGGGTGACGTGCCCGAGCTGTATCAGGCTTTCCGTGTAGAAGGTGTGGGGGAGCATGTCCGTCCGGCCCACGAACTGGAAGTACTTCAGCGTGATGCCCCAGCTGATGTTCAGCGACATGGCCATGATCTGCAGCAGGATCACGGCCGTCTTTCCCGGCGTGATCGCGCACCGGGAGATCTGGACGAACACGATCGTGGCCATCGCGGCGATCACGACGTAATAGGCGAGCGGGCGGATTTCGAACGCGTACAGCAGCGTCAGGGAGAACGCGAAGCAGAACAGGAAGCCGGTCAGCAGCATCCTGAACTCTTCCTCACCGCCGCTGGCGGTCCGGGGCGTCTCGCTCCTGTTGCTAAGCGCAATGTACAGGACCGGGGCGACGATGACCGGCACGATCATGTAAATGCTGAGGATCAGGAACTGGTATTGCCCCAGCGCCAGCAGCAGCAGGGCTCCCATCAGCCCCACGGGAGGCAAAGCGTAGATCACCAGCTTCCTGATCAGGGTCAGGAGCCATTCGCGTTCTCCGGTCGTCGCCATGATTGTGTCAGTCCCGTTTTTCCGTCTTTATTCGATCACCGGTCTCCTGCAGGCGCTGTCGTGCCGGGCCTGCGCCCGGGCCCTTCCGGCCCCCGCTCATATCCATCCCTCGAGCTTCGCCAGGCCGAGGATGATGATGTCGACGATGATGTAGGTGATCATCAGTGCGTAACCCACGCCGACGATGCCCATTTGCGTCATCAGCAGGTAGGACATGCCCATGAACAGCAGGAAAATGATGAAGTTGACCCTGATGATCCGCTTCACGTTCATGCGCACGTTCTGGATGGGCACCATGAGGCAGTAGATCGCGAAGAACAGGCTGGTGAACGCGAACAGGCGAAGCAGCTCGATGGACTCGACGTAGTCCTTGCCGAAGAGCGCCAGCAGCTGTGGCCCGAAAAAGTAAATGAAGGCGACGCCGGGTATCAGGATCGCGTAGATCGCCGACGCGGCCCGTATCACGTTCTTCCGCATAGACTCGCCGTGGCTGCCCTCGACGAACAGCGAGGTGCTCACCGCGTCAGGCACCTGCAGCAGGAAGTTGCCGATGGTGAACGCGATATAGTACTTGGCCGACTCGCTGCTGCCCAGTACGTTCAGTATCATCAGCGGCAGCAGGAGATAAGTGATATTCAGCAGGATCTGGGCGACATAGTTGCCGGAAGAGAACCGCAGGGACTGGCGGACGAAGGCCATGTCGACCGCCAGACGCAGCCGGACTAACCGGCTGATCATGGCCAGGACGACCAGGCAAACGGCGACGTACGCGATGCCTATCGAGGTCAGGATGCCGAAGGCCCCGAGGAACGCCAGCGGGATCAGCAGGGGCAGCCGTAGAGTCAGCAGCAGGTTCTGCAAGAAGCTGAACTCGGCCTTCCGGGCGGCGATGAAGGTCACCGCACCGACCTGGGCGATGGTCACGACCACAATGTACAGCAGGAAGATGGCACCGTAGACAGGTGTCTGGATAAAGGATAGCTCCGGCGAGAAGTATGGGACGAAGGCGAGAAATATCGTGCCCAGGACCAGCGCTGAAGAAACGATCAGGATGGTGCAGGTATTGAAGATCTTGCTCCTGTCGTACTTCGAGAAAAAGCGGATGATAGAGTAATCGAAGCCGAAATAGGAGAACTGCATGATCAGGCCGGCCGAGGAGATCAAGGCCGTGGCCACCCCCACGTCTCCCACCGAGTAGAACCGCGCGGCCAGGAGCCAGAAGACGAAACCGGTGCCGGCCGCCAGCATCTTGTTCATGATGATGAAGAACGAGTTCTTGAAGAGCTGAATGCCAGGCTGATTCCTTAAGCGGGAGGTGTAGGTCGAAGTGGCGCTCATTCTTTAATTGATTATAAAATTAATTGTATTTAATTGTTTCCATAGTAACCGCATGGGCGTTAAGGGCCGCCGGGAAAAGAAAAAAGAGACACATCAGGCATGCTGGGCCGTGTGCACCTCCTGTGTGGCATGTCCTTCCGGCTCCGGCGTCACGATCGGGTGGCTGTTACGGTCGCCCCGCCCGATGCCGCTGTACACGAAGCCCTGCCGGATGAAGGCCTCGGGGTCGATGACGTTCCGGCCGTCGATGATCGCGGGGTGGGCTCGGCCCGACAGCTCCTTTACTCTGGCCGCGTCGAGCGAGCGGTACCGGTCGTGCCCGGTCATGACCGCGACGGCGTCGGCGCCGAGCAGGGCGGCGTCCAGGTCGTGCCGGATGTCGACGCCGGGGTACCTGTCCACGTAACAGTCGTGCACCGTGGGACTGGCTCCGGCTTTGACGAGCAGGTCGTAATATATCTCCGACGGCGTGTTGCGGGCGTCGTCCGAGTTGCCCAGGAACGCCCAGCCGAGCACCGTGACGTTCGCCCCTTTGATGCTCCTGCCGGCCCGGGCCAGCGCGCTCAGCGTCAGGTTGTACATGTGCCGGGGCATGAAGTCGTTCACGTTCCGGGCCAGGACGAAGATCGACTTCTCGCCCTCCGGGTAGTCCAGCCTGCCGTTCAGTATCCGGACGCCTCGCTCGAGGTGGTAGGTGTCCTTCGTCAGGCAGTGGCCGCCCACCCCGGCGCCCGGGTACAGGATGGCACGGGTGATGCCCTCGCCCTTCAGGCTGTCGATGCCGGTGCGGACACTGTAGAAGTTGATGCCCATGGCCTCGCAGTACAGGGCCAGCTCGTTGGCCGCCGCGATCTGCAGGTCCCGGAACGTGTTCTCCGCCGTCTTGGTGACCTCGGCGGCGGTGGCCGTCATGGGGATGATGCGCCCCTTCGTGAGGATCGGCGCGTACAGGTCGCAGGCCCGCTTCGTGCTGGCCGCGTCGATGCCGCCCACGATCCGGTCGTGCTCCTGGATGTTGCGCAGCAGCCGTCCCACCATCACCCGCTCGGGGGCGTGGGCGAGCGCGAAGTCCTCCCCGGCCTTCATGCCCGACGCCTTCTCCAGCACTTCCCGGGCCATGCCCGCGGTCGTGCCCGGGGTGATCGTCGACTCCAGCACGACCAGCGCGCCCGGCCGGATGTACCGGCCGGCCATGTTCAGCCCCTCCACCAGCGGGCCGAAGTCCGGCACCAGATCTTTCGGGTCCTTGAAGGGCGTCTGGATGGCGAGGGTGACCGCGTCCAGCTCCGATATCAGGGAGTAGTCCGGAGTACAGCGGAACTTGCCGGCGGAGACCACCTTTTTGATCAGCGGCTCCAGGCCCGGTTCCTCGCCCTTCAGCGGGCTCTCGCCCCGGTTGAGCATGGCGATCTTGTGGCCGGACGAGGGGGAGTCGCGCTGGAAACCATAGACGATATCAATAGTCGGGCAATCCGCGAAGAGCACGGCAGACGGGATGCCCACATAACCCATTCCGATGACGCCGACCTTACGGATCGGCCCCCGTGCCTCTATGAGCTTTTGTAATCGATCGTTCATTGGCTAACCTCTAATAATTCAAATGTAAATATACAAATTACTTATATATATTTTACCTGCGGACAAACCGCAATACGGTCATGCCTTACAACGATCATAGTTTCCCCCCGTGCCCACGGCAGCGTACACGCCGGCCACCGGCCTCCCTGCGAACGTCGCGTTTCTCCCCCGTGCCCACGGCAGTGAATGGCTCCGAAACATGGCTTTACAGGATTTTTCTCACCCGGGGGCCGTTATCCTAATAAAACCTGCCCGATCCCCGGCGTGGAGTCAATAATTTTCATTTTACAGCCATAATATCGAATATATATTATTAATAGAATCGTAAAAGTGAAAAATTTTTACTAACTACAGTAAAAAGTATATATACGATACCTTGCTAACCAACCAAGCACATAACA
>MVRA01000152.1 GCA_002067315.1 Methanocella sp. PtaU1.Bin125 | reverse complement strand
ACCAGGCCACTGTTTGTCAGGTGATGGCCGATACTTATTTTCACTTTTATACATAAAAGCTTTTTCAGCGAGCGCATCGAAAGTAATCTGTATCAAGGCACCAAGTGTCCATGAGAAGATGCCAGGGCGCCTCTTATTTTCTACAGTGGCGTCCTGGACTCTCTGCTTGGCCCCCTGGCGGCTTGTGTCAGACTAGCTTTGCGGTGATCTCTTCGCCTTCGTCGGCGGCGCTGAGCAGCCGGTCGGTCAGGGTGGAGCCCATGGGCACTTTGATCTGGCCGCCTTTGCCCGGTGTGGCGGTGAACAGGTACTTGCCACCGGCCAGGATCTCCACGGTTTCGCCGGTGTAGCGATCGCCAAGGCTGAGGACGATATGTTTCTTACCTTCTTCCATGCGGACGGGGATCTCGTCGCCTTTCTTCGTGCCTGCGGTCTTCCCGAACACGGCCTTCGGCGAGGTGGGGGCTTCTTCGAGCGGGCGCACGTCGATGTGGACGCCGAGGGCGCGCTCGATCTGGTCGATCGTCTTGCCGGACTTGCCGATCACGCCGGCGATATCCTTCTCCTTAACCCGCACCACGGCGTTGTTATCGCCCTGCATCTCCACCTCGACGTAGCCCCGGACGTATTTGCCGATCTCCTTCTGGATTTCCTTCGCGGCCAGCTTCTGGACCGCCTTCGGCTTCCGTTTCTCGACGCCGATCGGCATCACGACGACCTGCTCGCCGTAGGTGTAAATCTCGTACTCGGGCTTGCCCGACTCCATCTCGTTCACCAGGATGACGGGCCGGGCCAGGTCTGCTTCCTGCATGCCATGCGGCACCTTAACCGTAAAGATCAGGTCGTAGACCTTCTCGATGGTACCCTTATCGATGAACACGATAGTGTCGACCACCTGCGGGATCACGCCCAGCTCGATGCGCCCGATGAAGCGCTGCACCGCGTCGATGCCCCGGGTCGCGTGCACCACGCCGATCATGCCCACGCCGGCCAGGCGCATGTCCGCGAACACCATGAAGTCGGACGTCTTGCGCAGCTCGTCGTAGATCGTGTAGTCCGGCCGCACCAGCAGCAGGATGTCGGCGGTGTTTTCCATGCTCCCGTCCAGCGGCGCGTACTGGGTGATCGCTTCCGGCAGCTGCAGGTCGCGGGGCGATTCCATGGTCTTGACGATGAAGTCGTGCTCATGCAAGAACTCCGCGATAGCCTGGGCGAAGGTGGACTTGCCGGCGCCCGGCGGCCCGGAGACGAGGATGCCGCGGCGCTTCTCGATGATACGTTCCTTGAGCGCTTTATTGAACGCGTACTCTTCCAGGCTGAGCTTCGCGATCGGCCGGACGGCCGTGATCTCCACGCCGTCGGAGAACGGGGGCGTCGCGATGGCGATGCGCAGCGAGCCGAGCTGTACCACGGTCGCGCCGCCCTTTTCCATCTCGATGAACCCGTTCGGGTCAGACCTGGCGTGCTCCAGGATCTGGTGGGCCATACGCAGCAGCTCTTTGTCCTTGAGCTTCTTGTCGTCGATCCTTTCCAGCCGCATGGCGCCGATGCTGCCCCTTTTCGCGTAGGGCTCGACGTCCGCCTTCAGGTGGACGGACATCGTGTCCGGCGTGAAGTACTTCATCAGGCTCAGGGGCTTACGCTCTTCCTTCTCCGGCTGGATGTAGATGACGTCGATGCCTGTCGCGCGGGCGACGCTCGCCTGCACCCGGTCGCTGGTCACGAATTTTGCGTCGTACTTGACCGCGAGACTCCGGATCATGGCGTCGATCTCGCCTCCCGGGGCCAGGCGGACCTGGTCCGGCGTCGGCCGGGGCCCCGTGAATTGCAGCGTGATCTCGCCGTTCACGGCCATGTCGTGGAGCTTCCGCAGCTCCTCCAGGCCGTTGTGGCCGACCTCCCGGCCTTTGTTCGCCTGCGCCTCCAGCTCGGATACGACCGCCTCGGCGACGATGATGTTCGCGCCCCTGTACTCGCCCGACTCGACGCGCTCGGTGATGCTGCCGTTGATGATCGTGCTGGTGTCCGGGACTAACTTCATGGATGCTGGCATCTTCTCACATTGCTAGATTAGATCGTCAGCATAAAAAACTGTCTCCCGATGGCATCATAAGGACAAATCCCGCCCTTTACCGATCATCTTCTGGATGCGTATTATCGACTAATTCCCTGCTATGCGTGGCGGAACGCCCGGCGCGGTTAAAGGCCGCAGAGACCGCAGGGGGGCGCAGAGAGCGCAGTTTCATTATTGACGTGGTATCGTGGAAAACTAAAAAGTAACCGCGTACTCTGCGCCCCTCTGCGGTCTCTGCGGCCTTTGACTGTTCCTGGCGTTCCTGATCTCATGCTATAGTTGGGCAGGAATCAGCGTCCCGGGTACACGTCGCCGGGCTCGAAGACTTTACGTCCCACGATCTTGCCTTCGACGGTGCGGTAGAAGCAGGACCGGTAGCCGGTGTGGCACGCGGCGACGTCCTGCTCGACGAGGAGCAGCAGACAGTCGCGGTCGCAGTCGATACGCATCTCCTTCACGCGCTGCAGGTGGCCGGAGGTCTCGCCTTTCTTCCAGAGCTTCCCCCGGCTACGGCTATAGTAGTGGGCGACGCCCGTCTCGCGTGTCAGCCGGAAGGCTTCCGGGCTCATGTAGGCGAACATCAGGACCTCGAGGGTGGCCGCGTCCTGCACGATGACCGGCAGCAAACCCTCCTTGAACTCGGGCTCAATCATCAGCAGAATAATGGTCGCGTAAGCCTTAAGCTTTGCTTCGCGCGGTCTTCTGCGCTGTCTTCTTCTGCGTGCGCGTGCTCAGCATGATCATGGCGAGGACGACGACGTTAAACGCCAGCACAGCGGTGATGCCGCCCAGCAGGCCGTAGAGCGCGCCGAATGCCATCCCCTGGTCGCCCTGGAATCCCACGCCCAGGAAGATGAGGATGAACGAATCGGCAAATACAAGCCCATTCATTAGTTTCAGTACCGGTGTCTGATACAGTACTCTAAGGTTCATAGGTTCCCACCGCTGGAGCTGCCCCGCATCACTGTCGGGCGCAAGAACAGCTTTTTTTAACATTTATTCTATTGAAATCGTCCATATAAATAGAATTCCTACCCTGTTTGGATTTAGGAAATATGAATTACGAAGTGTGAACTGCCGGGAAAAGGCATGGGCGAACCCATGCCTTATACAACTGGCGATACGGTGGTTTCTAGCGGTTTCCGATAATCCCTCCCTGTGACGGGGGCGTCTGCGGGCCGAGGAATCCCGGCTCAGCGATCGGCCTGGCCGTCGGCTGCAAAATGGGTTTCTCTGTCGGCATCACGACTCCGGTGGGAATGCCGATGGTCGGCCTGCCGGTAATACCCGGAATCGTTGTCGGCGCGATCGTTGGCTTCAGTGTGGCAGTCGGCAGTCCGATGGTCGGTCTGCCGGTGATGCCTGGAATTGTGGTCGGCATCACAGTCGGCTTCATTGTCGCGGTCGGTAGTCCGATGGTCGGTCTGCCGGTGATACCCGGAATTGTTGTCGGCATCACAGTCGGCTTCATTGTCGCGGTCGGTAGTCCGATGGTCGGTCTGCCGGTGATACCCGGAATCGTCGTGGGTATCAGCGTACCCGTGGGTTTCGGCGTCACCGTGACTGTGGGCATCCCGGTGACTGTCGGCGAAGGTGTTGCCGTCACTGTCGGCCCGGGCGTGGCGGTGACTGTCGGCGAAGGTGTTGCCGTCACTGTCGGCACAGGCGTGCCTGTTGGCGCAGGCGTCGGCGTGACCGGCGGCTTCGTCGTCGGGAAGGGCACCGGGAACGGCACCGGATAGTAGATCGGGAACGGCGCCGGGATGACGATCGGCGTCAGGACCGGGTATACGATGGCGGGGGTCACCGGCACCGTGCCGATCACGTAAATGTTGTAGGTGACCGATGTATAGTAGTTATTCTGCACGTTGGTGATGTACGTGTCGAAGAACCTGTACATCTGGCTGAAGCCTACCGTGTATATCCGCGAAGTGGACTGGTCGTAGACCAGCGAGACCGGCTGGCTCATCGTGAACGTCTGCATGCCGCCGTCGGGAGCGATAACGTCGATGGCGGTCACGCTGAACACGGCTTGCGCTCCCTGCATGCTGGCCGGACCCGTGACGAAGCGGAGGAACAGCGTGCTGACATCCGGCCGCATGACCCGGTACAGCTCGTCGACGCTGACCTGTCGCGGCTGCCCGGCGTACGAGGGCAGCTGGCTCACGTCGATCTGGAAGCTGTTTTCCCGGGTATCCATCACGCCGGGCAGCGCGCCGTTCAGCTCGTAAAGCGTCGCGGTGGTAGCGTCCGTACGGTAGACTGCGATCTTGTTCACGAGGAAGTACGTTCTCGTGTCCTGCTGCGAGGCGACACTCATGGACAGGCAGATATTGTTCCCGTCGCCGGCGAAGCCCTGCAGGTTAAGGCCGGGCAGCGAGAAGCCTCCCGGGCCCATGGGCTGCTGTCCGCTGGCGGCCTCGAAGGCCACGGCGAGGGCAGTACACATGATGGCTGCCGATAACAGCACTGACAGTAATTTAGTGCATTTCAGGTTCAATGTTCCATCCCCGGAGAAAGGTCAGAGCGCATCGGCTAAACCCTTCTCGAATGTTTAGCCAAAAACAGCCGTTTTTAACCGCTCTTTCGGTGCCCCGTATCCGGACGCCAGTAGCAAGGTACCCTGCCCCTGCGCCCTTTCGTCATCAGTTTCAGGCACCGCCGCCTACAGGTCCAGCCTCAGGGCCCGGTCGATACCGGCGGCCAGCTGGCTGCACATGGCTGTCAGCTCTGTCACGTGGACGTCGGCAAGAGGCTGGCCCTCGCCCGTGGCGACGACCAGTACGCCGATCACTCCCCGGTCCGAGCGCAGCGGTATGCCGGCCATGCTCTGCACAGGCCGTTTACGGGCCAGGGGGTCAAACAGCCGCACAGATGCGCATCGCCGGTAGTCCTTGATGACGAGCGGCTTTCCGCTCAGGTACACCCGGCTCTGTATCGTCGGGTTCTGGGCGTCCGGCTCGTCCGCGCAGACGGGGACCGGCATGCCCTCGTGCTCGCCTTTCTGTACTTTTAGCCGCAACGTATTGCCGTCCCGGACGTACAGGCTGGCCGTCCGGAGGCCGGAGGCGTTCAGGATGACGTCCAGCGACTCTTCGATGAGGTCGTTGACGTTTCGTTCCTTCACGGCCATGTTGCCCAGCCGGACGATAGACTCCATCGCGGTCACGTCCCTTAAGGTCGATATGCAACCCGTCACGATTCCGGCAGCGTTGCGTAACGGCACGGCGCTGGTGTTGATCACCCGGCGCCAGCCGTCTACCAGTATGGTCGATCGCACGTTATGCACCGGGGCCCCGGTCCCCAGCGCCCGGCATATGGCATGGCTCCGGCCGGTCATCAGCCGGCCGCTGGCACGTTCCTCCCGGAGGCCTCGCGCAATCTCCAGCGCTGATCTGCCTTCGAGGTCGTGCCGGTTGATGCCCAGGATCCTGCCGGCTACCTCGTTGGCCATCACCACCCTGCCGTCCCGGCCGTATATCATCATGCCGTGGGGAAGCATGCTCATCAGGTGGTTGATCATCTCGCGGCTCTCGTCGGCGTCCATCAGGAGCTGTCGCCCCTTCTCGGTCTCTTCTGACGGCGGCTCCCGGCCGGCTGACGGCGGATGTTCTGCGCTCCGCTCTCCTGGCGAAAGGCGGGCAATGCCGTCGGCCAGCGTCTCGCAAAGACGGCTGACGTACGCCTCGTCCTCTGCCATGAGCGGCGATCCCCCGTAAGTCTTCAGCTCGAGCCTGCCGATCGCCCGGTCGCCCGATACCAGCATAAATACCCGGCTATATGTCTGCGAGGGTGCCGGCTGGCTATCCCTCAGGGCATGCCGGGGTTTTTTTTGCATTCCCCCGTGGGGGTATGCCCGAGTGTACGTGAGGGTCTCCCCACCTTCAAGGTCCAGGCTGATGCTGGCGATCTTCATGTTCAGCGGATCGCTCAACAGGTCCATAAACCTGCAGGTAGTCTCTTCGACAGTGCGGCTGCCTGCCATGATCCTTGCCAGCTCCATCGCTATCACGGCGCCCGTCAGGTCGACAAACGTGATGACCGCTCCGGCGGGCGATGTCCCTTCGTACCGGATGCGGCACTGCCATTCCACTTTCCTGATGCGGCCGTTTTTAGTCACGAGCGAGCCGCTGGCCGTAAAGTCGCCGGCGAGCGTTTTACCCTTAAACATGCGCAGCATCCGGCTCTTCAGGTCGCCGGGGCTCGCGATATCGAACAGCTTCTTATCCCGCACGTCTTCCCGGGAATAGCCTGTCTGCTCACAGGCTTTCTCGTTGATGAGCAAAATCCTGAAGTCTTTGCCTACGGCGAGAACCGGGACCGAAAGCCGATCGTAGGCTGCCAGGTCGCTAATCATGCTACCGGCCGCCAGCCGGGCGCTCTTTTTTACCAGCATGGAAGATAACCCTCACTGACGAGACAATGATTGAATATATAATTATATATAAATTGGCCGATAGTTTTGCGGATAGTTAGCTTTATATTGGTGCCACGGCTATTTTCTGGCTATGATCAAGCTCAGTTATGACCGTATCCTTGCGGTCCTGCTGGTGTTCATACCGGTCAGCATCGCGCTCGACCTCCTGCACGTCGACCCGATCATCGTCTTTATCTCGGCAGCGCTGGCGATCGTGCCGATCGCCGGTTTCATGGGCAAGGCCACGGAGGAGCTTTCCAAGCAGGTGGGCGCGGGGATCGGCGGGCTGCTGAACGCGACGTTCGGCAACGCCACGGAGCTGATCATCGCCTTCTTCGCCATTCAGGCCGGCCTGTTCGAGGTCGTGAAGGCCTCCATCACCGGCGCCATCATCGGCAACGTCCTCCTGATCACGGGCTGCTCCATGTTCTTCGGCGGCCTGAAGCGGGAAAAGCAGTCCTTCAACCCTTCGGCGCAGGGCGTCGCCTCGACCATGCTGATGCTCGCGGCCATCGGGCTGGTGCTCCCGGCGCTGGCCTCGCATGTGCTCGGCTTCGACGACGTCGAGAACCTGAGCCTGGGCATATCCGCGGTCCTCTTAGTCACGTATGTCTGCAGCCTGCTGTTCTCGCTGCGCACCCATAAGCACCTCTACAACTGCGAGGAGGACCCGGAGGAGTGCAAGCCTCACTGGTCTAAGAAATACGCCACCCTCGTCCTGGTCCTGGCCACGATCGCGGTAGGCGTGGAAAGCGAGATCCTGGTCGGCTCCATAGAGCACGTAAGCCAGTCCCTGGGCCTGACCGAATTATTCATCGGCGTGATCGTCGTCGCCATCATCGGCAACGCCGCCGAGCACAGCACGGCCATTCTCATGGCGATCAAGAACAAGATGGACCTGAGCATGAACATCGCCATGGGATCGAGCACCCAGATCGCCCTGCTCATCGCCCCTGTCCTCGTCTTCATCAGCTGGCTGATGGGCACCCCGATGAATCTGGTCTTCAACGAGTTCGAGGTAGTCGCAGTGATCGCGGCCGTGGTCATCGCCAACATGATTTCCACGGACGGCGAGTCCAACTGGCTCGAAGGCGTCCAGCTCGTCGCGCTCTATGCGATGATGGCGGTCGTGTTTTTCTTCATTAAATAGGAATAACGGCTATTGGCGTGGCCAGCGTCTTTTTACGCATGAAACGTTGGCCCGCCGATTTCGGACTGCAGATCCGGATGATACTGACGCTGGTGCTTATCGGCGTCATATACCTCGCCTTCCTGGGATTCCTGTACTGGCTGGGGGTCAATCCCACGATGCTGATGATCATCGCGGCCGTCATGCTCGGCATCCAGTACTTCTTCTCCGATAAGCTGGTGCTGGCGAGCACCCGGGCGAAGGTCGTAACGCCCGAGCAGGCCCCGGAGCTGCATCAGATCGTAGACGAGTTGTGCAGAGAGGCCGGCCTGCCCAAGCCCCGGGTGGCGGTCGTGCCGTCGAACGTCCCTAACGCGTTCGCGACAGGGCGGAGCAAGCGACACTCGGTCATCGCGGTCACGAACGGGCTGATGCAGAAGCTGAACCTGGACGAGGTGAAAGCCGTGCTCGCTCACGAGCTCAGCCACGTGCGCAACCGGGACGTGGCGGTGATCACGCTGGCCAGCTTCCTGTCGACGATCGCGATGTTCATCCTGCAGTCGTTCATGTTCGGCGGCATGTACGGGGGCCGGGACCGGCGCAACACCGGCGGCATCATCCTACTGTTACCGGTCGCCCTTGTCGTCTATTTCGCCAGCCTGCTGCTGGTGCGGCTCCTGTCCCGGTACCGCGAGCTGGCGGCCGACCGGGGTTCCGCCTACATCACCGGCCAGCCGTCGCACCTGATCAACGCGCTCCTCAAGATCAGCGGCGTCATGCAGCAGGTGCCGACCCGCGATCTTCGAGCCGGGGGCGGCGGTGCGATGAACCAGTTCTACATCATCCCCCAGATCCGGGGCCGGTCGATCTTCGAGCTGTTCTCCACGCACCCGTCGCTGGAGCGGCGCATCCGTGAGCTGAAGCGCATGGAACAGACGATGGGTCGGTAATGGGCCTGCTCGACCTGCTGCGACGAAAGCCAAAGCCGATGCCGGTCGAGGGGATTACGTCACTGGCAGCGGCAGGTGATGCGTTATCGTCGGCAGGTCTGATCTTTTCCGGCAAAGCGGGCATATGCCTGCAGCCGCCGTGGGGCAGCAGGGCCGGCCCGTCGAAACTGGACCTGACCGGGCTGCTGGTCACCGGAGCGCTGCCCGCCCGTTACGAGCTGGCCGACGACGAATACGGCTGCACATGGGTCATCCTGCAGGGCGATCTCAACGGCGTCGTAACTGCGGCGGCCACAGTCTGTCAACGGCTGAACGACGCGAGATACGGGGGCGACATTCTCTGCATCGCCTTCGAGTTCAACGAAAAAGGCCGCAAGGCCTACTGGATATACGACCGGGACGGGCGGTTCTACCCGTTTGCGCCCGAGAACAACGAGCACGACGTCCGCTACGAGCTGCACATGAAAGAAGCTGTCACCGGCATCCTGCCCGTTGAGGATGCGGTCAGCAAATGGTATCCGCTCTGGGGCATGCCGTTCTAATGATAAGTTGATAGAACCAGGTCTCATGAAACGCTGATGTGCCTGCTGCACAGGCATATACGATGAAAATCCTGAAAGTCTCTCATACGAAAAAGTCGGGCATTCTGGCGATTGCGGTTGCCGGGGATACAGGCAGCCTGCGCTGTAACATACGGGCAGCCTGCGCTGCGGTCACGCGCGCGCGGACGCTCTGGCGGGGCATGCGACCACCGTGATGTCTGTTTTTCATCATTGATAACTGACCAAAACCCCGGTCATCGATCGACTCCCTAAAAAACTCGTCGGATTTGCGCGCCCGGATTTGTCGTTTGCCGCCTTCGGCGGGCCATCCGTACTACCCTCCCTCCCGCCCCGGGCGCGCAGCGCGCGATAACGACCCCGGCGATTGACCTTAACAGTAATCATCGTTTAATACCCGTTTAACATCCGCCGGGTACACTACGCCCCTCTGCGTCGACGCGACCGGAGTGTCGAACCGTATTGATCTGTGGCCTTTTACTATTCCTGTTTTAGCTCAGCCTTTAATAAAGTTAAAATATTAGTAACTGTTCAGGTGTTCCTTGAAAGTCCTGTTCAGGCTTCCGGAATAGCCTTTGCGGAGGCTTAGCGCAGGACG
>MVRA01000151.1 GCA_002067315.1 Methanocella sp. PtaU1.Bin125 | reverse complement strand
CGTCCTGCGCTAAGCCTCCGCAAAGGCTATTCCGGAAGCCTGAACAGGACTCCCAAGAAACACCTGAACAGTTACCACGTGCGACTATAGTATTTCGTATCGCGGCACAGGCCGGTTTTAGACAGGTCATTCATTTTATATTGCAGTAACGTCCGTCATTCATGGTGAGCAAAAATGAAACCGAGACGAACGATATGTATGGCCCTGTTGTCCATCGTCGTGCTGGTACTGGCATTCTCGATGCCTGCGGGAGCGTTTAACGGGGGCGGCGCCGGCGCGGGCGCCGGCGCATCAGGCAGTGCAGGCATATACACCGGTGGCTGGAACCCTTCGATCTATCCCTATCAGCAGTGGCAAAATCCCCTGTGGGACAATCAGTACCCGTTCTGGGATACCAGCTACCCGTATATGGATAACTATAAGTACAGAGGCTGGTTCAGCAACTGCTATTCCCGGTGCATCGGCACGGGATACGGGCCGGACTACTGCGTACAGGTTTGCCCTGTCTGATTTTTTCTTTACCGCTCCCGTGTCCGGGGGACCTTTGTGCCGTCAGTGTAAAGATATTTATACATTTCAAAGAGAATTACGCCCTTAATGAGCCTGAAAGGTCAGACCGGCAACCCGAAGGTGCAGGCGGTGATCGACCAGCTGCGCCGGGACTATCCCCGGGCGGCGATCGAGAACGTCAGCTACGACGGCGACTTCTACGAGGTCATCCTGGAGCAGGAGACGTCAGTCCTCGTCGTGGGCATCAAGCTGGCCCGGGCCACCGTCCAGACGGTGTTGAAGCTCAGCCTCTATGCCCGGGTCGTATCCCAGCGCTACAGCGGCCGGAAGATCGTCCTGAAGCTCTTCGCCCCGGCGATCGCGCCCGACGCGAAGGCGGCTTTCGTCAAATCGGGAGGCGCCTTCCACAAGCTCGGGACGGGCCGGCCGAGGGGCGTGTCGCCGGAGGCGGTCAAGATCACGTCCCCGGGCTCCTGGAAGGTCGTCTGCTACCTGATCAGGAACGATGCCACGATGAACCACGCGTCCGTGGAGACGGGCGTGTCGTACCCCTGGACGCGGTCGGTCGTGAAGAAGCTGATCGACATCGGCGTGGCGGAGGAGCACGGCCGTAAGGTCCGGATCTCGAACGTCGATCGCCTGTTCGAGTACGTCGCCTGGGAGCGGCCGGTGAACAGCCTGCGGTCCCTGGAGTTCACCAGCGCCTACGAGGACGAGACGGAAGCGCTGCACGAGCTGTACGCCAACGTCTCGGGCATCATCCCCCGGTCGGCGTGCGCGTTGTTCACGGCGGCCGACCTGTACCTGGAAGGCAGGGCGTCCGGCGGCTGCGTCCAGCTCTACGCGGACGAGAACGCGGCGCTGGTCACGAAAAGCCTGATGGGCGAAGGGAAGGGCGTGAGCTTCCAGGTCTACGCCCCCGACCGGGAAATGGACGACATCGTTCTCGTCGACGACATCCGCGTGGTCTCCGCGGAGCAGACGATGCTCGACCTGGCGGGGCTCGGAGCCTCCGGCCTGGGATCGGCAAAGGTCATGGCCGCGTTTTACCGGAAGCAAGGTGCGGACCGGGCACAGCACGGGCCGGGTAGCAAATAGCAGTACCTCTGTGCCCTTCGTGCTCTCTGTGGCCTCTGTGCCCCCGACAAAACTTATATACTTTATTGCAGGAGTAGACAACCATGGAAAAGCTGAAACTGCTGGTCGTCAACAACTACGGGCAGACGTGCCACCTGATTCACCGGTCGCTGCGCGACCTGGGTATGGACGTGAAGCTCGTGCCCAACACGTTATCCGTGGACGACGTCCTCAAGCAGCAGCCCGACGGCCTGGTGTTCAGCGGCGGGCCGACCATGGACCGGGCGGGCAACGGCGAAAGCCTCATCAAGATCGATAAGCCCATCCTCGGCATCTGCCTCGGCCACCAGCTGATGGCGAAGGCCTTCGGCGGCGAGCTCCGCACCGGGCAGTACGGCGGGTTCGCGCGGGTCGACATCGAGGTGGTCGAGGAAGACGATATCCTCAAGGGCATCGGGCCGAAGACCGTCGTCTGGGCGTCGCACCAGGACGAGGTGGCGAAGATGCCGCCCGACTTCGTCCAGCTCGCGCGGTCGAACATCTGCGAGTACGAGGCGATGCGTCACCGGTCGAAGCCGCTCTACGGCGTGCAGTGGCATCCCGAGGTCTCCCATACGGAAAAGGGCATCCTGCTTTTGAAAAACTTTCTCGAGGTGTGCGCGAGCCACCGATGAGCGTCGAGGGCGAGATCCGGCGGTTCCGGAAAGACCTGAAGAAAGCCCGTGCGACGAGCCCGGACGAGATAGCCCGGCGCCTGCCGGCGTTCAAGTGCCGGCGGTGCGCGAAATGCTGCCGGGGCGCTTACGGGGATAACACGGTCACGGTATTCCCCGGTGAAATCCGGGCGATCATGGCGGCCACGGGCCGGGAGTGGCTGGAGGTCGTCGAGCCGGAGGAAGACGGCGACGTGGACGGCCACGGCAACCGGCAGGCCTTCGAGTGGGCGCTGCGCAAAAAGCCGGACGGCGACTGCATCTTTCTCGAAGACGGCCGGTGTGGGATTTACGAGGCCCGGCCGTTCATCTGCCGCACCTACCCGTTTTACCTCGACGAGGGCGAGATCGGCGCCGGCGAGTGCGACGGCCGGAGTGGCGAGAGGATGAGCGCGCAGGAGGCACGTGCCATGGCCGAGCAGCTGATCGCCCGCAGCGTCCGGGAGCTGGAAGAGTCAGTCGGCCTGCTCGAAAAGCTGGACATGGAAGCCGGTCGCGGGGCTACGGGCCTGACCGTCGTACATGACAGCGAAGGGTCCTGGCTGGTCGGCGAACGCAGCGGCGCGCGCCATTTCCGGGGCAAAGCCCGCCGGTGACGCCCGACGCGATGCGTTTTTATGGGGTCTGGTTTTTATCCCGGCATTATAAACCACTGTTGAAGTCTTATGTATAACATGGTGTACAAGACGGACGTCGGCGAGATGGCGCCCGACTTCACCCTGCCGTCGAGCCGCGACAGGACCGTGAGGCTGTACGACTGCAAGAATAAGAAGGCCGTGGTCCTCTTCTTCTTCAACCACGAGGACCCGCGCTGCATGGACCGGCTGTCGTCCCTGGCCGGCGACTACCCGCAGTTTAAAGCCCAGAACGCCGTCATTTTCCCGATCTCCATCATCCCGGTGAGCGCCGGGAAACAGATCGCCGCCGACCGTAATCTGCCCTTCGGGCTGCTGTGTGACAGTGACCACACGGTCACCTGGATGTACGGCGTGGGACAATGCAGCTCCGAGCAGCAGCACGTCTGTTTCGAGGTCATCACGCACATCTCCGACCCGCAGATCCTGGTCGTCGACCCGAGCGGCATCATCAGGGCCAAACATAAGCTTTACGAGCCAGGCCAGCGGCCCGATAACGCGCAGCTCCTCGAAGAGTGCAGGGCCGCTTTTCGTTGAGTGAAAAATGCATCGGGAATGCATGAGCGAACGCGGTAAAAGATCGCAGAGACCGCAGAGGGGCGCAGAGACCGCAGTTTCTTTCAGGTTTTATTAATGACTCTTAAATAAGTGTAGCTGCGGTCTCTGCGCCCCTCTGCGATCTCTGCGGCCATTTACTGTTCCCTGTTTCCAGGGTCGTATGCACAGGTAAGGCCCGGTAATTTTACCTGAACCCGGGAAAGCGCCGGCAGACCTCGGGCCGGGTCTCGTGGATGCTGCACGTGACCGGCGTCCCTTCGATC
>MVRA01000150.1 GCA_002067315.1 Methanocella sp. PtaU1.Bin125 | reverse complement strand
CCATCAGGTACGCCGCGCGTTTGTCGACCTGGTAGAACGCGTTGACCGTCACGACGATCATGGCCAGGAGCACGAGGATCTCGACCAGGCCAAGGCCGATGTTCCGCATGCCGAAGAACAGGTAGTTCCACAGCACGTTCAGCACCAGCTGTGCCAGGTACAGCGCAATCGCCCACTTCGCCTCTTTCGACGGCCACTTCAGCCAGACCAGCCACAATGCGATCGCCATCAGTATGAACAGTATGCTCCACGCCGGGCCGAAGAGCCAGTTAGGCGGAGCGAAGAAGGGCTTGTTCAGCGTGTCCTGCCAGGCGAGGTTCGGCATCACGGCCAGCGTGCCGACGGCGGCTGCCGTAAACGACAGTGCCAGCGATACGACGAGTTTTAAAATGTCGTTCGGTTTCCAGTTCAACAGTATCCCCATCCGTTTGATGGTTAATTAGCCGTCTTTTTATAAAAGCTCATATCCTGGCAGGCCCTGTACGAAGTCCGGCTGAAGAGTATTTAACAGATGATTTTTATCTATGTTTAACATAAATATTAAACTTTTTAATGTTGATTAACAAATCTTATATACACCGGGCATTATTGTATTGGTGGTGACTGAATGTCCGACAAGAAAAGAGTGTCTATCGTAGTATTAACATCTATTGTTTTGATATCCGCCCTGATCGTGGCGGGTTGCGCCTCGCCGACACCGGCCCCGGCCTCGACGCCGACGCCCACGCCGGTCCCGCAGACGGACCTGACCGTGTTTGCGGCGGCCTCTCTGACGAGCGCCTTCAACGAGATCAAGCCGGCCTTCGAGGCGGTACAGCCGGGCGCCAGCGTCGTCTATAACTTCGACGGCAGCCAGGCCCTGCGTACTCAGATCGAGCAGGGCGCCAGCGCCGACGTCTTCGCTTCGGCCTCGGCGTCCCACATGAACGCCCTGAAGAACCAGGGCCTGATGAACAACGCCAGCGTAGTCACGTTCACCAACAACAAGCTGGCCGTCATCGTGCCGAAGGACAACCCGGCGCAGGTCAACAACCTTGCGGACCTGGCGAAGCCCGGAGTGAAGATCGTCATCGGCACCAAAGATGTCCCGGTGGGAAGCTACACGCTGCAGATCCTGGACAAGATGGCGAATGACACGGCCTACGGCTCCGCCTACCGGACGGCCGTGATGGCCAACGTGGTGTCGCAGGAGACTACGGTAAATTACGTGGTGTCCAAGGTGGCGCTGGGCGAGGCCGATGCCGGCTTCGTCTACGTCTCCGACGTGCCGGCCGAGTACCGGGATAAGGTCACGACCATCGCCATACCGGACAGCCTGAACGTGATCGCCGTCTACCCGATCGGTATCGTCGGCGAAACGAAGGGTCAGGCACTGGCCCAGGCGTACATCGACTTCGTCCGGTCCGATGCCGGGAAAGCCATCCTCACGAAGAACGGGTTCTCCCCGGTATGAGCGAAAAAAGGCTGGCGGCGGGGGCAGCGCGGAACTGGCACGGTGCCGTATTCGCTTCCTTCGCCGTCATATTAGTTTATCTGCTGGTCCTCCTGTTCACGGGGCTGCCAGTGCTCTCGCTCTTCCTGAAGATCTCCCCGGAAGCCTTCCTGTCCTCGCTGGGCGACCCGGTGGTCGTCGAGGCGCTGAAGCTGAGCCTGATCACGTCGGCGGCCTCGGCGCTCATCGTCGTCATCGTCGGGACGCCGGTGGCTTACGTCAACGCCCGCGGCCACTACCCGGGCAAGGAGCTGGTCGATACGGTAATTGATCTGCCCGTCGTGCTGCCGCCGGCCGTGGCGGGCCTGGCGCTGCTGATGGCCTTCGGCCGGCGGGGCGTGCTGGGGCAGTACCTGGACGTGTTCGGCGTCACGATCGCGTTCACCACGGTCGCCGTGGTCATGGCGCAGGTGTTCGTCGCGTCGCCGTTCTACATTCGCCAGGCGCGGACCAGCTTCGAGGACGTGGACCGCTCGCTGGAGCACGCGGCCCGCACCCTCGGGGCGTCGCGGCTGCGGACGTTCTTCATGGTCACGGCTCCCGTCGCCCTGAACGGGCTGATCTCCGGGGCGGTCCTCTCCTGGGCCCGGGCGCTGGGCGAGTTCGGGGCCACCATCATGTTCGCCGGCAACTTCACGGGCCGCACCCGGACCATGCCCCTGGCCATCTATACGGCCATGCAGGGCGACCTGGACGCGTCGCTGGCCCTGGCTGTCATCATGGTCATCGCCTCGTTCGCCGTCATCGCCGCCGTAAAAGTCCTTTCCCGCAGGAGGCTCATCGTTGCTCCGGATTAGGGCGAAAAAGCAGCTCCGGGACTTCGTGCTGGAGGTCGACATCAGCGCCGGCGAACGCGAGACCCTCGTGCTCATGGGCAGCAACGGCTCGGGCAAGACGACGCTGCTGGACCTGATCGCCGGCACCGCGACGCCGGACGACGGCCTAATCCAGGTTGACGGCCGGACGCTATACGATAGCGATGAGGGCGTCAATCTGCCGCCGGAACAGCGGGACATCGGCTATGTCTACCAGCATTATGCGCTGTTCCCGCACCTGACCGTCTATGATAACGTGGCCTTCGGGCTGCGGACGAGACGGATGCCCGGCGAGGACATCGATCGCCGCGTCATGGATGAGCTGGAGTTTGTCGGCCTCCGGGAACTGCGCAACGCCCGGGCATCGAAGCTGTCGGGCGGCCAGAAGCAGAAAGTGGCGCTGGCGCGGGCACTGGCCATAAAACCGTCACTGCTGCTGCTCGACGAGCCGCTGAGCGCTCTGGACATCCAGACCAGCGCCAGGGTGCGCGACTGCCTGCGCGAGCGGATTAAAAAGGACGGCATTCCCTGTATCGTCGTCCTGCACAACCCGCTGGATGCAGTGACTCTGGGCGACCGGGCCTGCGTGCTGGACCTCGGGCAGGTCGTCCTCACGGGCAAACCCGGCGACCTCATAATGGACTGGCCGGCAGGTTGCCTGACTCAGCCCCGGGAGATACAGGGGTGATGCCGGCAGATTACCGGGATGATCGTTAAATGCCGCCTGTGGCATACAGGGATTTATCCGGGGCTCCGACAGATATCCCTGTTATTAACGGGGTATTTTGTTATCCGCACCTCTGTTCGCCTGTTAATGTATAAAAATTACGAAACATATATACATTTAGCGACAACTATAACAACCGATCATTATGTTTTCACGAAAAGCCTCTGGCATTATACTGGTAGCGATCATCGCTATAACCGCTGTATTGGTGCTATCCGGGTGTACCACACCTACCCCGACGGCAGCCCCGACGGGCGCTCCGACAGCCACCCCCTCGGCCGGGCCGAGGGAGGTGCTCAAGATGGCGACGACGACGAGCATGCAAGACACGGGTCTGCTTGACTATCTCAAGTCAGACTTCGACAGTAAATATAACATGGACCTCCAGTGGACCTCGGTCGGCTCCGGTCAGGCGCTTGCCCTCGGCCGCTCCGGCGACGTCAGCGTGCTCCTGGTCCACAGCCCCAAGGACGAGACCACCTTTGTGAACGATGGCTACGGATGGAACCGGACGCAGTTCGCGCATAACTTCTACGTGATCGTCGGGCCGTCCAGCGACCCTGCAGGCATCAAGGACCTGACCAACGCGTCGCAGGCCTTCACGAAGATCCGCGACTCGAAGTCGAAGTTCGTCTCGAGGGGCGATAACTCGGGCACCAACGCCAAGGAGCTCTCCCTGTGGAACATGACCGGCTCGACGCCGTCTAACATCACCGACAGCTCCTGGTACGTATCGACGGGCGTCGGCATGGGATCGACGCTGACGATGGCCAACGAGATGCAGGCCTACACGCTGAGTGACCTGAGCACCTTCATCCACAACCAGAAGAACCTCTCGCTGGTCGTGCTGGTCGAGAACGACCCGAAGAACCTGATCAACAAGTACGACCTCATCGCGATCAACCACACGATGTACCCGTCGAGCAACTATAATGGCGCCCTGAAGTTCATCGAGTTCATGACCAGCAAGGAGACACAGGAGAAGATTCGCGATTACGGTAAGGCGGAATTCGGCAGGCCGTTGTTCTACGCTGACGTCCTCAACCAGACCACCTGAAACCTCTCCATTTTTTTATTTTTTAACCTTACTTTTTCTCAGCGATAAGCAGGTCCAGACGTTTTAGAAAAGCGTAAGCGTTTGATTGACGATCGTACGCTCAATAAATGAGCTCGCCTTTGATAAAGCGGGCGGTGCGGGGGTCATCGGGGCTGGAGAACAGCTCCGCCGTCGGTTTCATCTCGATCAGCTCGCCGTCCAGCATGAAGGCCGATCGGCTGGCGAGCCGCCTGGCCTGGTACATGTCGTGGGTGACCAGGATGACGGTCGTGCCGAGCCTCCTGCTGGTCTCCCGGATGACGCGCTCCATGATGCCGGCGTTCGCCGGATCCAGGTTGGCGGTCGGCTCGTCGAGCAACAGCAGGTCCGGCTTGAGCACGTACGCGCGCGCGAAGGCCAGGCGCTGCGCTTCCCCGCCCGACAGGCTGCGGGCGTACTGGCTTTCCTTGCCGGCCATGTCCAGCAGCTTCAGCGCTTCTTCGACGGCGGCACTGATCTCCTGTTTACTCATTTTCCGGAGCTTCATGCCGTAGGCGATATTATCATAGACGCTCATGGAGAAGGGGACGGGCTTCTGGAACATCATCACCATCGACCGACGGGTCTCCTCTTCGTTCCCCGCCCAGATGTCCTGGCCGCGGAAGAGCACCGTCCCGGCATCCGGCCGGTCCAGCATGTTGATCACCCGCAGCAAGGTCGTCTTTCCCGACCCGCTGGGGCCCAGGACCGCGATCATCTCCCCGCGGTCCACGTCGAGGCTCACGTCGTTCAGGATCGCCCGCCTGCCAATGCGGCGGGTGACGCCCCGGACGGAGAGGAGGCTCATTTTCGCCTCCCCTGCAGATAGCTGACTAAGAAATTGATGAAGAACGACATGGCCAGCAGGACGATCCCGAGCGCGATGGCCAGGTCGTACTGGCCTTTCCGGGTCTCCAGCATGATGGACGTGGTGAGCACCCGGGTATTCCAGCGGATGTCGCCGCCCACGATCATCACCGCGCCCACCTCGGCGATCGCCCGGCCGAACCCGGCGATCACCGCCGTGATCAGTGCCGGCCGGGCCTCATTGATCACCAGCCGCATCGTGTCGAGCTTCCGGGCACCGAGCGAGATCGCGGTATCGATGACGACCCGGTCCACCGCGCTGGCGGCCGCAATCGACAGGCCCATAATAATGGGGGTGACCAGCAGGAACTGGGCGACGATCATGGCCGTCGGAGTGAACAGGATGCCGAAGGTGCCCAGCGGGCCGGCCCGGGAGATCATGAGAAAGACGAAGAGGCCCAGCACCACCGGGGGCAGGCCCATTAACGTGTTGATGAGGTTACGCAGCGTGCGCTTGAACGGGAACTCGTTGAGCCCGATCAGCACGCCAATGGGAATGCCGACGATCGCCGCGAGAATTACAGACGTGCCCGACACCTGCAGCGAGAGCTTCGTGATGTCGATGACTTCGGGATTGAGGCTGATGATCAGGTTGATCGCCTGCATGAACCCGTCTGTGATATATCCCGTGCTCAACCCTCCCTGTCGCTGTCCGGCTGCGCTCCCGCTATAAACGACTGAACGTAGCCTTGCCCGTTTAACTTATATATCTTACGCAACCAGTATCCGTAGCGAGTATCCGTATCGGCAGCGATTAGATCATGAAGGTTTCTGTTTGCGCAGCCGGTATATTATGCCCTGCCCGGTCGCCCCGGCGTGAACGAACTGTTTCCACATGGCGGAAGCATACACCGCGAGCATAATTTAATCCGGCGTCTTTTCCCATTTTACATAATAATTTAACAATGATTAAATATTTAACAATTTTATCCGACATACGGGGATGTTATTGTGCAGTGGAATAAAATAGTACTGTCAGTCGTCTTGGCATTTTTTGCAATAGCGATCATGGCCACGTTCATGTGGCCGGCTGCTTCGGCTCTCGCAGTCAGCCCGATGACCGGGGCCCCGAAGCAGACGCTCCGGCTGGCCACGACGACGAGCATGCAGGACACCGGCTTGCTGGACAGCCTGCTGCCTGCGTTCGAGAAAGCGAACAGCGTGGATGTCAAGGTCACCGCCGTGGGATCCGGCGCCGCGATACAGATGGGCCGGGAGGGGGATGCCGACGTGCTGATCGCCCACAGCCCGGTGGCCGAGGAGGCGTTCATGAAAGAGGGCTATGGCTCGGACCGGACGCAGTTTGCCCATAACTACTTCGTCATCGTCGGGCCGAAGGGCGATCCCGCCGGCATCCGGGGCATGGACAACGCGGTACAGGCGTTCAGGCAAATATCCGATTCGAAGTCTACCTTCGTGGGGCGGGGCGACAATTCGGGTACGGCCATCAAAGAAGCCTCCCTCTGGAAATCGGCGGGGCTCCCGATGCCCGGCCGGCAGACGGCCTGGTACAAGTCGACCGGGATGGGCATGGCCGAAACCCTGCGCATGGCCGACGAGATGAATGGCTACGCGTTGAGCGACAGGAGCACGTTCCTGAATGACCGCAAGGACCTTTCGGCACTGGAGATACTGGTCGACGCTACCCCGGACATGCTTAACACATATAACATCATCGCGGTCAGTAAGGAGAAGCACCCGGGCGTGAACTCGGCCATGGCGCAAAAATTCCTGGAGTACATGACCAGCCCGGAGGCCCAGGCGAAGATCAGCCAGTATGGCCAGCAAACCGTGGGGCAGCCGCTCTTCATGACCGGCCCGCCGGCCGCGGCTGGCCAGCCGGCTACAGCCCGCCAGCCCGCCGCAGTCTCGGCCTGAGCGGACTCTTCTTCTCTTTTTTCGCGATGCAACTGTTTTGTTAAAAAAATCAAAAAGTTTAACATAAAGATTAACCATCTGTCATACTATGCCCCGAAAATTCCAGAAGGATCACCTCGCCAGCGTCGAGGACGCGCTTGAGGCTTTTCTCCTCCATGTCCGGCCGATCGCCCGGACCTACAAGGTGGAGCTGGACTACGCCGACAACAGGGTCCTGTCGGCGGATGTCGTCGCGTCGCAGGACTACCCGCACTACGACCGCAGCTTCATGGACGGTTACGCGGTGCTGGCGGAAGATACGACGGGTGGCGGAGCCCTGCTCAGGCCTTCCGGTGACGGCAATGTCGGGCCGGGGCAGTGCCGGTGGGTGCACACGGGCAGCGCGCTGCCTGCGGGCGCCAACGCTGTCGTGCCGGTTGAAGAAACGGCGGACGAACCGGGCGGCATTCGTGTCTCGATCGGGGCCCGGCCTGGCGACAATTATACGTCCCGCGGTGCGATCCTACGGGCGGGCGACCATCTCTTTCCGGCAGGCCTGCAGCTCAAGCCGACGAACATCGCGCTACTCGCTACCATGGGGATGGCGAGCGTCGAGGTCTATGAGAAGCCACGGGTGCTGATCATCCCCACTGGCGACGAGCTGATCGAGCGGGGACGAAAGGCGGGCCCCGAGAACATCAACGAGAGTAACGGCCTGATGTGCCAGCTCCTGGTCCGGAGGTACGGCGGAAAGCCGTCGGTCTGGGACATCGTGCCCGACGACCTCGAAAAGCTGACGGGAGCGGTCCGGGCAGGCCTGGGCTACGACCTCATCGTGACGACCGGCGGGACCTCGGTGGGCGTGCGGGACCTGATGCCGCAGATCGTGGCGTCGATGGGTAAAGTGGTGGTCCACGGCGTCGGCATCCGGCCGGGCCGGCCGGTGGGCATGGGGTACGTGGAAGAGGGCGATAGGAGGACGCCCATCATCTTTTTGCCGGGATTCCCGGACGCCTGCGCGATCAGCGCCATGCTCTTCGTCGGCACGGCGGTGCGAAAGCTGGGCCGGTACCCTCCCGCCCGGTACGTCCGCGGTACGGCCGTCATGTCCGGCAACGGCCCCGGCCCAAAGGCCAGCTGCTCGGTCGTGAAGGTCTGCGTGCGCGACGGCCGGGCGACCTCCGTCGGCACAGTAGGGCCGGCGCCGTTCGACGGGGACTTCGCCTACGTGTTCGTCCCGGAGAACGATGGGGGCCTCAGGGACGGCGACAGCGTCGATTTCCTGTATCTCGAGTAGGCGGCCGCGTCACGGCTACAGGGGCCATGCCCGGTAGTTCAGGTGCGTGCCCGGCATCGTCATGCCCCTTGCGCCCTGGATGAACTCGTAGGGCAAGTATTTGGCCAGGGATCTGAACGGGGTGATCATCACGGGCGACGACGTGGTGCCGGTAAAGCCTTTGTCCATGCTGCTCCGGGCGACGGTGTTCATGAGGAACCGATCGAAGCTCGACGTGTTCCGGATCTTCTCCGGCGTCGCCTTGAACACCCCGGTGGGGTAAGTCAGGGCCGTGGAGAACGGCTTATTCTGCTGGTGATAGAAGACCTGATCCTCCTTGATCGCTGGAGAAGGCGTCGGAGAAGGCGTCGGTGAAGGTTTGCTCTCGTTCTTCGCGGTCGCGTTCTGCTTCGTGGCGTTGGCAGCGGCAATGGCGGCAGTCGTAGCGTTTTTAGCGCTCTGGTTCGCCAGGCTGTCGTTCAAGGCATTATTAATGACCGGCTGGAACTGCATGGTGTTCTTTTTAGTCTGGCTACCCCCAGCATCACCTTTCGCCGCCGGCGCAGTCCCGGCAGGTGCCAGGCTTATCGACTGAGACGGCATCAGGCCCGGGTCCATTCTGGTCATCCCGGGGAACATCAGGCCGGCAAATATGGGTACCCCGCTCGCGATCGGATCGCCTATCCAGGTGCCCAGGAACCCGTTACCGATATGGAGCGGGGGCACGATATCCGAGGTCGCAGTCGAGGTGAAAAATCCCGTTTCCGTGCCGGCTGTCAGGCCCGCGTTGGTCTGTGCCAGCCGCAGCCCTGTCTGCGGCGAGCCGTCTAACGCGAAAGCTTCGGTATCTGAGCCCGCAGCAGTGGCCGTATGAAAGAGCGTCTGCCGGGTCCGGGTGGAATAGCTCTGGTTTTGCACGATCAGGCCTGGATCGCCCAGCACCACCAGCTCAAACATATCTTGCGTGTATGCGAGAACCTCGGCCGGTACCGTCAGCACGATGACGATCGCAAATAAAAATATCAGCTTTACTCCCCTGAATAATGAGCGAATAAGCGCACTTGCAGGTGTGACTCTTCCAGTATCTTTACACCTCATAACTCAACACCCTCTTTACCCGAATAAACTCTTTTTAAGCAGATTATTATACCTGAGTGCCAATAATTGCGGAGATACGGGTACGTGATTTACCTTAATGTTAAAAAAAATTAATTGCTTAAAATATAAGATGGTAATCGTTTTAGGTTATCATCGTACGGTTACAGCATGGGATAAATGATACAATCCGTCCCCTGTCTGTCTGCTTTCCGCTGATTTACCGAAATATTTTTTTTACCTCTTAAAGGATTGTAAGATTTGTGGGGGATCACTATTGTCGAAGAAACTTGCCATAACCGGCGTTATTTTGCTCATCGTCATATCCCTGGCCTGTCAGTCGTTTGCCCAGGGCGCGGCGACCGGCCCGCTTCCGGCCACGCCCGGCACGGCCCTTCCAGGCATCGCGGTCGATCGTCTCAGTTACTGGGAGCTCGCCGGCCTGGGGAAGAAAGTATCGGCCGTGCCGGTCGGCGGCGAGCTCTTCAACCCGTACAGCATCTTCGGGCCCTACGGCATCCACGGCCAGTATAGCATTTACGGCCCTTACGGGATGTACGGGCCGGGCGGTCCTGGCTACGGGAGCGGGCTCGGCTTCAACGGGTTCGGCATGAACGATCCATGGATGCTGTACAAACAATACCTGGAAGGAAAGGCACAGCTGGCCGCCGCGCAAGCGAAGGCGCCCGCTGCAAAGGATGCCAGCGCAAAAAAACCGGCCAATGCGACAGGACCGACTAACAAGACCGCGAGCGCGCCTGCGAACCAAACGGCACCGGCACAGGCGGGCAAAACCACGGCCGGGGCGGCGGATTAGTGCCAATCCTCAGGATCTTGTCTTCCGCTCGCTCAAGTCTCCGGGCGTGAAGCTTTTCACGTCCATGAACTCGACACGCCGCTCGTCCACCCAGCCGCTCCTCACGTTTTCCCGGACATCGAACTGCCGGACGTAAGGCTTGATGTCCAGGACAGGGGTGCCGTCGAGGATGTCGACACCTGCGATCTCCAGTACGTTGCCCCGGACACCCGCGAGCTCGACAATCGACAGGCCGATCGGGTTGGGCCGGTTAAAATGCCGGATCGCGAAGATGCCGCGTTCTCTGCTGCCGTCCAGGAACGGCTTATGGGTGATCGAGCAGCTCTCGGCCTGATCGAAGTGGTAAATCAGGTAGAGGTGCGAGAATCCCTCGATGTCCTTCAGCCCGTCCGCATATTCCGGGAACAGTTCGACGGTACCCCGGGCCTTGCTGAATACGCTCTGGATGGGCGTGCAGTCTTTCCGTTTAAATTCCGAGCGGATGACGCCGATCGTTTTATAAGTCACTTCCATGCTTAATTCCTCTTTCCATACAATGGTTTAGCCCTCAGCGGGCATCCGTACATGCCGCGAGCCCTTGCGCGGCGAACAGTCCGGGCAATGTGACACGATGGCGCGGGCACAGGGCATCCGATAAGGTCGATCGTTCCTGACAGAGCGGCGGTTGCCGAACGGTGTAAAACAATTCATGCATCATCTGATTTAACCGTTTTGATTAACCTGGATAATTGTTTAATAGATATGTTGAACATAAGATCACAGGGCGACTGCGTGCCGTCACAGCGATGATTGAGTCCGCCGCGGTTATGATCATGAAGCGACGAGCGCTCGCTGGCAGGGACGGTTCCCGGTCACAGTGTTTATTTATTCAGAAGGCATACCCTGATCGTCATGCCCACGCCAAAGTTCACGTTGCCGGAGTTCGCCGGGTCGCTGGCCGACCTGGGGACGATCGTCCCGTTCGTCCTGGCGGCCGTGATCACGACCCATATGGAGCTGGGCCCGATCCTGCTGGCGTTCGGCCTTTTCTACATCCTGTCGGGGCTGATCTACAAGCTGCCGGTCTCCGCCGAACCGCTGAAAGTGGTCGGTGCCATCAGCGTCACCGGGATCGGGCTCACCCACGGCGAGATCATCGGCGCGGGCCTGTTCGTCGGCCTGTTCTTCCTGCTGCTGGGGCTGACGGGCCTGATCAAATACGTGGAGAAGTACTTCCCGGTCAGCCTCACCCGGGGCGTCCAGCTCGGGCTGGCGCTCCTGCTGATGGTCAAGGGCGGACAGTACGTCCTCGGCGAGTGGGAGATCGGCCTTCTCGCCGTCGCCATCTACCTGGTCATCCTGATCGCCGACCGTAAGAAGGGCAACATCGGCTTCCTGGGCGCGCTGGTCATCCTCGGCATGGGCCTGGGCTACGGTATATGGAAGTTCGGGATGCCGCCCGTCCAGTTCGGCATTCCGCTGGACTTTTACCTGCCCGGCGTCAACGAGCTGATCAGCGGGGCCTATAAAGCGGGCATCGCGCAGGTGCCGCTGACGCTGACCAACGCCGTACTGGCGACCAGCCTGCTGGCCTCGGACCTGTTCAAGGAGAAGGTCTCGAATAAAAAGCTGTCCCTGACCATCGGCGCCGCCAACGTGGTCGCCACGCCGCTGGGCGGCTTTCCCATGTGCCACGGGGCCGGGGGGATGGCGGCGCACTACCGGTTCGGGGCCAGGACGGGCGGGTCGAACATCATGATCGGCACGCTTTTCGTCATACTGTCTTTCGTGGCCACCTCAGACATGCTCCTGCTCATCCCGTACGCCATCATGGGCGCCCTCCTGCTCTTCGCCGGAGTGGAGCTATTGAAGAGCGCTGCGAAAACTGATCACCTGATCATCACCGGCATCATGGGCCTGGTGACACTGCTCGTGGACCCGACCGTCGGCCTGGGAGCAGGCATCGTCATGTACCTCCTGTACTGGCTCGTCCGCGGCCGACATCAGAAAGAGCCGGCGAAGTAGCGTGCGGCGGGTGTCAGTTGCCCGTAAACCGGCGGCGTAGCCCGGATCGGCTATTTCTTTCCCTTTTTACTCTTTTTAGAAGCGTCTGCCGAAGCGCGGATAATGGTCCCGGCGTTCTCGCCGGCAATGGCCTTCTCGAGATTCTGTGGCTTGTGGCCGTTCACGATATAGACCTCGTGCACGTTCGTTGAGACCTGGAGCAGTTCGACGAGCTTACGTTCCACGACCATGTCCTCGAGATCCATGCTGAGGAGCTCTTCGGCCGTGACATCTTTGATCAGCCGGGCGTTCTTGTTCTTCTTCGGGTCTTCCGTGTATTGCCCGTCCACGTCCTTCACGAGGATGCATCGTCTGGCGCCGAGGGCTTCCGCGATGAGGAAGGCCCCCGTGTCCGTCCGGAATGCCGGGATGCGGCCCCTGGGGACCGGCGGCTCGTAGAGGCCGAAGGGGGGCGTGCCGTGCGTGACCGGCAGGCACTGGAGCCGGAAGAGCATCGGCAGGTCCAGCAAGTCATCCCTCTTGATCCG